>JBPRGE010000011.1:0-74805 GCA_051418035.1 Candidatus Longimicrobiales bacterium M2_2A_002
CGAGACGTACGTGATCACCGGGGTCGAGGACTCCGGCGATGTGGTCCTGAACGGTGCGGCCGCCCGGCTGGTCCAGCCCGGCGACAAGGTCATCATCATGTCGTACGCCCAGTATGACGAGGCGGAGCTCGAGGGCTTCGAACCGCGGCTCGTGTTCGTGGACGACGAGAACCGGATCCGCCCGCGACCGACCCGGGAGACCCCGGGCGGCCAGCTCCGGATCGAGCCCGCCTGACGATCGTCCGACCGGGCGGCTCCCGGCGGGGCCGCGACGGGGCGGGGGCGCTGCGGCCACGGCGCCCCCGCCCTCGTTTCGTAGGAGCGCCCGAAGCCCTACCTTCGACGCCGTGATGCATCCTCTGATCGACGCCGCTGCGGATGGCCGCCTCCCCGACTGGGCCGAGGCCACGCCCGACCGCCGGGCCCACATGGCCCGGGTGGCCGAGGTGATGGTCGGCTGGGCCGAGGCGCTGGAGCTGGAAGCCGGTACGCGTCGCCGCTGGCGGGCGGCCGCCATGCTCCACGACGTGCTCCGGGACGCGGACCCGGAGACGCTCCGCGATGACGTGCCCGCGGAGCTCCGGGACCTGCCCGGCGGCCTGCTGCACGGACCGGCCGCAGCGGAGCGGCTGGAGGCGGCGGGCGTCGACGACGGTCCGCTCCTTACGGCCGTGCGGTGGCACACCACGGGCCACCCCGACTTCGACCGTCTCGGGAAGGCGCTCTACGTGGCCGACTTCACGGAGCCCGGCCGCCGCCACGCCACCGCCCGCCCGGGCGAGCTGCGACGCAGGGCCCCGACGGCGATGGACGCGGTGCTGCGCGAGGTCCTGGCGGAGCGGATCGGGCGCACGCTGGACGGTGGGCACCCGCTGCGGGAGCCCACCGTCGACTTCTGGAACGCGATCGTGGGGGAAGACTGATGGCCGACGGTTCGGGACGCTTCGTGTCCACGGCGCTGTACGTGACGCTCGGGCTCGTGGGCGCCTTCGTGGTCTCGGCGGTGGCCGGGGTCTGGGACGATGAGCCGGCCGACACGGGGCTGCGGGCGTTCGGCGCCGGGGAGGCGCGGCCGGGCCAGGTCCGCGTGGAGGTCCTGAACGGGGCCGGTACCAGCGGGCTCGCCCGGGACGCCACCTACCAGCTCCGGGGCGACGGGTTCGATGTGGTCTTCTTCGGCAACGCCGACCACTTCCGCCACGAGGTCTCCGTGGTGATCGACCGGGTCGGGGCGCCGGACCGGGCCCGGGCGGTGGCCCGGGCGCTGGGGATCGATTCCGTCATCACCGCGGTGGACTCCGCCCTCATGCTCGAGGCCACCGTGGTACTCGGCGACGACTGGCCGCCCACCCCGCCGCCCGACCGCAGCTGGCTGGAGCGCCTCCAGCGGCTGGTGGGGCAGGGCGACCCGGATTCCGACGGGGCGGCGCCGGACTCGGCGGCGGGCGGCTCGTGAGTCGCGTCGTCGTACCACCCACCGCGGCCCGGACCGCGGAGCGTCGAGGCCGGGCGGCGGTCCGATGCCGCGCCGCGATGGGCCTGCTGCTCGGCGTCCTGGCCGTCGGGGCGTGCGACCGACCTTCCCCCGAGCCCGCGGCCGGGCGTGCCGATACCGCGGCCGACAGCAGCGTGACCGACGCGGACAGCATCCAGAGGGCGCCGGGATGGGACGTGGACCCGGGAGACACGGTCGCGATGCCGCCTCTGACCGGGTTCGACACGGTCTTCGTGTACTTCACGAATACCGCCGAGGAGCAGGTCCCGGCACCCCGGGCCGTGCCGGGATCGCTGAACGGGCTGCGCGCCGCGTTCACGGAGCTCCTGGAGGGGCCGACACCGGCGGAGCGCCGGGCGGGGCTCCAGTCGTGGTTCTCCCGGGAGACGGCGGGGATGCTCCGCAGCGTCCGGCTCGACGACGGGTTCGTGGTGGTGGACTTCCAGGACCTGCGCCCGGTGATCCCGAACGCGGTGAGCTCGGCCGGCGCGCTCATGCTGGTGGGCGAGCTGACGGCCACGGCGTTCCAGTTCCCGGCGGTCGAGCGGGTCGAGTTCCGCATCGACGGGAGCTGCGAGGCGCTGATGGCGTGGCTCCAGTTCGGGTGCTCCCCGATCCGGCGGGCGTCGTGGGAGCCGCCGGCCGATTTCCGGACGGCGGTGCGGTAGGACGTTCGGCCGCGGCGGTCGCCCGGGTCGCTGCCCGCCGCCCGGCCGGCTACCCGGCCGTCAGCTCGACGAAGGGCCTGGGCGGGCTCGTCTCGTGCTCCGCCCTGAGCTGGCCGCACGCGGCGGCGATGTCGCGACCCCTGGGGGTGCGGATGGTGGTGTTGATCCCCCGATCCTCCAGCCGCCGGGCGAAGTCCCGGATCCGGGCCGGCGGCGATGGCTGCCAGTCGGGCCCGGGGATGGGGTTGTACGGGATCAGATTGACGTGGGCCCGGACCTCTTCGGCGAGCCCGGCGAGGGTGTCGGCCAGCGCCGGGTCGTCGTTGACCCCGTCGATCATGATGTACTCGAAGGTGACCCGCCGGCCGCCGGCCTCGTCGAAGCGACGCAGGCTCTCCATGAGGTCCGCGATCGGATACTTCTTCTCCACCGGCACGATCTTCTCCCGGAGCCCGTGGGTCGGGGCGTGCAGGCTGAGCGCCAGCTTGAACTGCTCGGGCCGCCCGGCCAGCGCGTCGATCCCGGGCACGATGCCCACGGTGGAGACGGTGATCCGGCGGGCGCCGACGTCGTAGCCGTGGTTCAGCAGCGTGAGCGAGTCCATGACCGGGCCGAGGTTCATGAGCGGCTCGCCCATCCCCATGTAGACGATGTTGGTGATCGGGCCCCGATCCTCGGCCTCCGCCCACCGTCGCGCGCCCCGGTACTGGGCCACGATCTCGCCGGCCGTGAGGTTCCGCCGGTAGCCGGACCAGCCGGTCGCGCAGAAGGTGCACGCCATGGCGCACCCGGCCTGGCTCGAGATGCAGAGCGTCAGCCGGTCCTCGGACGGGATCAGGACGCTCTCGACCAGCTCGCCGTCCTCGAGGCGCCAGAGGTGCTTCGCGGTGCCATCCTCGGAGAGCTGGACACGGGCGGGCTCCGGCGACGTGAAGGCGAACGCCCGCACCAGGGCGTCCCGCTCCTCCTGCGGGAGCTCGGTGATCTCGTCGGGCGAGAGGGCCACCCTGTCGTAGATCCAGCTCAGCGTCTGGCCCACGCGGTACGAGGCCACGCCCCGCTGCTCGAAATGGGTGCGGAGTGCGTCGCGGGCCCGATCCGGGACCGCGCCAATGAGATCGATACGTTCGTTTGTGATGGTCATGAGACGGCCGTATCGTACTGCGAACATCGGGCCACGAGAACTCCCACCGGAGGACGCCATGCAGCAGCCGGACGACGCGCGGCGGGTCTTCCCGGTCCCCTGGATCACGGAGGCCGGCGTGGTCGGCTTCTTCACCCTCATCCTGGGGCTCCTGATCGTCCACCCCCACTACGACCCGATCACGCGCTACATCAGCGAGTACGCCGTGGGGCCCGGCGGGTGGGTCGCACGGACCGCGTTCGTGCTGCTGGGGCTGGCCAGCCTGAACCTGGTCCCCGGATTCCTGGGCGCCGGCGCGCCGGCCCGCGGCCGACGGGTCGCGGTCTCGCTCGGCGTCTGGGGCGCGGCCGTCCTCACGGCCGCCGCGTTCCCCGTGGACCCGCAGGGACAGGCGGTCACGCCGACGGGTACGGTCCACCTGGTGGCGTCGTTCGTGGGGTTCGCGGCGCTGATCGCCGCCATGGCGCTCGCCGTGGGCAGCTTCCGGGCGACCGATGGGTGGCGGGATTTCGCCCGGCCGACCCGCTGGGCGGCGATCATGACGCCCACCGCGTTCCTCCTGGAGGCGTCGGTCTTCGTCTCCTTGGGGTGGGTGGGGCTCGGCCAGTGGCTGCTGTTCGGCGTGGCCGGCGCGTGGCTCCTGGCCGTGGCCCGGCGGTTCGGGTCCGTGCGGAGGGCGGGCACGGCCGATCGCTGACGCCCGGTCGCCCGGCCGGGGCCGGGGCGACAGAGCCGCGCCGCGGGGGCGCCGGGCTCGGTTGTCGCAGTCCTGGGCCGCGGTTACTTTAGGCCGATTGCCGAGAGAGTCGAACCCTCCTGAGCGAGCTGTGGTCCTGATAGCCGATCTCCTGGACTCGATGCGGGTGAAGGTGCCGCTCGAGGCCACGACCAAAGACGACGTGCTGCGCGAGCTCGTGGACGTGCTCGACCCGGACGTGTGCGCCGGCGACCGCGACGCGGTGCTCCGGGTCGTCCGGGAGCGGGAGAAAGTCCTTTCCACGGGGATCGGCCACGCCGTGGCGCTCCCCCACGGAAAGAGCGACGCGTGCACCGACCTGTCCATTGCCGCCGGCGTGACGGCGGAGCCCGTCGACTTCGACGCGCTGGACGGGGAGCCCGTACGCCTCGTCTTCCTCCTGGTCGGCCCGGAGTCCGCGGCCGGGCCCCACATCAAGGCGCTCAGCCGGATCTCGCGCCTCGTACGCAGGTCGGATCTCCGCGACCGGCTGATCGGTGCGGAGGACGGGGAGGCCTTCCGCCGGGTACTGCGCGAGGCCGAGACCGGGTGAGGCTGATTCTGGCGTACCTGCCGCTCGTCCTCTGGGCGGCGGCCGTGCTGACCCTGGGCACACTCCAGCTCTCCGGGACACCGCTCCCTTCCGGCTCGGACAAGGCCGCCCACTTCGTACTGTACGGCGTGGGCGGTGCCATCGCCGCGTGGACCGGGAGCCGGCGGGGCCACCGCGAGGGGCTCCTCGCGCTCGGCGTGGTGCTCCTTACCGGGATGGCCGATGAGCTGCACCAGTCGACGCTGGGCACGCGCAACGCCGATGTCATGGACTGGATCGCCGATGCGGCGGGCGCCGGGCTGTTCTACCTGGCCGCGGGCCGCCTGCTGCCGACCAAGAGGAAGGACCACATATGAGTCAGGAGCTTGCTACTGCGCACCGGACCACCACTGTCGGCGCGCTGCGCGGCGACGACGCCGGCGCGACCGTCCGACTCGCCGGCTGGGTGCATCGCCGCCGCGACCTCGGCGGGCTGATCTTCATCGACCTCCGGGACCGGTCGGGGCTGGTCCAGCTGTCCATCGATCCGGAAACGGCGGATGCCGACACCGTGGAGCGGGCGTCGCACCTGGGTGCCGAGACGGTGATCGCCGTGGAGGGGGAGGTGGCCCGGCGTCCGGAGGGGCAGGAGAACGACGAGATGCCCACGGGCGCGGTCGAGGTCCACGTGACGTCGCTGGAGGTGCTGGCCGCGGCCGCGACGCCGCCGATCCCGGTCTACCAGGTCCCGGGCGAGGAGCAGCCGGCGGAGGAGCTGCGGCTGAAGTACCGGTACCTGGACCTGCGGCGGGAGCAGCTGCGGAGCGCGCTCGGCGTGCGGCACCGGGCGATGCAGGCGGTACGCCGGCACCTGACGGACGAGGGCTTCTGGGAGATCGAGACCCCGATGCTGACCCGGCGGACGCCGGAGGGCGCCCGGGACTACCTGGTGCCGAGTCGCCTCCATGCCGGTGAGTTTTACGCCCTTCCGCAGAGCCCGCAGATCTACAAGCAGCTGCTCATGGTCAGCGGGTTCGACCGATATTTCCAGATCGCCAGGTGCCTGCGGGACGAGGACCTGCGGGCGGACCGGCAGCCCGAGTTCACGCAGATCGATGCCGAGATGTCGTTCGTGGACGAGGAGGACGTGCTGGGCGTGGGCGAGCGGGCCATGGCCGCCCTCTGGAAGGAAGTGCTGGATGTCGAGCTGGAGACGCCGTTCCGGCGGCTGACGTACGCGGAGGCCATGGAGCGGTACGGCACCGACAAGCCCGACCTCCGGTTCGGGATGGAGTTCGTGGATGTGACGGATGTGCTCCGGGAGACGGAGTTCCGCCTCTTCTCGGGCACGGAGGAGAGCGGCGACCGGATCAAGGGCGTGGTGGCGAAGGGCGCGGCGGACGCACTCAGCCGGAAGGACCTGGACGCGCTGAACGACGTGGCCCGGGCTGCGGGCGCGCCGGGGTGCCTCTGGGTGAAGCGGGCCGACGACGGCTGGTCCGGCCAGTTCGCCCGGTTCCTCGACGAGGAGATCGGCGCCCGGTTCCAGGACGCGGCCGGGATCGAGGCGGGCGACGTGTTCGTGGCGGTCATCGGGTCGTTCTGGACGCGTCCGCGGGTGGCCGAGAGCCACGGCGGTGCGTCGGACGCCGAGCTGGTCCGCGGGGCCGAGGGGGCGCTGGACGCGCTCCGCCGCCACCTGGGCGATGTGCTGGGGCTGCGCGACCCCGATGAGCATGCGTGGGCGTGGATCGTGGATTTCCCGCTCTTCGAGTGGGACGTGGACGCCGGGCGCGTGGTGGCGTCCCACCACCCGTTTACGGCGCCGCACCCCGACGACCTGGAGGCCATCGCCCAGCACGTCGGCGACGGGCCGGCGGGCCCGGAGACCGGGCGGGCGCTGTTCGACGCCTTCGTCCGATCGCGGGCGTACGATGCGGTGTACAACGGGCACGAGCTGGCGAGCGGGTCGATCCGGATCCACGACGCGGAGGTCCAGCGGCTGGTGTTCCGCGCGCTCGGCATCGACCGTGAGGAGGCCGACCGGAAGTTCGGGTTCCTGCTGGAGGCGTTCCGGTACGGCGTCCCGCCCCACGGCGGGTTCGCCTTCGGCGTCGATCGGCTGATCATGCTGCTGACGGGCGTGCCGAGCCTGCGGGACGTGATCGCCTTCCCGAAGACCACGGCGGCCCGCGCACTGTTCGAGGGTGCGCCCTCGCCGGTGACCGACGGGGAGCTGGCGGAGCTGCACATCGCGCGACGAGAGTAGGGGAGCGAATGGACGAACCGACCGTCATCCAGCACCGGCTGCCCAGCGAGGGCGCGGACTACCTGCTCCTGGCGGGGGTGAACGATGCCCACCTCCAGGAGCTGGCGAAGCAGACCGGGTGTCGGGTGATCCTGCGAGGCGACTACCTGATCCTCTCCGGCGAGCTGGCGGATGTGGAGCGGGCGATCCCGGTGGCCCAGAAGCTCGTGGACATGGCCCGGCTCCAGACGCCGTTCGGTGTGGAGGACATCCGGCGACTGGCCTCGAACGCGGGGCTGGAGGAGGGCGAGCCGGCCGGTCCCGAGGTGGAGCTCGAGGGAGCCGAGGAGGGCGTCGGGCGGGACGACCTGCGGATCCTGCTGCCGGGGCTGCGGAAAGTGATCCAGCCCCGCTCCGAGGGGCAGGCCACCTATCTGGAGGCCATCGCCAAGAACGACATCGTCATCTCCATCGGGCCCGCCGGGACCGGGAAGACGTACCTGGCGGTGGCCATGGCCGTGGACGCGCTGCTGAAGAACCGGGTCAAGCGGATCATCCTGGCCAGGCCGGCCGTGGAGGCCGGCGAGTCGCTCGGCTTCCTGCCGGGCGACCTGCAGGAGAAGGTCGACCCGTACCTGCGCCCGCTCTACGACGCGCTGGAGGACATGCTGCCGCAGGACCGCGTGCGGCGCTACATCGAGAGCCGGACCATCGAGATCGCGCCGCTGGCGTACATGCGGGGCCGCACGCTGGCCGATGCCTTCGTCATCCTCGACGAGGCCCAGAACGCGACCCGGGCCCAGATGAAGATGTTCCTGACGCGACTGGGGCTGAACTCCCGCACGGTCATCACCGGCGACAAGACGCAGATCGACCTGGTGCGCCGCGGCGAGTCGGGGCTGCTCGAGATCGAGGCGATCCTCAAGGGGATCGACGGGATCAACTTCACCTACCTGGAGGCCAAGGACGTGGTGCGTCATCGGTTGGTGAAGGATATCATCGATGCGTACGCCGCTGCGGGCGGCGAGCCTACCGAGACCGACTGAGGCGCGAGTCATGAACTGGGGCGATCTGCGGAAGATCCTGAACCGGCGGCCGGAGCGGCCCTGGCCCGATGGGGTCCTCCACCACGGCGCCCGGATCGCGATCCTCCTCCTGGTGGCCGGGGCGACGAGCTTCCTGTTCCCCGTGACACCGCTCCCCGACGCGCCGCCAGTGGAGCGGGGTGCGGTCCTCGAGGAGGACGTCATCGCCGACGTCCCGTTCCCGGTCTACAAGACGGAGGAGGAGCTGCAACGGGAGCGACAGGACGCCGCGGCCAGCATCAGCCCGATCTTCGTGTACGACTCGACGGCCGTGGACTCCATGCTCGCGAGTGTCGAGCGCTTCTTCGCGCGGGTGGACAGCGCCACCAGCGCCGCCGACCCCGCCGCCGCCCGTCGTCGCGTCCGTGACCTGCTCTCATCGTACGCGATCCCGCCGTCGTCGGCCGACGTGGACCTGCTCGTGGACCCGGAGCTCCGCGACCGGCTGCGTCAGACGGTCCGGGGCATGATCCGCGAGGAGCTGCCCCGGGGCGTGGCCATGAGCGCGGACCTCGAGGCGGCGGCCGGCCAGCGGATCCAGATCCAGGGCGGCGGCCGGCAGCAACTGGTGGACCCGGACAGCATCGGGGACAACGGCGACTTCTACGAACGGTCGCGGTTTCACGTCCCCGACAACGCGCCGCAGGGCTACGAGCAGCTCCAGCGGCTGATCCTCGTCCGGTTCATGGTGCCGAGCATCCGGCCGGCCTGGGAGGCCACCGAGCAGGCCCGGGCGCGGAGCCGGGCGGCGGTGAACCCGATCAAGGCCCAGATCCAGGAGGGGCAGCGGGTGGTTCCCGCCCGGGAGCCGGTCACCGAGGCGGATGTGGAGCGGTTCCGGGCGTACCGGCAGGAGCTGCAGCAGCTCGGTCGGCTGGGGGAGGGGCACCGGGGGCTGCGGACCTTCGGCGGGTTCCTCTTCAATCTCCTCGTGCTCTCGCTCTTCGGGGGGGTGCTCTTCCTCTACCGGAACGAGCTCTACTCCCGGCTGCGGCACGTGCTGGTAGTCACGTTCCTGGTGCTGACACTCCTGGGTGTGACCGCCGGGATCGCCACCGTGGACTCGCCCGAGATCGCGCTGATCCCCATCGCGTTCCCGGCACTGGTAGTGGCCACGCTCTGGAACGGGCGGCTCGCGCTCACCCTCTCGCTGGTCCTGGCGATCCTGCTCACCGGCCAGACCCCGTTCCTCGGGATCGTCGGACTGCTCTCGCTGGTCACGGGCGGCGCCGTGGCCTCGCTGTCCGTGCGGGTGGTCCGGCGGAGGGCCCAGATCTGGAGCTTCATCCTGCTGATCTCCGGCGGGTACCTGGCCGCGGCACTGATCCTCGGCCTGCTCCAGGGATGGCCGGTCCGGGACATCGGGACCTTCACCATGTGGGGCACGGTGAACGCCGTGGCCAGCGCGTTCGCTGCCATGGGCTTCATGCCGCTGCTCGAAGGCTTCACCCGGATCACCACCGACCAGACGCTCCTGGAGCTGGCCGACGCGAACCGGCCGCTCCTGCGACGGCTGTCCATGGAGGCGCCGGGAACATACGCCCACTCCATCAACGTGGCGAACCTGGCCGAGGCGGCGGCCGGGGCCATCGGCGCCAACCCGCTGCTGACCCGGGTGGGCGTCTACTACCACGACGTGGGCAAGATCGTGCGGCCCCACTACTTCATCGAGAACCAGCTGTCGGGGCAGAACCCCCACGATCGGCTGAAGCCGGCGACGTCGGCGCAGCGGATCCGGGAGCACGTGATCGAAGGGCTCCGGCTGGCCGATGAGGCCAACCTGCCGGAGGTGGTGAAGACGTTCATCGCCGAGCACCACGGGACCCAGTCGATCAGCTTCTTCTACAACCAGGCGAAGGAAGCGAGCCCGGACAGCGAGCTCGACGCGAAGGACTTCGCGTACCCCGGCCCCCGGCCCCGGTCGAAAGAGACGGCCATCGTCATGCTGGCCGACTCGGTGGAGTCGGCGGCCCGGGTACTCCCGGACCCATCGCCGGAGAGCATCACGGAGCTGGTCGACCGGATCGTCCAGGTCAAGATCGACGCCAGGCAGCTGGACGAGACGCCGCTCACGCTGGAGGAGCTCGCCCGGATCAAGGGGCAGTTCGTGAACGTGCTCTCGGGGATGTACCACCAGCGACTCGATTACCCGCCGAAGGAGTCGGGGCTGGAGCAGAAGTCCGCGCCCGAGCACAGCGAGGGCGTCCGGGAGGACGTGCCGGCGGAGGCCCGCTGATGCCGTTGACGGTGCGGGTGAAT
The DNA here is from genome assembly GCA_051418035.1 of Candidatus Longimicrobiales bacterium M2_2A_002. Classification (GTDB taxonomy): domain Bacteria; phylum Gemmatimonadota; class Gemmatimonadetes; order Longimicrobiales; family RSA9; genus JAWVYT01. Next base: position 10,168 of record JBPRGE010000011.1, read on the forward strand.
CCGGTGGTCGAGGCCGGGATCGAGGGTGCGCGGCCGGTCGTGGAGCGGGCGGCCCGGGCCACGGCCGCGGACCGGGGCGTGGCGGAGGGCGAGCTGTCGCTGACGCTCCTGGATGATCCCAGCATGGCGGCGCTGAACCGGGACTGGCTCGACCGCGACCACCCCACCGACGTGCTGGCATTCGCGCTCCACGGGCCGGGCGAGCCGCCGGTGGGCGACATCTACCTGGGGACCGAGCGCGCGATCGAGCAGGCGGCCGAGCGGGGTGAGTCGCCCGTCCGGGAGCTCGCCCGGCTCGCCGTCCACGGGACGCTCCACGTCCTCGGCTACGACCACCCGGAGACCGACCGGGAGTCGAGCGAGATGTGGCAGCACCAGGAGCGGATCGTGGCCGGGCTGGAGGTCGCGTGAACGGGCTGACGAAGGTCTTCCGGCGCCGGCTGATCGCGGGGCTCATCGTCATCGCGCCGCTGGGCGTCACCGTCTTCATCCTCTGGTGGCTCTTCACCACGCTCGACGGGATCCTCGGCCGGTCGCTCTACAGCATCATCGGCTTCGCCATCCCCGGCCTCGGGCTCGTGCTCCTGATCCTCCTGCTCCTGGCCGTCGGGTGGGTGGCCGAGGCCACCGTCGGGAGCAAGGTCGTGGACTGGTGGGACGGGGCGCTGGATCGGGTCCCCGTGGTCAGCCGACTCTACAACGCTACCCGCCGGATCGTGGGGAGCGTGTTCGGCGGCGAGGAGCGGCGCTTCTTCCGCTCCGTGGTCCTCTTCGAGTACCCGTCGCCGGGCCAGTGGACGCTCGGGTTCGAGACGGGACGGGCGCCCCGTGCGCTGGAGAACCGGATGGAGAACGGCGTCACGGTCTTCCTGCCCACGGCGCCCAACCCGGTGACCGGGTTCCTGATCATCGTGCCGGAGGCCCGGCTCATCCGCCTGCCGGTGACCATCGAGGAGGGGTTCACCTACGTGTTCTCGGCCGGCGCCGTCCCGCCCACGGGGCCCGCCGGCAGGGAGCCGCCCCCGCCGGACGCGCCCGGGGCCCGGCCGCCCTCACCGTTCCCGGGGACGGACCCGGAGCCGGCGCCATGAGCACGCCCGAGACCCAGCAGGTCGACGAGCTGCAGCAGCGGATGGCGCGTCTGGAGGCGCTCGTGGCCGCCGAGGACGACGGTGCGCTCCGTGCGTTCCTGGCGGAGCTCCACCCCAGCGACCTGGCCGACGTCATCGAGCACTTCGAGGCCGAGGCCGATCGGGTCCGGATCCTCGACCTGCTGCCGGCGGACCTGGCATCGGAGACGCTGGCGGAGATGGAGGCGCACCAGCACCCCGAGGACATCCTGGTCGCGCTGGAGCCGCAGCGGATCAGCGAGCTCCTCGAGGAGCTCCACAGCGACGATGCCGCCGACCTGATCGGCGAGCTGGAGCCCCACGAGCAGGCACAGGTCCTGAGCACGCTGGAGCCGATCGATGCCAGCGAGCTGCGGGAGCTGATCGCCTACCCGGAGGAGTCGGCCGGCGGGATCATGACCACCGAGCTGATCGCCATCTCGGTGCACCTGACAGCGGGCGAAGCGATCGAGGAGGTGCGCCGGCAGGCCCGGGAGATCGGCGACGACTTCTACAACATCTTCGTCGTGGACCTCCTGCGCCGGCTGCAGGGCCAGGTCGGGCTCCAGGAGCTGGTCATGGCGGACCCCGACCACAGGATCGCCGACCTGGTGGAGCCGCTGCCGGTCTCGGTTCCCGTGGACATGGACCAGGAGGAGGTCGGCCGGCTCATGGGACGGTACAACGAGCCGTCGGTCCCGGTGGTCGGGCCCCGGGACACGCTGCTGGGACGGATCACGTGGGATGACGTCTTGGACGTGATCGAGGCGGAGCAGACGGAAGACATCCTGCGCCTGGCCGGCGGGAGCGGCGAGGAGGAGGTCCAGGGCGACTGGATCGACGCGGTCCGGGCCCGGCTCCCGTGGCTCGTGCTGAACATCGTGACCGCATCGCTGGGCGCCACCGTGGTGATCTTCTTCGAGAGCACGATCGCCGCCATGGCCATCCTGGCGGGGATCATGCCCGTGATCGCCGGGCTCGGCGGGAACGCCGGCACCCAGTCGCTGGCAGTCACGGTCCGGCGGCTGGCGCTGATCCGGGAGGGGTCCTCCAGCCGCTGGAAAGCGGCGGCGAAGGAGCTGCTGGTGGGGCTCGTGAACGGGGCCGTTCTCGGAATCGTGGTCGGCGTCGCCGCCCACATCCTGTTCAACGTGCTCCAGGTGGGCGGAGAGCTTCCGGGCCCGGGGATCATGCTCGGCGTGGTGGTGATGCTGGCCATGTGGGCGAATCTCATCGTGGCGTCGTTCATGGGCGCATTCGTCCCCGTGCTGCTGGAGCGGATGGGCGCCGACCCGGCCATCGCCTCCTCCATGTTCGTGACGGCGACCACCGACATCACGGGCTTCTTCCTGCTCCTCGGGCTGGCCAGCTACTTCCTCCTGTGAGGCTGCCATGAGACGCTGGGGCCGGTCCATCGCCATCGTACTCCGGCTGGTCCCGTACGTCATCGCGTTCCTCCGGGACCGGCGCCGGTGGATCGTGCTCGGGCGGCCCCGACGGCTGTCGGACGAGAAGCACCGGAAGCGGGCCGAGCGGCTGACCCGGACCATTGCCGGGCTCGGGCCCACGTTCATCAAGCTCGCCCAGGTCTTCGGGGCCCGGGCCGACATCCTGCGGGAGCCGTACCTGAGCGCCATCTCGTCGCTCCAGGATCGGGTCCCGCCCGACCCGCCTGCGCGGATCCGGGCGGTCATCGCCGAGGAGCTGAGCGCACCGGTGGACGAGCTGTTCGACGCGTTCGAGAACGAGCCGGTGGCGGCCGCCAGCCTGGGGCAGGTCCACCGGGCACGACTCGGCGGCCGCGACGTCGCGGTCAAGGTGCTCCGACCGAATGTCGAGCGACTCGTGGCGCTGGACCTCGAGATCTCGTTCCGGATCCTCTACCTCCTCAACATCCTCTTCCGGAACCACCACGTGAAAGCGCTGACCAACGTGGTCCGGGAGTTCAGCGTGCGGGTCCGCGTGGAGATGGACTTCCGCGAAGAGGCCCGCCACATGGAGCTCTTCCAGAAGCACTTCGGCGACCGCGAGGACGTCATCGCGCCGGAGGCGGTCGAGGGGATGGTCCGGCGCCGCGTCCTGGTCATGGGGTGGATCGATGGCGACCCCGTCGACGAGCTCGCGGGCCGGTTCGCCAGCGGCGACCTCTCCTTCGACCGGCTGATGGAGACGCTCACCGAGATCTACGTGCGGATGCTCCTCGTCGAGGGGATCCTCCACGCCGACCCGCACCCCGGGAATATCCTCGTCGACGAGCGCGGCCGCGTCGTCCTCCTGGACTGGGGGATGGTGATCCAGCTGCGGCCCGCCACCCGCGACCAGATCATCCGGACCGCCATCGCCGCCGCCCGCGACGATGTGGACGGCGTCATCAACGCGATGTACGAGCTCGGGATGATCGACCCGGACATCTCCCGGGCCGAGGTCCGCGACGCCGCCGCCGAGATCCTCCACATCATCGACCGGGCACGGGAGCTCGGCCAGCAGAGGGTGCAGGACATGGTCACCGAGATCATGGACACCTTCTATACGTGGCCGCTCATGCTGCCCCGGGAGCTCGTCTACTTCTTCCGCGCCGCCGCGCTCCTCGAGGGGCTCGGGCTGCGCTACGACCCCGCGTTCAACGGCCTCCACGTCTCCCGCACCGTCGTCAACCGGATGCGGGGCGAGCTGCTCCGGGTCGCCGCACAGGAGCCCGCCGAGGTCGCCCGCAACCTGTGGGACGACGCACGCGCCGCCATCACCGGCGTCCAGAGCATCATCCGGCGCGCCGACCGCGAGGAGCTCCGGGTCCGGGTCCATCCCCGCGACATCTTCCACATCGAACGCTTCCTCTCCCTCCAGATCCGACGGATCCAGCTCTCGCTCTTCTCGGCGACCATGGCGCTCATCACCTCCATCATCTTCCTGGCCTTCCCCGCCTGGTGGGTCCTGGCCGGCGGCTTCCTCGTGGCGTTCGTCCTCTTCATCATGGCCATCTTCCTGCCGATCCACCTCCTCGAGAACCCTCTCCGGCACGCCCGCGGGCTGGGGGAGGAGGACTTCGGGGGGTAGGAGGGCGGGACTGCAGGACTGCAAGACTGCAAGAGTGCAAGAGTGCAAGAGTGCAAGAGTGCAAGAGGGCAGGAGTCAGGAGTCAGGAGTCAGGAGTCAGGAGTCAGGAGTCAGGACGGCGGAATTTGGACGCGCGTGGGGGGGGCGGTGTCGGGGCCGGGAGATAGTTCGTACGCGAACGAACTACTGGCACGCTTATTAATACAAGTCATTGCAGTGTAATAACATACGGCAATTGCAGGGCAGATGTTTCGTACGCGTACGAACGACTTTGGCACACGAATGCCGGTGCGGCTCCGGGGCACGTCGGGTCGGGACGCCTGCGGGTGTGGGCTCCTGCGGGCTCCGCCGGTTTGACAGATCCGGTCGGTTCCCGGACTTTCCGGCCCATGGGGAACGAAACGAACACGGAGTCGCCGACGGCGCCGCTCAGCGAGGCTCATCGGGAGCTGATGGAGCGGTTCCGGTCGGGGCAGCGTGCGGCGCTGGCCCGTGCGATCTCCATCGTTGAGAACCGGCGATCCGGGTTCCAGGCGCTGCTGCACGCGATCCATCCGCATACGCACGGCGCGATGCGGATCGGGATCACGGGCCCGCCGGGGGCGGGGAAGTCCACGCTCACGGCGGAGCTGATCCAGCGCTTCCGGGCGGCGGAGAAGACGGTGGGTGTGATCGCGGTGGACCCCACGAGCCCGTACACGGGCGGCGCGCTGCTGGGCGACCGGATCCGGATGAACGAAGTGGCGCAGGACCGCGGCGTGTTCGTACGGTCCATGGCCACGCGCGGCGCGCTGGGCGGACTCGCGGCCGCGACCCGCGAGGCCATGGACGTGATGGCTGCGTTCGGTTTCGACGTGATCATCGTGGAGACGGTGGGGGTGGGTCAGAGCGAGCTGGACATCGCCGCGGCCGCCGACACGACGGCGGTGATCCTGGTCCCCGAGTCCGGCGACTCGATCCAGACGATGAAGGCGGGGCTCATGGAGGCCGCGGACCTGTTCATCGTGAACAAGGCCGACCGCCCGGGCGCTCCCCGGCTGGCGAAGGAGGTGGAGATGATGCTCCACCTGCGGCTCGGCGAGTCGATGAAGGGGGTCCCCGCGCACCACGGCGTGCAGCTGAAGCGGGCGGACACGGCGCGGTCGAAGATGGCGGCCCGGAAGCGGCTCGATGGGGAGTCGGCCGCCGATGGGTGGACGATCCCGGTCCTGCTGACCACGGCCGAGACGGGTGAGGGCCTGGACGAGCTGATGGACAAGCTCGAAGCCCATGCCCGGTGGCTGAAGGAGAGCGGGGAGCTGGAGCGTCGTCGCAGTGCGCGGCTGGAGGAGCGAGTCCGGGACGCGGTGCAGCAGCGGCTGCTGGTCCGGGCGTGGCAGGAGGGTCGGGGCGGCGAGATCCTGGACGAGTCGCTGCCGGACCTGATCGCGGGCGAGCTCACGCCGTACGAGGTTGCGGCGCGGATCGTGCACGATATAGAGGGGTAGATCGGCGAGGACGGAGGGCCGAGCTGGGAGTCGAATTCCAACCGGGCAGAGGCATGGGCACAGCGCAGCAGGACGTACCCGTCGGAGGCGATCACTCCGGGGACCGGGCGGAGCTCGAGGCGCGCCTCGAGGCGAGGGAGAAGGAGCTGGAGGCGCTCCGGAGCGAGCTGGCCGAGTGGAAGGATCGCTACGACGAGGTCGGGGAGCGCGACGCGTCGTTCACGACGATCTCCGGCAACGAGGTCGCGCCGCTGTACACGCCCGTCGACCTGGGCGCCGACTGGGACTACTCCGGGAGGCTCGGGTTCCCGGGCGAGTACCCGTTCACGCGAGGGCCGTACACGACGATGTACCGGACGCGGCTGTGGACGAAGCGGCAGTTCAGCGGCTTCGGCACGGCGGTGGAGACGAACCAGCGGTACCACTACCTGCTGGAGCAGGGCCAGACGGGGCTGAGCGTGGCGTTCGACTTCCCGACACTCATGGGCTACGACAGCGACCATCCCCGGTCGCTGGGCGAGGTCGGGAAGTGCGGCGTCGCCATCTCGAGCCTCGCCGACATGGAGACGCTGTTCGACGGGATCCCCCTCGACGAGGTCAGCGTCTCCATGACCATCAACGGCCCGGCCATCATGCTGTTCGCGTTCTATGTGGTGGCGGCCGAGAAGCAGGGTGTGGCGTCCGAGGAGCTCCGGGGCACGGTCCAGAACGACATCCTGAAGGAGTACCAGGCGCAGCACGCGTGGATCTACCCGCCGGAGCCGGCGCTGAAGCTGATCGTCGACATGTTCGAGTGGGCGAGCGAGAACGCGCCGAAGTACAACCCGATCAGTATCAGCGGCTACCATATCCGTGAGGCCGGCTCCACGGCGGCCCAGGAGCTGGCCTACACGCTCCGGAACGGGCTCGAGTACGTGAAGCGGGGGGTCGAGCGGGGGCTCGATGTGGACGAGTTCGCGCCGCGTCTCAGCTTCTTCTTCGACGTCCACAACGACTTCTTCGAGGAGATCGCCAAGTTCCGCGCGGCCCGTCGGATCTGGGCCCGTCACCTGAAGGAGGAGTTCGGCGCGGAGAACCCGGCCAGCTGGCGGCTCCGGACCCACGCCCAGACGGCGGGTGTGAGCCTCGTCGCCCCGCAGCCGGAGAACAACATCGTGCGGGTGGCCTACCAGGCCATGGCGGCGGCGCTGGGCGGGACCCAGAGTCTGCACACGAACTCCATGGACGAGACGCTGGCGCTGCCCACCGAGAAGTCCGTCCGAATCGCGCTCCGGACCCAGCAGGTTCTGGCGTACGAGACGGGCGTGCCGAACACCATCGACCCGCTGGCCGGCTCGTACTACGTGGAGAGCCTGACCGACCGGCTGGAAGCCGAGGCCGAGGCCATCTTCGACGAGATCGAGACGATGGGCGGCGTGGTACCGGGGATCGAGCAGGGCTACTTCCAGCGGGAGATCGCCCGGAGCGCGGAGCGGCAGCAGCGCGAGATCGACTCGGGCGAGCGGATCGTGGTCGGCGTGAACGAGTTCACCGGCGGGAACGAGGACTCGGACATCGAGATCCTGAAGATCGGGGACGAGGCGGCGGCGGCCCAGGAGGAGCGGCTGGCGCGGCTGAAGGCCGATCGGGATGATGTCCGTGTCGAAAGGACGCTGGAGCGGCTCCGGGAGGCGGCGCGGAAGGAGGAGAACGTGGTGGAGCCCATGCTCGACTGCGTCCGCGCCTATTGCACGCTCTTCGAGATCCGGCACGCGCTGGAGTCGGTCTACGGCAGCTTCAAAGAGCCCGTCTTCTTCTGATGACACCACTCCGGGCGGTGCTCCTGGACGCCGGGGGCACGCTCATCCATCCGGATCGCGTGTTCCTGCTCGACCGGCTCGCCGAGGAGGGGGTGGACGCCGACCCGGACGAGTACGAGAGAGCCCGGCGGGCCGCCGACGCGGCCGTGGGCGATATCCTCCGGTCCGATGATCCGGGCACCGACGAGACCCGGATCCGCACCTGGTTCGCCACGCTGCTCGTATCGCTGGGGCTCCCGGAGTCCCGACTGGAGGACGTGGCCGAGGGGATCCGCCAGCGGCACGCCGAGGGCCGGCTATGGGTCCGGCCGGTCCCGGGGACCCGGGCGATGCTGGAGCGGCTCCGGGACGCCGGGCTCCAGCTCGCGGTCATCTCCAACGCCGACGGGCACGTGGCGACCTACCTGGAGAACGCGGGGCTCGCCGACCTCTTCGAGCTCATCCTGGACTCGGCGCTCGTGGGCGTGGAGAAGCCGGACCCGACGATCTTCCGCACGGCGCTCGACCGGCTGGGGCTCCAGCCCCGGGAGGCCGTCTACGTGGGCGACACGTGGCCGGTGGACGTGGTCGGCGCCCGCCGCGTGGGGATCCCGGCCATCTACCTGGCCGATGACGGCCGACCGGCACCGGAGGAGCCCGATGGCGTCCCCCGGATCACGAGCATCCTGGATCTGCCGGCCGCGCTGGAGGCGGTGACGGGCGAGCGGACCGCTGCGGTCGGGCCCGGACCCGACGGGAACGGAGCGGATGGAGACTGAGATCCCGGCGGCCCTGACTCTGGCCGAGATCCTCTGGCGCCTCGGGCTGGCGCTCCTTCTCGTGGCGGCAAACGGGTTCTTCGTCGCCGCCGAGTTCGCACTGGTCGGGTCCCGCCGCACCCGGATCGACGGCCTGGCCGCCGAGGGCTCGCGCCGGGCGAAGATCGCCCGCGAAGCGATCACTCACCTGGATCACTACATCTCCGCCACCCAGCTCGGGATCACGCTGGCCTCGCTGGGACTCGGCTGGGTGGGCGAGAGTACGCTGGCCGTGGTCTTCATCGAGGCCTTCGGCGGGCTGCCGGAGCCACTGAACGCCATCGCCGCCCATGGCGTCGCTGCCGCCCTCGCTTTCGCCCTGATCACCGTCATGCACATCGTGCTGGGCGAGCTGGCGCCCAAGTCCGTGGCGCTCCTCTATCCGGAGGAGGTGAGCCTGTGGACCGCCGGGCCGCTGATCGTCTTCTCCCGACTCTTCACGCCGTTCATCCACCTGCTGAACGGCTCGGCGAACCTGCTGCTGCGGGCCCTCGGCATGCAGGCGGCCACGGAGCTCGAGCGCGTCCACCGGCCGGAAGAGATCGAGATGCTCCTCGACCAGAGCTACGAGTCGGGGCTCCTGAGCAAGGAGCCGGTGGACATGATCCGGGGCGTGTTCGACCTGTCGGAGACCAATGCCGGCGAGGTCATGACGCCCCGGACCGAAGTGGTCGCGCTGGACGTGGCGAGCACGGTCGACCAGGCCGCCGATGCGATCCTGGAAGCCCGCCATTCCCGCCTGCCCGTCTACGAGGACAACCTGGACCACGTGGTCGGGCTCGTCCTCGCCCGCGACGTATGGCAGGCACAGCGTGAGGGCGTGGCGGAGGTGGCGGGGCTCATCCGCCCGGCCACTTTCGTGCCTCAGAGCAAGACGGTGGAGGACCTGCTCCGGGACATGCAGGAGGAGCAGATCCACATCGCCGTGGTCGTGGATGAGTTCGGCGGGACCGCCGGGATCGTGACCATCGAGGACCTGGTGGAGGAGATCGTCGGTGAGATCCGCGACGAGCACGAGGAGCCCGACGAGGAGATCCTCGACACCGGCGATGCCACGCTCCTGAGCGGGACCGTCCCCGTGACCGACGTGAACGAGCGCTACGGCCTCGGGCTGCCGGAGGCCGACTACACCACCATCGCCGGCTACCTGCTCGGTCGGCTCGGCCGCCTGGCCCGGCCCGGCGACGAGGTGGCCTTCGAGGGCGGCCGGCTGCGGGTCCTGGCCGTGGACGGCCGACGCATCCTCCGCGCGGCCCTGTTCCTGGAGCGGGCCGAACAGAAGCCGGGAGATGCGCCCCCTGTCGCGTAGCGTTGCGCCGGGCCCGGACTTCTTCGACGACGCCTATGTGCGGGTCCTGGAGCCGTTCCACACGGAGGAGGAGGCCCGGTACGAGACCGCGGCGCTGCGGGAGCTCCTCGGGCTCGCCCAGGGCGACCGCCTCCTCGACCTCGGCTGCGGCTGGGGACGGCACCTCGGTCTGCTGGACACCGCGGGACACGACGTGGTGGGGCTCGATCTCTCGCTGGCGTTCCTCCGCCGTGCCCGGGAGGAGAGCGTGGGTCGGACGGACCGCGCGCACGGAGAGGGCAGGGGTCCGGCCCCGCCCCTCGTCGCCGGCGACATGCGCCGGCTGCCGCTGACCGACGCGACGTTCGACGTGGTGCTCAACCTGGCCACGTCGCTCGGCCTCTTCCTGGACGATGCACCAGCGCGGGAGGCGCTGCGGGAGGTCGGGCGCGTGCTACGTCCGGGCGGGCGCCTTCTGCTGGAGGGGATGCACCGCGCGGACGTGGAGGCCGGGTTCGCGCCCCGGGATGCGTGGACGCTGGACGACGGCACGGAGGTCCGGGCCCGCCGGCGCTTCGATCCCGTCCGCGGCGTGAGCCACGAGGTGCTCCGCTGGGACGGCCCCGGCGGATCCGGCACGAAGCGGCACTCGCTCCGGATCCGGTCCGCGGGGGAGGTGGAGCGGCTCCTGGAGAGGGTGGGGCTGCGGGTGCTCGACCGCCGGGGCGACTGGACGGGCGAGCCGTTCGGCCGGCGGTCGCCGCGCATGATCATGGTGGCCGAGAGGCCGCGGAATTCTTACTTTTCGGCCCGAACCGACGCAACCGAGGAGCGATAACGCGATGGAGGATCGGAAGATACGGGTTCTGGTGGCCAAGCCGGGGCTGGACGGCCACGATCGGGGCGCGAAGGTGATGGCGAGCGCCATGCGGGATGCCGGCTTCGAGGTCATCTACACGGGGCTGCACCAGACGCCCGAGATGATCGTGAACGCGGCGATCCAGGAGGACGTGGACGTCGTGGCGCTGTCCATCCTGTCGGGCGCCCACATGACGCTCTTCCCGAAAGTGCTGGAGCTCCTGGAGGAGGAGGGCGCCGGCGATGTGCTGCTGACGGGGGGCGGGATCATCCCGGAGGAGGACATGGAGAAACTGGAAGAGCGGGGCGTGGGCCGCCTGTTCGGGCCGGGCACTCCCACCGGCGACCCGATCGAGTACATCCGGGAGTGGTTCGCCGCGCGGCACGGCGCGGGCAGCGCGTAGGCCGTGGAGGAGCACGCGTCGCGCCTCCGTCGCCTGGTCGCCGAGCTCGATGAGCTGGAGGTGCACCTCCGACAGGGCGGCGGCGAGAAGCGGATCAAGCGCCAGCATGATGCCGGCAAGCTTACGGCACGGGAGCGGATCTCCCTGCTGCTGGACCCCCGCACGCCGTTTCACGAGATCGGCCTGCTGGTCGCCTACGACGACTACGATGGCCAGGCTCCCGGCGCCGGTGTGGTGACCGGCATGGGCACCGTCCACGGCCGCCCGACCGTGGTGGTGGCCAACGATGCCACGGTGAAGGCGGGCTCGTGGTGGCCGGAGACCATCAAGAAGATGCTCCGGGCCCAGGAGATCGCCATGCGGTGCCGGATCCCCATCGTCTACCTGGTGGACTCGGCGGGGGTGAACCTCCCGTACCAGGGCGGCGTGTTCCCGGGGCAGTACGGCGCGGCGCGGCTGTTCTACTACAACTCGATCATGCGCCGCTACCTGCACGTCCCCCAGATCGCGGCGGTCATGGGGCCGTGCATCGCCGGCGGCGCGTACCTGCCGGCGCTCTCCGACGTGATGCTCATGGTCGAGGGGACCAGCTTCATGGGGCTCGGCGGGCCGAACCTGGTAAAGGGCGCCACGGGCGCCACGGTGGAGGCCGAGGAGCTCGGCGGGGCGTGGACCCACAACGCCGTGAGCGGTGTGGCCCACTACCGGTCGCCGGACGACCGGTCGTGCATCGACCGGATCCGGCAGCTGATCGAGGAGCTGCCCTACGAGACGCCGCGGGCGGCGGTCCGGTCGGGCGAGGCGCCGGCGGACCCGGTGGCCACGCTGTACGAGGTGCTCCCGGACGACCACCGCCAGCCGTACGACATGGAGGCCGTCCTCTCCGCGCTCCTCGATGGCGGCCACTACGACGAGTTCCAGGCCGACCGTGCTCCCGAGATGCTCTGCGCGACCGCCCGGATCGATGGCGTGGCCGTGGGGATCCTGGCGAATCGGCGGGGGATGATCGAGGAGGAGCGGGACGGGCCGCCGAAGTTCGGCGGGATCATCTATACCGACAGCGCGGAGAAATCGGCGTACTTCATCGAGACCATGAACCGGCACGACACCCCGATCCTCTTCATCCAGGACGTGAGCGGGTTCATGGTGGGGACCGACGCGGAGCACTCGGGCATCATCCGTGCAGGGGCCCGGTTCGTCGAGGCCATGTCCACGGCGGCCGTGCCGAAGCTGGTGCTGACGCTCAACCACGCGTCCGGCGCCGGGTACTACGCCATGGCGGGACAGGGGTTCGACCCCGATTTCATCTTTACACTGCCGACAGGGAGGATGGGAGTGATGGAGGGAGAGAGTGCGGTGGTCGCCCTGTTCGGGCCGCAGCTCGACGAGCTGAAGCAGGCGGGCGAGAAGCCCGGGGAGGAGCTGCAGGCGAAGATCGATGGGGTCCGGGCCGATTACGAGCGCCAGCTCGACGCCCGCTACGCCGCCGCCCGCGGCTTCGTGGATGCCGTGCTGCGACCGGAGCAGCTTCGGCCGACTCTGGCGTTCGCCCTCCGGGCGGCGCTCCACAATGACGGGCCCCACATCGGGCCGTTCGGCAGCCTGGAGGCGATGTGAGCGCAGCGGGACAGGGGCCGAAGGGGCCGGGGATGCCGGGGATGCCGCCGCCCCCGGGGAAGACGCGGCACACGCTGGTACGACGGCTGGTCCTGCCGTTCCAGGAGTTCTTCCAGGCCGAGTCGGCCAGCGGGATCGTCCTCCTGATCTGCGCCGCCGGCGCGCTGATCTGGGCCAACTCGCCGTGGGCGGACAGCTACTTCCACCTCTGGGAGACCCATGTGGTGGTGGGCGGCGGACCGCTGGTGCTGGACTATTCGCTCCACTACTGGATCAACGACGGCCTCATGGCCGTGTTCTTCTTCATGGTGGGGCTGGAGATCAAGCGGGAGGTCATGGTCGGCGAGCTGGCATCGCCGAAGCAGGCCGCGCTGCCCATCGCCGCGGCCATCGGCGGGATGGTGGTCCCGGCCGGGATCTTCGTCCTGTTCAATGCCGGTACGCCGGAGCTCCGGGGCTGGGGCGTCCCGATGGCCACCGACATCGCGTTCGCGCTCGGGGTGCTGGCGATCCTCGGCGACCGGGTGCCGTCGGGGCTCAAGATCTTCCTGGCGGCGCTCGCCATCGTGGACGACCTGGGCGCCGTGCTGGTCATCGCGCTCTTCTATTCCACCGGCATCGACTGGTCGATGCTGATGTACGCCGGGATCACGCTCATCGCGCTGATGGGCGCGAACCGGGGCGGGGTGCGGCGGCCGGCAGTGTATACGATCCTGGGCGTCGTGCTCTGGTACTTCTTCCTGAAGTCGGGCGTCCACGCGACCATCGCCGGTGTGCTCCTGGCCATCACGATCCCGGCCCGGACCCGGATCAACGTGCCCGAGTTCGTGGCCAGCGCACGGTCGTATCTGGCCCAGTTCGAGCAGGATGGGCTCCGGCCGGACCCGGCCCACCCGCTGACGCCGAAGCAGGAGTCGGCACTGGAGCACCTGGAGGAGGTGGCCGAGGAGGTCCAGTCGCCGCTGCTCAGTATCGAGCACGCCATCGTGCCGTGGGTCGCGTACGGGATCATGCCGCTCTTCGCGCTCGCCAATGCCGGCGTGGCGCTGGAGCCGGAGGTCGTCCAGGGCGTCGGCAGCCCCGTGGTCCTGGGGATCGCGCTCGGGCTCCTGGTCGGGAAGCCCATCGGCGTGGGACTCTTCTCCTGGCTCGCCGTCAAGCTCGGCTGGGCCGGGTTCCCGGCCGGCGTACGGGGCACGCACCTGGTCGGGGTCGGGTTCCTGGCGGGGATCGGGTTCACCATGTCCCTCTTCATCGCGAACCTGGCGTTCGCCGACATGACGCTCGAGCTGTCGAAGGTCGGCGTCCTGCTGGCCTCGACCGTGGCCGGGATCGCCGGGTTCCTGATCCTGCGGGCCCGGGGCAACCCCGGGGCCGTGACGCGCGCGCAACCTGAAGGGCAGTGATGCCAGACCACGACGTCATCCGGATCGCAAGCGGTCAGGGGTTCTGGGGCGACCGTCTCGATGCGCCCATCGAGCAGGTCCGCACCGGGCCCATCGACTACCTCATGATGGACTACCTGGCCGAGGTGACCATGTCGATCCTCCAGAAGCAGAAGTCCCGGGACCCCTCCCAGGGGTACGCCCGCGACTTCGTCCCGCTCATGGAGGAGCTGTTCCCCGACCTGCTCGACAAGGACATCCGGGTCGTGACCAACGCGGGCGGTGTGAACCTCGAGGCGTGCCGGGACGCACTCATGGAGGCCGCCCGGAAGAGCGTGGGCGCCGGGGCGGGGGCCCGGATCGGTGTCGTGCTCGGCGACGATATCCTGGACCGCCTGGAGCCGCTCATCGATGCCGGCCACGAGCTCCGGCACATGGAGACGGGGGCGCCACTGACCGACGTGCTGGACCGGGTGGCCAGCGCCAACGCGTACATCGGCGCCGGCCCGATCCTCGAGGCGCTGGAGCAGGGGGCCACCGTGGTGGTCACCGGGCGATCCACGGACACGGCGCTCACGTACGCGCCCATGATGCACGCGTTCGGCTGGGCGCCCGACGACTGGGACCGGCTCGCCGCAGGCGTGGTCGCGGGTCACATCAACGAGTGCGGCGCGCAGGCCAGCGGCGGGAACTGCCTCATCGACTGGGAGACGCTCCCGGACATGGCCGGGATCGGCTACCCGATCATCGAGGCCCACCCCGATGGCAGCTTCGTGGTCACGAAGCACGAGGGCACCGGCGGCCGGATCACGCCCGCCGTCGTCAAGGAGCAGCTCCTGTACGAGATGGGCGATCCCACCGGGTACATCACCCCGGACGTGGTGGCCGATTTCACCACGATCCGGCTGGTGGAGGACGGCGAGAACCGGGTGAAGGTCTACGACGTGGAGGGTGGCCCCCGGACCGACCAGCTCAAGGTCTCCATCGCCTACCGCGACGGGTACAAGGCGGTGGGCACCCTCGTCTACGCGTGGCCCGACCCCGTGAAGAAGGCGAAGGCGGCCGACCGGGTGCTCCGGGAGCGGCTCGACCGTCTCGGACTGGAGTTCGACGAGGTCCGGACGGAGTTCGTCGGGTGGAACGCCACGCACGGCCCGCTGGCCGGCCCGCCGCCCGACGACCTGCCCGAGGTGCAGCTCCGGGTGGCCGTTCGGGCACGCGACCGCGCACCCGTCGAGCGGTTCACCCGCGAGATCGCCCCGCTCATCCTCAGCGGACCGCCCTCCGTCACGGGATTTGCAGGCGGAAGGCCCCGGGTGCAGGAGGTGATGGCGTTCTGGCCGGCGCTGATCGACCGGGAAGTCATCGAGGACGATCTGCGGGTGGAGGTTACCGAGGCCTAGCCTTCGGGCCGGCGGCGTCGACGCAGCCAGTCGATCGGCTCCCCGAGCCCCGGTACCAGCCCCCATCCCCACGTCGCCCTTTTCGCCGGACACGGACCGCGAGATGAAGGAGGACGCAGCCAGATGCCCAGAATGCAGCTGAAGGACATCGCCCACGCCCGCTCCGGCGACAAAGGCGACACCGTCAACGTCGGCGTGATCGCCTTCGACCCGGCGCACTACGACCTGCTGGTCCAGCAGCTCACCGAGGAGCGGGTCCGGGAGCACTTCGGGGAGATGGTGGGGGGTGAGGTGGAGCGGTTCGAGCTGCCGAACCTCGGTGCGCTCAACTTCCTGCTGCACAACGCCCTGGGCGGCGGCGGGACCGTATCGCTGATGACGGACGCGCAGGGGAAGACGTTCTCCACGGCGCTGCTGCGGATGGAGATCGACGTGCCGCACGGGAAGGGGGTGTAGCCATGGCCGACCTGCCGACGCCCGGGAAGCCGGGGCGGGAGGAGGAGCGACCGGAGGAGCTGGTCCTCACGGAGCTCGACGGCGGAGTGCTGACGCTCACGCTGAACCGGCCGGAGAAGCGGAACGCGCTGAACGCCACCGTCGTCGACGAGCTGTTGAAGGCGTTCGTGGACGCGTCGGAGGATGGCGAGGTGCGCGTCATCGTGCTCCGGTCGGAGGGTCCGGACTTCTGTGCGGGGGCCGACCTCGAGGCGATGGAGGCGATGGCCGGCGAGGCGGACCCGCTGGCGAACCTCTCGGACGCGCAGCGGCTGGGGCAGCTCTTCGTCCTCATGCGGCGTCACTCCAAGCCCGTCATTGGGGCGGTCCAGGGGCACGCGCTGGCCGGCGGCGCCGGGCTGGCCACGGCGTGCGACCTGGTGCTGGCCCGGCAGGACGCCGTCTTCGGCTACCCGGAGATCAATCTGGGGTTCGTCCCCGCCATGGTGATGGCGCTGCTGCGCCGGACCACGGGCGAGAAGCGGGCCTTCGAGCTGGTGGCCCGGGGTCAGCGGTTCGATGCCGAGGAGGCGCGGGAGCTGGGGCTGGTCAACCGCGTCATCCCGGAGGACGACTGGGACGACGAGGTGGCCGACTACGCCGACGAGCTCGCGTCCCACTCCAAGTCCGCCCTCTCCCTCATCAAGCGACTGCTCTACGGCATGGACGACCTCTCGTTCGAGGAGGCCATCGCCCGGGGCGCCGAGATCAATGCCCTGGCCCGCCTCACCCCTGACACCCGGGAAGGGCTCCAGCAGTTCCTGGAGCGGACGCGCTAGCCGTGTTCTTCCGTCGCGGCGTGGCCGAGGACGACCGGTGGCTGGAGGCCAAGATGTGGCTCTTCAGCATCGGCGCCCTGACGGCGCTGGTCGGCATGCTCCTCGAGAACGACTGGGTCATGGGTGCGGCCGCGATCTTCCTGCTGGCCGGATTCCTGCTCCGGTTCGTCGACGGCTCCGACGACCGGGAGGACCCCGCCGGCGGCCAATCGCCGCATCCGGACGCTGACGACGGGCCGACCTCCCGGCGGGACACGACCGGCTGAGGCGGGGGGCAGCGCAGAACAGCGGACGCCGCCCCGGGACGGTGCCCGGAGCGGCGCTCGGTTGTGGCCGGTGGGACCGGCGTCAGACCGGGGTGACGTTCTCCGCCGCCGGACCCTTGTCACCCTGGACCATGTCGAACTCCACGGTGTCGCCCTCATTCAGGCTCTTGAACCCCTCGCCCTGGATCGCCGAGTAGTGGACGAAGCAGTCCTTGCTCCCATCCTCCGGCGTGATGAATCCAAAGCCCTTCTCGTCGTTGAACCACTTCACGGTTCCCGTCGTGCGCATCGCCGCGCTCCCTCTGGTGTTCATGGTGCTCTCGGGGTCCGGCCCGTCCGTACCTCGCGATCCCACCGTTCTCCGGGTGGCCTCAGGGGTCGTCGGAGGATCGGGCGCCGGCCCGAGAAGTCGACGGCCTGGGGGACCACCGCGGGGTCAAGGTGCAAGGTCGGCCGGCGATGGGCAAGATGGTGATCCGCACGACCCGGATCGATCTGTTAGCTTCCGGGCATGAGCAGCGCTGACTCGATCGAATACCGGCTCTTCCACGCCCTCCACTTCGCGGCCGACAAGCACCGGGACCAGCGGCGGAAAGGGGAGGACGCGTCGCCGTACATCAACCACCCGATCGTGGTGGCAGAAACGCTGGCCCGGTTCGGGGTGACCGACCTCGTGACCCTGCAGTCGGCGGTGCTACACGACACCATCGAGGACACCGAGACCACGCCGGCCGAGCTCGAAGAGGTATTCGGCGCCGAGGTCCGTGCCGTGGTCATGGAGGTCACTGACGACAAGTCGCTGCCGAAGCGGGAGCGAAAGGAGCGGCAGATCGACGAGGCCGGGGGCCTCTCGCAGCGGGCGAAGCTGGTCCGGATCGCCGACAAGATCAGCAACGTGCACGACGTCCTTCACGCGCCGCCCGCCGACTGGACCGTGGACTGGCGACTCAGCTACATCGACTGGACGCAGCGGGTCGTGAACGCCTGCCGCGGGTGTCACCCGGCCCTCGAGGCGTACTACGACGACCTGGTCGAGGAGGCCCGGGGCGTGCTGGAGGGCTCGGGCGCGAGCTGACCACGCTCGGCCAGCTGGTCGGCGAGCACGCGCTCGGCCAGCGCCCGGACGCCCGCTTCAGGACGCGGGTGCAGCCGTGGACGTCGAGGAGGCCGTCGAAGGGCTCCGGGCCAGTGTACGGCCATTCGCGCTGGAACGTCCCGATCCGCTATTCACACGCCCCATCCACGCCGGCAGACTGGGGCATGACGATACGGACGCTTCCGGCCCGACCCGGCCTCGACGACGCTCGCGGCGTGCTCAAGCGCCACTTCGGATATCCGGACTTCCGTCCCGGGCAGGACGCCGCGATCCAGGGCGCGCTCCAGCGACGCGATGTCCTGGTCCTGATGCCCACGGGAGGAGGGAAGAGCCTCTGCTACCAGGTGCCGTCCCAGCTGATGGACGGGACCACACTGGTAGTGAGCCCGCTGATCTCCCTCATGAAGGACCAGGTGGACAGCCTCCAGCGGGTCGGGATCCGGGCTACGTTCGTGAACAGCACGCTGGAGGCCCCGGAGGTCCGGCGCCGGCTCGACGCCGTCGACGCCGGCGGGATCCGGCTCCTGTACGTGGCGCCGGAGCGGTTCGCCAGTCCCTCCTTCCTCGCCCGCCTCGAACGGATGACGGTGGCATTCTTCGTGGTCGACGAGGCGCACTGTATCTCACAGTGGGGACACGATTTCCGGCCCAGCTACATGCGGCTCGGGGAAGTCCGGGACCGGCTCGGGTGCCCGACCATGGCGCTCACCGCGACCGCTACCCCCGAGGTCCGGCGCGATATCGCGGAGCAGCTCCGGCTCCGTCGACCGGTGGCCGTGACCAGGGGGTTCGACCGGCCGAACCTCCACTGGCACGTGCTGGCGGCCCGCAACGACGGCGAGAAGGACGAGCTCCTGCTCCGACTCCTCGGCGACCGGCGGCGTGGGGGTGGGGAAGGGAGCGCGATCGTCTACGCCACCACCCGCAAGAGTGTCGATGCAGTGGCCCACTTCCTGAACCGGCACGGGATCCGGGCCGGCGGCTATCACGCGGGGATCGGGGCCGGGCCCCGCCAGCGTCTCCAGGAGGAGTTCATCGACGGGGAGCTGCGGACCATCGTGGCCACGAACGCGTTCGGGATGGGCATAGACAAGCCCGATGTGCGGCTGGTCGTGCATTACAACACGCCGTCGACGCTGGAGGACTACTACCAGGAGGGGGGAAGGGCGGGCCGGGACGGCGAGCCCGCCGACTGCGTCCTGATCCACGCCTACGCCGATCGGTTCACGCACGAGTTCCTCCTCGAGCAGGCCCACCCCGATCGGCAGACCACCGGGGCCGTGGTCCAGCTGCTCCGGATGGCCGCGGCGGGCGACGGCCACAGCGGCACCGCGGTCGACCTGCACGGCCCGACCTTCCGCCAGGCCGCACGGCTTGCCGGCGGCGCGAAGCGGCTCGAGGCCGTGCTCCGACTCCTGGCCAAGAACGGGGCCATCGAGGCCGATGGTTCCGCCCGGTCAGGGGCCTGGGTCCGGGTCATCGCGTCGCAGGCCCGGACGGCCGACGCCCTGGCCCGGGAGCCCACTGCGCGGCTGCTGATCGAGGCGATACGGTCGGCGCTCGACCCGGAGATCGCCCACCGCTGGGCACCGCTCCCGCCGGCCGAGGTGCTCCCGGCCATCAGCCCGAGCGACCGGCGACGGCTCCTGGACTCCCTCAAGGCCCGCGGCCTCCTCGACTGGAGACCGCGGGGGATGGGCGCCCGCTATCGGCTCCTCGAGCCGGTCCATCGACCGGACATGGGCGTGGACTGGGAGCGGGAGACCCGAAAGCACCGGCACGACCTGGAGAAGCTGCGCCGGGTGCAGGCGTACGCGTACCAGCGGGGGTGCCGGACCCGATTCGTCCTCGAGTACTTCGGCGAGTCCGCCCCGTGGCGGTGCGGCCGGTGCGACCGGTGCAGCCGCGGGCCCGGGATCGTCCCGGGCTGGCCGGCGCCGCGGAGGCGCCGGATGAAACGGGGCTGACGGGCACCGGGGCAGCGTCCTGCTGCGACGGCCTGCATGCCGGACCCGGTGCGGCGTCCCTGCGGCTCAGGCTCCCGTCGACTTCCCACAAAGCCCCTTCGCGCCTATGTTTCTAGCCGTCGAGAATCGCGCGGTCCGACCGTGCGAAAGATCCGCAGCGGCCCAGAGAAACGCGCACCGATGCAGCCCTATCTCACGGACGAGCACGAGGCCTTCCGGGCGGAGGTCCGGGAGTTCGCCGAGACCGAGATCCGCCCCGTCGCACGGGAGCTGGATGCCGAGAGCCGGTTCCCCTGGGACAATGTCCGGAAGATGGCCGACCGGGGCTGGTTCGGGATCGAGGTCCCGGAGGAGCACGGCGGGCTCGGCAAGGACTACATCAGCTACATCCTGGCCATCGAGGAGCTGGCCCGGATCGATGCCAGCCACTCCATCACCGTCAGCGCGCACTCCACCCTGGGCCTGTCGCCGATCCTGAGCTTCGGGACCGACGAGCAGAAGGAGCGCTACGTCCCGCTCCTGGCCGCGGGGAAGGTGCTGGGCGGCTTCGGGCTGACCGAGCCCGGCGCCGGATCCGACTCCGCCGGGACCCGGACCGTGGCGGTCCGGGAGAACGGCCACTACGTGCTGAACGGGAGCAAGATCTTCATCACGCACGCCGGTGTGGGCGAGATCTTCGTGGTCACGGCGCTGACCGACCGCGAGTCCGGCGCGCGGGGGATCACCAGCTTCATCGTCACCAAGGAGACCACCGACCGCGCCGAGGCCGAGCGGGTCGGCGTGGGCCACGCGCCCGAGCTGGAGCCGTTCATGGACGGCGTTCGCGCGGCGAAGAAGGAGGACAAGATGGGCTGGCGGGCGTCCGATACCCGCGAGCTCGTCCTCGAGGACGTGAAGGTCCCGCTCGAGAACCGGCTGGGCGAGGAGGGTGAGGGCTTCAAGAACTTCATGAAGACGCTCGACTCCGGACGGATCGGCGTCGGCGCCCTCGCCCTCGGACTGGCACAGGGCGCGTTCGAGACCGCCCTCGAGTTCTCCGACCAGCGCGAGCAGTTCGGCAAACCTATTCGGGACTTCCAGGGTATACAGTTCCAGCTGGCCGACATGGCCACACGGATTCAGGCGGCGCGGCACCTGGTGTATCACGCCGCGTGGCTCAAGCAGACGGGTCGTCCGTATACGAAGGAGGCCTCCATGGCCAAGCTCTATGCGACCGACGCCGCAATGGATATCACCACTGAGGGCGTGCAGCTGCTCGGTGGATATGGGTACACGAGTGACTATCCCGTCGAACGACACATGCGCGATGCCAAAGTCTGTCAGATCGGGGAGGGCACGAACGAGATCCAACGTCTCGTCATCGCCCGCCAGATCTTCGATGAGGCCTTCGGCGGGAGATGAGACAATGAAGAGGTATGAAGCGAGAGATTCTGATTTCGTCCACGCCGCAGGAAGCGCGCGTGGCGATACTCGAGGACGACGTCCTCGTCGAGTTCCTGGTGGAGCGGCCCGACGCGGGCCGGATCGTCGGCGACATCTATATGGGCCGCGTGCAGGCGGTCCTGCCGGGGATCCAGGCCGCATTCATCGAGATCGGCACGGATAAGGCCGCCTTCCTCCACGCCTCCGACCTGGCGGAGGACGAGGACGAGGACGACAGCGACAACGGCGGCAACGGCGGCGGGAACGGACGCCGCAATACGCTCCCGATCCAGCAGGTGGTCCAGAAGGGCCAGACGCTGCTGGTGCAGGTGACCAAGGAGGCCATCTCCACGAAGGGGCCCAGGGTTACCACCCAGATCTCGCTGCCGGGGCGGTTCCTCGTCCACATGCCCCAGTCCGACCACGTGGGCGTGAGCCGGAAGATCGACGACCGCGAGGAGCGGACCCGGCTCCGGAAGATGGCCAGGGAGCACCTCCCGGACGACGCCGGCGGGCTGATCATCCGGACGGCCGGCGAGGAGCTCACGCCGGAGCTGTTCAAGCGGGAGCTGACGACGCTCCTGAGGACCTGGCGCGGGATCCAGAAGAAGGCGAAGAGCGTGAAGGCCCCCGCCCTCGTTCATCGCGAGGCGGGCCTCACCCGGGGCATCATCCGGGACATCTTCACCAACAAGGTCGACTCCCTGACCGTCGACAACCGGGAGGTCTACGACGAGATCCGGGGCTACCTGGAGGGGATCGACCCGGACCTCATCAAGCGGCTCCACCTCTACCAGGAGCCGCTCCCGCTCTTCGACGAGTTCGGCGTCGAGGAGGCCATCCGGGAGGCGTTCGGCCAACGCGTCGACCTGCCGTCCGGCGGCCACATCATCATCGAGCCGACCGAGGCGCTCGTCTCCATCGACGTCAACACCGGCCGCTATACCGGGAAGAAGGACCCGGAGAAGACGATCCTGAAGACCAACCTCGACGCGGCCAGGGAAGTGGCCCGGCAGCTGCGGCTGCGGGATGTCGGCGGGATCATCGTCGTCGACTTCATCGACATGGAGTCGAAGTCGAACCAGGACCGGGTCCTCCAGGAGCTGCGAACCTACCTGAACCGCGACCGGGCCCGGACCCGGGCGTTCCAGGTCTCCGAGCTGGGGCTCGTGGAGATGACCCGACAGCGCGTGCGGCCGAGCCTCTACTACTCGCTGACGCAGCCCTGCTCGCACTGCGAGGGCGCCGGGCGGGTCTTCACCCCCGAGACCGTCGTTCGCCGGATCGAGCGCTCCCTCGGCCGCGCATCCGCCAACGGCAACGACCGCCGGCTCAAGCTGCGCGTCCACCCCCGGGTGGCGCTCCATATCCTGGAACAGGAGCCCGGCTTCCTGAACCGCGTGGCCGAGCGCTACAAGCTCGACCTCGACATGCGCGACGACCCGCTCATGCGCGAGGACGAGTTCCGGATGCTCGCCGGCCCCGCAGGCACCGACGTCACCGACAAGTACGCGGTGTAGGACGGCGGAGGCAGGAGTCAGGAGTCAGGAGTCAGGAGTCAGGAACGTGAGAACGCAGCATGCTTGCATTCGTGCATCGTGCATCGTGCTCCGGGGTTGACGATCGGGGGCGGTTCCGCCAAGTTTCCCTGTCTGTGGACGAACTGCAATGATGAGGGACATGTACGCGATCATCCGCACAGGCGGGAAACAGTTCCGGGCCGAGCCCGGCAAGACGATCAAGGTGCCGTCGATGAAGGCCGAGGTCGGCGACGCGGTGACCTTCGATGACGTGCTGATCACCCACACCGATGACGGTGTGAAGGTGGGCCAGCCGAAGGTCGAGGGGGCCAGCGTGATCGGTGAGGTCGTGGAGCACGGCAAGGGTGAGAAGATCGTCGTCTTCAAGTGGAAGCGGCGTAAGAACTACCGCCGGAAGCAGGGCCACCGGCAGAAGTATACGGCGATCCGCATCGACGAGATCAACGCAGGCTAGGGAGGACGCCGATGGCACACAAGAAGGGTGTAGGCTCGACACGGAACGGGCGGGACTCGAACCCCCAGTACCTGGGCGTGAAGAAGTACGGGGGCGAGCGGGTCATTGCCGGGAACATCATCGTGCGGCAGCGGGGCACGAAGTTTCACCCGGGCCACAACGTGGGCCGGGGCAAGGACGACACGCTCTTCGCCACGGCCGACGGGGTCGTGAAGTTCGAGCGGCGGGGTCGGGACCGGAAGCAGGTATCGGTCTACCCCGAGTAGCCCGGTCGGTCCACGAGACGGAGGCCCCCCGCGGCGGATGCTGCGGGGGGCCTCCTTGCATCGAGGTCCGAGGTCTGGCCCGGGCTGCGACGGTCCCCTCGCGCCCGGACGGCGGCCAGTGGCGCTCCGGCGGCCGGGGGTCCTCCCGCGGTCAGCGGCCCTCGAACTCGGGTGTGCGCTTCTCGAGGAAGGCGCGGATCCCTTCCGAACGGTCCTCGCTGGAGAAGGCGGTGATGAAGAGCTCGCGCTCGAGCTCGAGCCCGGCGGCCAATGGCATCTCCGCGCTGGCCCGGACGGCCTCCTTGATGAGCTTGAGGGCGACGGGCGAGTGGGTGGCGATGGAGGTGGCGAGCTCCCGGGTCCGGTGGGCGAGCTCGTCGTCATCCACGAGTACGTCGACCAGTCCGATCCGCTCGGCCTCCTCGGCGTCGATGAGCTCGCCGGTGAGGATCAGGCGCATGGCGCGGCCCAGGCCGACGAGCCGCGGGAGCCGCTGGGTGCCACCGCCGCCGGGGAGGATGCCCAGGTTGACCTCGGGCTGACCCAGCCGTGCGCCCCGGGCCGCGATGCGGAGATCGCATGCCAGTGCCAGCTCGCACCCGCCGCCGAGCGCGTAGCCGTTGATAGCCGCGATCACCGGCTTGCCGAGCTCGGCGATAACCGTGAATACGCGCCGGCCCTCCATGGCCGCTCGCTGCTCCAGCGACGTCCGCTCCGCGAGCTCGCCGATATCGGCGCCGGCGATGAAGGCCTTCTCCCCGGCACCGGTGATCACGATGACCCGGACGTCGGCATCGCCCTCGAGCCCGTCCAGCGCCTCGATCAGCTCCCGGCGGACCTGCCCGTTCAGCGCGTTCCGCTTTTCCGGCCGGTCGACCGTGATGGTCGCCACCCGGTCCGCGACCTCCACCCGCAGCGTCTCGAATTCCATGTCGCCCCCGAACACTGGTCCCTGGCGTCTGATCTCTGGACTCTATTTCCAGTCGAAGAACCCGCGCCCCGTCTTCTTCCCGAGCTCCCCGCGCTCGACCTTGTCCCGCAGGATCTGCGGCGGCCGGAAGCGTTCGCCGAGCGTCTCGTGGAGGTACTCGGCGATGTGGAGCCGGACGTCGAGCCCCACGAGGTCGGTCAGCCGGAGCGGCCCCATGGGGTGCCGGTAGCCCAGCGTCATGGCCGTGTCGATGTCTTCGGCACGGGCGACGCCTTCCTCGAGCATCCGCATGGCCTCCAGCCCCAGCGCCACGCCCAGCCGGGAGGAAGCGAACCCCGGCGCGTCGTTCACGACGATGGGCTCCTTCCCCATCCGGCGGGCCCATGCCACGGCCGACTCGACCGTCGCCTCGGAGGTCTCCGCGCCGCGGATGACCTCGACGAGCTTCATGATATGGACGGGGTTGAAGAAGTGGAGCCCCACGACCCGGGACGGGTCCGCGAGCCCGCTCTGGATCTCCGACACGCTCAGGCTGGACGTGTTCGTGGCCAGGAGCGCCGTGGCCGGCGCCCCGGCCTCCAGCGCGTCGAATACCTGGCGCTTGAGATCGAGGCGCTCGGGGACGGCCTCCACGGCCAGCTCGGCCCCCTCGGCCGCGGCCTCCACGTCGGTCGTGGTGCTGAGCCGGGCCAGCGCTTCGTTCCGGGCCGCGGGTTCGACCTTGCCCCGGTCCACGCCGCCCTGGAGGTTGGCCTGGATCCGGTCGAGGCCCTGCTGCACGAGCGCCTCGGTCCGGTCCACCAGGACCGTCTCCGCGCCGGCCATGGCGGCGACCTGGGCGATCCCGTGCCCCATGGTGCCGGCGCCGACCACGACCACCCGGCCGGACGGAGCCCTCTCAGCACCGCCCACGGCTAGCCGCCGAACCGGGGTGCCCGCTTCTCGAGGAAGGCCTGGACACCCTCCGAGAAGTCCGGCGACTGGAACGCCTCGAGCTGCGCTCGCTTCTCCATCTCGAGGATCTCGTCGAGGTCCGCGGCGAGACTGCGCCGGAGCGTCTTCTTGGCGGCGGCGATGACCTCGGGCGGCCCGCCCGCGATCTGCCCGGCCAGCCCCTGGACGGCGCCGGCCAGCTCTTCGGCCGGGACCACCTTGTTGACGAGCCCGAGCCGTTCGGCACGCCGGGCGTTGATCATCCCGCCGGTGAAGACGAGCTCGGCGGCCACGGCCGACCCGATCAGGCGGGGCAGGAAGTAGGCGCCGCCCCAGTCGGGGTGGAGGCCGATGCGCGTGAAGGTGAGGCCGATGCTGGCGTTCCGGCTCGCGATCCGGAGGTCGCACGCCAGCGCCAGCGATGCGCCGGCGCCCGCCGCCGCGCCGTTCACGGCGGCGATCACCGGCTTCTTCATCTGGTCGATCCGCTTGATCACGCGGACGCCGGCCTCGACCAGCTCACGGAACGCGTCCACGTCGCCGGCCTCGGCGAGCTCGGCCATGTACGCCACATCGCCGCCCGTACTGAAGGCCCGCCCCGCGCCGGTGATGGCCACGCAGCGGACGGCGTCGTCGTCGTCGAGCTCGGCGAGGGCCGCTGCGATCCGGTCGCGCATGTCGCCGACCAGCGCGTTCAGCCGCTCGGGCCGGTTGATCCGGACCCAGCCGAGGTTCCCGTCCCGCTCCACCAGTATCGTCCTGTCTTCCGTCATGCTCCTTCGACTTCCACGAGCGTTGCGATCCCTTGCCCCACCCCGATGCACATGGTCGCCAGTCCGATCCCGCCGCCCCGGCGCCTCAGCTCGTGCACCAGCGTGGTCAGGATCTTCGCGCCGGAGCACCCCAGCGGGTGCCCGAGCGCGATGGCGCCTCCGTTGACGTTGACGCGATCCGGGTCCAGCCCCAGCGCGTCGATGCACGCGATGCTCTGCGACGCGAACGCTTCGTTCAGCTCGATGAGATCCAGGTCGTCCACCGACAGCCCCGCGCGATCGAGCACCTTCCGTGTCGCGGGGATCGGGCCGAGCCCCATGCTGTGGGGCTCCACGCCGGCCACCGCGCTCGCAATATAGCGGGCCATCGGTCGGAGGCCGCGTCGCCCGGCCTCGGCGGCCGCCATCACCAGCACGGCCGCAGCGCCGTCGTTCAGGCCGGACGCGTTCCCGGCCGTTACAGTGCCGCGTTCCTTGAACACCGGCCGGAGCGACGCCAGCTTCTCCAGCGATGTGTCCGGCCGCGGGTGCTCGTCGGTGTCCATCACCGTCTCGCCCCTGCGCTGCGGGACCCGGACCGGGACCAGCTCATCGTCGAAGCGGCCGGCGCCCATGGCGGCGGCGGCCTTCTGCTGGCTGCGGAGGGCGAACGCGTCCTGGGCCTCCCGGGTGATCCCCATCTCCCCGGCCACGTTCTCGGCCGTGACCCCGAGCCCCACCGTCCAGTGGTCCGGGAACCGGTCGTTCACGAACCGCCAGCCGAGCACCGTGTCCTCCAGCGGCGGCGTGCCCCGCGGGTACCCGGTCTCCGGCTTTATCAGCACCCACGGCGCCCGGCTCATGGACTCGACGCCGCCGGCCACGAAGATGTGACCCTCGTCGAGCTTGACGGCGTGGCACGCAGAGTTCACCGCCTGGAGCCCCGAGCCGCACAGCCGGTTCACGGTCTGGCCCGCGACCTCGATGGGGTAGTCCGCCAGGAGCAGCGCCATCCGGGCCACGTTCCGGTTGTCTTCGCCCGCCTGGTTGGCGCACCCGAGGATCACGTCCTCCACGGCAGACGCCTCGACGCCCGTGCGCTTCAGGATCGCCCGCAGCGGGATCGCCGCCAGGTCGTCCGGCCGGACGGCAGCGAGGGCCCCGCCGTGGCGCCCGACGGGTGTGCGGACGGCGTCGACTATGACCGCGTCAGTCATCCATCACCGTCCCGGAGGCCCGGGCGAGCGCAGCCGGCCGGCCTCAGTGCAGATCCACCCATACGCTCTTCACCTGCGTGTAGAGGTCCAGCGCATGCCGGCCGAGCTCCCGTCCGTAGCCCGACTGCTTGTAGCCGCCGAACGGGGAAGCCGCGTCCAGCGGGTGGTACGTGTTGATCCACACCGTCCCCGCCTGGATCCGGGCCGCCACCCGGTGGGCCCGCTTCACGTCGGCTGTCCAGAGCGCTGCGGCGAGCCCGTAGATCGTGTCGTTGGCCAGGCCGATGGCGTCGTCCTCGTCCTCAAAGGTCAGAGTGGCCAGGACCGGTCCGAAGATCTCTTCTTTCGCGATGGTCGCGTCGGGCGAGACCCGGTCGAAGATGGTCGGCTCGAGCCAGTAGCCGCCGTGGGGCGTCTCGGCCCGGCTGCCGCCGGTCAGGAGCGTCGCGCCCTCTTTCCTGCCGGCCTCGACGTACCCCATGACCCGCTCGAGCTGCTCCTCGGAGATCACGGGGCCGTAGCGGCGCTTCGGCGCCAGCGACTCGCCCGGCTCCAGCCGGCCGACCCGGTCCACGAGCCGCTCCATGAACTCGTCGTGGATCGACTCCTGGACCAGGAGCCGGGAGCCGGCGGTGCAGCACTGGCCCGAGTTGTAGAAGATGCCGTTGAACGCGCCCCGGACGGCGGCGTCGAGATCGGCGTCCTCGAAGACGATGTTCGGCGACTTCCCACCCAGCTCCAGCGAGACCTTCTTCAGCGAGTCGGCGCCCTCGCGCATGATCTGCCTGCCGACCTCCGTGGAGCCGGTGAACGCGATCTTGTCCACGTCCGGATGGGCGACCAGCGCTGCGCCGGCCTCCCGGCCGTAGCCGGGGACGACGTTGAGCACCCCCGGGGGCAGCCCGACCTCGTCGCCTATGGCCGCAAGCTCGAGAGCGGTGAGCGGTGTCTGCTCCGCCGGCTTCAGCACCACGGCGTTCCCACAGGCCAGGGCCGGGGCCACCTTCCACGCGGCCATCAGGAGCGGGAAGTTCCACGGGATGATGCCGCCGACCACACCCACCGGCTCCCGGACCGTGTAGTTCAGGACCCGGCCCCGGACGGGGATCGTCTCGCCCTCCAGCTTCGACGCCCAGCCCGCGTAGTAGCGGAACGCGTCCGCGGCCTGGGTGATGTCGATAGCCGCCTCCCGGACGGGCTTCCCGTTGTCCAGCGTCTCCAGCTCCTTCAGCGCGTCGGCCCGGGCTTCGATGGCCCGGGCGATCCCCGCCACGAGCTCGCCCCGGTCGATGGCGTCCATCCGGCGCCACTCGGAGTCGTGGGCCATGGCGCTGCGGGCCGCACGGACGGCCCGGTCGATATCGGCCTCCCTCGCCTCGGCGACCGCCGTCAGCACCTCGCCGGTGGCCGGGTTGTAGGTGTCGAGCGTCGCGCCCTCGGCCGCGTCGACCCACTCGCCGCCGATGAACAGCCGGTCGGGCGCCTCGCGGAGGGCCGAGATGTCTTCTGTCGCCATGGAGTTCCTTCTGTGGTCAGAGTCCCGCGGTTGTGCGCTCGGTCGGAAAGGGAGGGGGCGCGGAGCCGCCGGGCCCGGGTGACCGGGCCAGCCGGTCCCCCGAGCCCCGGGCCCCGGGCCCCGAGTCGGATCTACTTCCCTTTGAACTCGGCTTCCCGCTTCTCCAGGTAGCTGCGGATGCCCTCCCGGGCGTCCTCGCTCTTGAAGAGCTGCTGCTGGAGCTCCCGCTCCACGGCCAGCGCCTCGGCCAGCGGCAGCTCCCAGCCGGTCTGGACCGACCGCTTGATCATACCTGCGGCCATGCCGGCGCCGTTCGGCGGGGTGAACTGGGCGGCGTACTCCAGGATCTGCTCCATGAAGGCCTCCCCGCTGTCGGCCTCCCAGACGTCGTTCACGATCCCGTACTCCTCCGCGGTCCCGAAGTCGAAGGTCTGACCCGTGACCATCATCTCGATCGCCTTCGACTTGCCTACGAGCCGCGCCAGTCGCTGCGTGCCGCCCGTGCCGGGCAGCACACCCAGGTTGATCTCGGGCAGGCCGATCTTCCCGTTCCCCTTGCGCGCGATCCGGATGTCGGCCGCCATGGCGATCTCCAGACCGCCGCCCACGGTGTGGCCGTTCAGCGCGGCGATGACCAGCTTCGGCGTCTGCTCCAGCCGCTGCAGCGTCTCGTTCGCGTGCAGGCAGAAGCAGTACTTGAAGCCCGACGTGACCTCGTCGAGCATCTGGATGTTGGCGCCGGCGCTGAAGAACTTGTCGCCCTGGCCGGTGAGGATGATGACGTGCACGTCGTCGCGCATGCGAGCGCGCAGCACGGCGTCATCGATCTGCCGCATCATGGCGTACGTGTATGTGTTCGCCGGCGGGTCATCGAGGGTGAAGACGGCCACGCCGTTCCTGGCGCGGAAGTGGACGAGGACGTCGTCGGCCCGCTTGGCCTCCTCGTGGGGATCGGTCGCAGTGGCGTCCGCCATTGCCTTGCCTCCGTTATGGGTCGGGAATGTGAGTGTGGAGAAGCGCGGTGCGGCGTCGAGGGGTCGACGGCGCGCGCGTCGTTGGAACAGACCGGAACCTAGGGGCCGGGCGAACGCTCGGTCAACCCCGACCCGGTTGCTGGAACCCCGGATCGAGAATAGCTTTCGACAACGCGTTCACCTCACGAGCAGACCGTGCGATACGGGCCTTTCCTACCAGCCATTCTGACGCTCGCCCTCGCCGGACTGTACGGGTGCGGCGACGACGTGACCAGCCCCGACGCGCTCCTCGAATCCGCTGAGGCCGAGGCGGTGATGCGGTCGGCGCGGGCGCTGCCCATGCTGCCCGACCTGGCCAACCGGGCCGCGCCGGTCGACGGGCGGGACCGGGCGGTGCTCGTCCGGGCCGGCGAGCTGTGGGCCGCGGGGGCCGTGGAAAGCGACCGCGCGGACGCCCATCGCCGGCTGGCGATCGGCTACGCGCTGCCCGTCCTGGTCGAGTCGCTCGCCGATGCGGACTGGGCCGGAGTCCGCGGCCGGATGGACGACTGGATCGTGACCGTGGAGGCGATGCTCCAGCACCTGGAGCTGCCGGAGATCGAGGACCGGGTCCGGGGCGCACGTCGGCTTCTGGCCCGCTCCGACGCCGTGCCTGCCGACGCGCGACGCCGGGGCTATTACCTGATGCTCGCCATGTCCGAGCTGGTGGAGACGACCCCCCGCTTCGTGGCGGTCCGGCTCGTGCGGGATGCGGGCGATGCGCTCGCCCGCGCCAGTGCCGCCGAGGGGACCGACCCGTCGCTGCAGCGGGCGCGGCGCCTGAAGGACTGGGCCGAGCGCGCCGTAGTCGAGGAAGACTACCTGCTGGCGATCCAGCGGGCCTATTACGCGATCCAGCTGGTGGAGGGCTCATGAGGGAGGAACGGAACGGCTTCCGGCAGGCCGCCATCGCGGCGCTGGTCCTGGCGGGCGTCCTGGCCTGCGCCGGGGACCCCGCCGCCCGCGACGGCGACTCGCCCGTGTACATCATCCCCGTCAGCGGCGTCATCGAGCTGGGCCTCGCCCCCTTCGTCGAGCGGAGCCTGACCGAAGCGGAGGCCGCGGACGCGCAGGCGATCATCCTGGAGATCCGGACCGATGGCGGGCGCGTGGACGCGGCCCAGCGGATCACCCACGCCGTGGAGGACACCGAGACCCCCGTATACGCCTATGTCAATCGGAAGGCGTACTCGGCGGGCGCCATGATCGCGCTCTCGGCCGATCGTGTCTTCATGCGGGACGGCGGCCGGATGGGCGCGGCCACGCCGGTGACCGGCGAGGGGCAGAAGGCGCCCGAGAAGATCGTGAGTGCCATGCGGAGCGAGATGCGGGCGCTGGCGGAGCGCCGGGGGCTGGACCCGGCCGTGGCCGAGGCGATGGTCGACGAGTCGATCGCCGTCGATGGCGTCGTCGAGGCGGGGAAGCTGCTGACGCTTACCACGGAGGAGGCCGAGGCGATCGGCTACGCCGAGTCCGTCACCGACCTGGAGGACGTGTTCCGGAAGGCCGGGATCTCGGACGGCCGTGTGGTCCAGACCCGGCCGAACTGGGCGGAGGGCGTGGTCCGGTTCCTGACGCACCCCGTGGTGGCGCCCTTCCTCCTCTCGCTCGGCTTCCTGGGGATCCTGATCGAGATCAAGACGCCCACGTTCGGGCTCGCCGGTGGCGCAGGGGCAATGGCGCTGGCCCTCTTCTTCGGCGGCCACTACCTGGTCGGGCTCGCGGGGATGGAGGAGATCATCCTCCTGATCGCCGGAGTCGTGCTGCTGGGGATCGAGGCGTTCCTCGTCCCGGGGTTCGGCGTGTTCGGGATCCTCGGCATCGGCGGGGTCCTGGGAGGGATCTACCTGAGCCTCGTGGGCAACCTCTCCACGCTGGCCGATTACAGCCAGGCGGCCATGATCCTCTCGTCCTCGGTCCTGATCCTCCTGGTCAGCGCCTGGGCGCTGCTCCGGACGCTGCCCTCGAACCGGAGGCTGCAGCGGGCGGGCATCATCCTCGGCGAGGACACCGGCCGCGACGTGGGCTACCTGTCGGCATCGGTCCGCGCGGAGCTCGTGGGGATGCACGGCGTCGCCGTCACCGACCTGCGGCCCGCGGGCGTCGGCAGGTTCGGCGACGAGCGGGTCGACATCGTGGCCCAGGAAGGCTGGCTCACGGCCGGCACGCCGATCGAGATCATGCGGGCCGAAGGGTACCGGCACGTGGTCCGTGCGCTCGACCCCGAGGACGCCGTCGAGCCGCCGGAGTCCGCTCCGGAGACGACCTGACCCACTGAACACAACCGAACGGAACGGAGACCTATCATGGTGGACGGAGTCGCACTGATGACGCCGCTGCTCCTCGTGGGCGCGGCGCTGCTGATCCTGATTCTCGCCTGGGCCATCCCGGTCCGGCTCTGGATCGAGGCCGTCTCGGCCAGCGTCCGCGTCGGGATCAGCGATCTGGTGGGGATGCGGCTGCGGAAGGTGAACCCCGCCGCCGTGGTCCGCCCGTTGATCAACGCCACGAAGGCCGGACTCTCCCTCACGACGCGTGAGCTCGAGGCCCACTACCTGGCCGGCGGACACGTCGACCGGGTCGTGAAGGCGCTGATCAGCGCCGACAAGGCGAACATCGAGCTGCCCTTCCAGCAGGCGGCCGCCATCGACCTGGCCGGACGGGACGTCCTCGAGGCCGTGAAGGTCTCGGTGAACCCGAAGGTGATCAACACGCCGAAGGTCGCCGCCATGGCCAAGGACGGGATCCAGCTGATCGCCGTCGCCCGGGTCACGGTCCGGGCCAACATCAACCGCCTGGTCGGTGGCGCCGGCGAGGACACGATCCTCGCCCGGGTCGGCGAAGGGATCGTCTCCACCATCGGCTCCAGCGAGACCCACAAGGCCGTGCTCGAGAACCCGGACAACATCTCCAAGACCGTTCTGGGGAAGGGACTCGACTCGGGGACCGCCTACGAGATCCTGTCCATCGATATCGCCGATGTGGACGTCGGCAAGAACATCGGCGCGGAGCTGCAGACCGACCAGGCGGAGGCCGACAAGCGGATCGCACAGGCGAAGGCCGAGGAGCGCCGCGCCATGGCCGTGGCGGCCGAGCAGGAGATGAAGGCGAAGGTCGAGGAGATGCGCGCCCGGGTGGTCGAGGCCGAGGCCCAGGTGCCGCAGGCGATGGCCGACGCGTTCCGGTCCGGCAACCTTGGCATAATGGATTATGTCAAGTACCGTAACGTCAACGCTGACACGGAGATGCGGAACGCCATCGCAAGGGAGTCCGTAGAGGGCGGGCCGCAGGAGGACGGGGAGGGGAGCTGACCCGTGGACCTCTTCGAGATCCTCTTCATCGCCCTGTTCATCCTCTTCCCGGTCCTCGAGGGGATCCTGAAGCAGCGGAAGAAGGGAAAGGGGCAGCGACCGGGTGCGGAGCAGGGTCCCGAATCGGCCGGGTCGGAAGCGCGCGAGGAAGAGGTCCGGGCGGCGTCCGACATGGTCCCGGACGACCTCTGGGAGCTGATGACGGGCGAGCGCCGGCAGCCGGGCAGCGAGCCGGTCGGCGAGGCTGAGCCGGAGGCCCCGTGGTCGACGGCCGGAAAGGCCGGAACGGGCGCCGGTGCCGCAGGAACGGCCAGCGAGCCCGCCAGCGAGCCCGACGCGTGGGAGCCGGAGCCGTGGATGGATCAGACGGCGTCCTCCCCGGAGCCGGAGTCGCTGGAGTACGAGGGCCCGGAAGCGTACAGCCTCGAGACGCCGGCTCCGGCGCCGGTGGAGCGACGCGTCCCGAGCGCCGAGGCCCGGCACCGTGCGTTCCACGGATTCATCGACGAGCCGCGGCCGAGCCGTCGTCGTCGCCGGTCGTCGCTGGGGAAGGCGCTTCACAGACCCGAAGGATTGCGCCAGGCAGTGCTGTTGAAGGAGGTCCTGGGCAAGCCCAAGGGGCTCGAGTAGCGCCGAACCCCCCGGCCGGGTCGCCCAGCGGCTGCGGCTCCCCCGACGCCGGTGGCCAGCCGTCCGGTCGGGCCGGGGTGGAAGGGGAGGGCCCGGGCCGTTATCTTCGCCGGTGCCCGGACACTTCGGGCCGAGCCGGGGTGGCGAAATCGGCAAACGCACGCGACTCAAAATCGCGCGGGAGCAATCCCTTGAGGGTTCGAGTCCCTCCCTCGGCACTCATAGGCTTCTGCAGGGCTCGGGAATCTCTGCCACTGTCAGGGAATTGTCCGCCCGGGCCGGAACGACACCCGGAGCGAGAGCCCGTCGCGAGCCGGGGCCGCCCGGATGGCGAGATTTTCGGGGCCAATGCGCTTCCACGACCATGGGTTCTGGGCGCCGATGATGGCCCCGCCAATGCCGCCGATCGCTCCCAGGACCACGGCACCTGTCGTGGCTTTCTCGCCGGCCGACCACCCGAAGCAGAATGTGGTGGTGCCGTCGCAGTCATCCCCGGAGGCGAGCCCCAGGACGGCTCCGGTGGCCGCACCGATCCCAGCCCCGAAAAGAGCTCCGTAGAAGAGGCGTTCGGCGCCGCGCCGGGAGCCGAGCTCAATACGCTCGATGTCCGATAGAGCGAAAGCCAACGTCGTGTCGCCCGCCTGGACAACGACGGTATCGGCTCGGAGCGCGCGCAGCTGATACACGCCCCTGTTCTGGCTGGTGGTGATCCGGATCGTCTGTCCCACCGATACCTGGGCGGCCAGCTCGGCGGCTCCGGCCGAGACCGCGATTGCTGCGGCAAAGACTACGGGTCGACGCAGGGCTCTGAGGGCGTTGATCAGGTTTGGCATGCGTGTTCCTCACGTGCGGTGGGTGTGCTTCCGTCTCTCGGATCCACGATGAGCGCCGGTCTTCAAGCCGGGCTCAAGAGGCCGGCGGCCTTTGCACGGGAGAGCCCGGACGACCACCTTGCGGAGCGTGCGCGGGAGCCGCACTTGCGTCCCCGTGAGGACGGCCGGGACTTTTGAGGCTGGAACGGATCCGAGATCGGAGGCGACACCATGCAGGAGCTGACCGGAGGGCAGACGACGATTGGTGAGTCGGAGCGCTGGATGTCCGTGCTGGTGGGCGGGATGCTGATCCTGTCGAGTCTCCGTGGCCGTGACGCGGGGACCGGGGCGGTGCTCGCCCTGGGCGGCTCGGCGCTGGTCTACCGGGGGATCGTCGGCCACG
This sequence comes from Candidatus Longimicrobiales bacterium M2_2A_002, assembly GCA_051418035.1. Classification (GTDB taxonomy): domain Bacteria; phylum Gemmatimonadota; class Gemmatimonadetes; order Longimicrobiales; family RSA9; genus JAWVYT01. Next base: position 45,173 of record JBPRGE010000011.1, read on the forward strand.
ACGGCCTGTTCGCGGCCATCCGGGACGCGATCACCGGGGCCCGCGGCGAGGGCTGAGCGGTGCCGCCGGCCACCGAGCTGCCCATCCGCGAGCTGGAAGCGCGGCTGGGCGCCGCCCGCCTGGAGCGGGACGTCCCCCTCGCGCCGTACACGACCTTCCGGATCGGCGGTCCCGCGGAGCTCCTGTATCGGGCCCGGACGCCGGAGGAGCTGGCCGAGGCGGTGATGGCGGCCCGTGCGCTGAGCGTGCCGTACTTCGTCCTCGGGTCGGGTGCGAACATCCTGATCGGCGATGGTGGGATCCGGGGGCTGGTGATCCGGAACGAGAGCCGGGGCGTGACGTTCCTGGACGGCCACCGGGTCGAGGCGGACAGCGGCGTGATGGTCTTTCCCGACCTGATTCACGGCTGCATCGATCGCGGTCTCGGCGGGCTCCACCATTACGTAGGGATCCCGAGCACGGTGGGGGGCGCCATCTGGCAGAACCTCCATTTCCTGAGCCCGGAGCGGGACCGGACGGTGTTCCTGGAGGAGGTCGTGGAGCGGTGCGACCTGTTGACGGCCGAGGGGGAGCGCAGGCAGGTCGGCGTCGAGTACCTGGACTTCGGCTACGACTACAGCGTGCTTCACGACCGTCCCGATCTCGTGCTCCGGGTGACGTTCCGGCTCACCCCCACCCCGGAAGCGGAGTTGCGGGCGGTGGTCCGGGAGAACCTCGCGTGGCGCAATGACCGGCACCCGGACCTGTGGCTGTACCCTTCGGTGGGGTCCATCTTCAAGAAGATCGAGGGCGTGGGGGCCGGCCGTCTGATCGACGAGTGTGGGCTGAAGGGCCATGTCCACGGCCGGGTGCAGGTCTTCCACCGTCACGCCAATATCCTGGTGAATCTGGGCGGGGCCACGGCACGGGAGGTCCGGGAGCTGATCGAATTGATCCAGGAGCGGGTCGCCCGGGAGACGGGGCAGGAGCTGGAGCCGGAAATCGGATTCATCGGGGAGCACTGACGCATGCGGATCATGATCATCGGGGCGGGCGCGGTGGGGTTCCACCTGGCGCGGCGGCTCTCCGAGGAGCATCAGGACGTGGTGGTGATCGAGTCGGACCCGGAGCGGGCCCGGATGATCGAGGAGCAGCTCGACGTGATGACCGTCAACGGGAATGGGGCGTCGCTCCCGGTGCTCGAGCAGGGGAACATCGGGAAGGCGGACCTGCTGCTGGCGGTCACGAGCAAGGACGAGGTGAACCTAGTGAGCTGCCTGGCAGCGTCGCGGATGGGCGTCCGGTTCAAGGTGGCACGGGTGAGCAACCCGGAGTACTACGAGACCGGGAGCGCGCTGTCCCGCGAGCAGCTGGGCATCGACCTGATGATCAACCCGGAGCGGGAGTGCGCCTGGGAGACGTTCCAGCTGCTGAACAGCGAGGCGGCCACGGACCTGGCCCAGTTCGCCGAGGGCCGGCTCCAGCTGGTGGGGCTGCGGGTCCGCGACGGCGCGCCGGTGGCGGGGAAGTCCATGGTCGAGCTCGACGAGGCGATGGGCGACCGCCCGTTCGTGACCGTGGCCGTGATCCGGGACGGGGAGACCGAGGTGCCCCGGGGCACGACCCGGATCGAGGCCGGCGACCAGATCTTCATCCTGGCGCCCGCGGCGGAGATGCCGTTCATCCCGGCCATGGCCGGCTACAAGGACTTCCAGCTGCGCCGCGTGATGATCGCCGGCGGCAGCGATGAGGCCGTCTATCTCGCGGGTCACCTGGCCGAGCACGGCGTGGACTGCACGATCCTGGACGTCGACCGGAAACGGTGCGCCGAGCTGGCGGAGACGCTCCCGAAGGCGCTGGTCCTCCACGCCGACGCGACCGACATGGAGCTGCTGGAGATGGAGGGGATCGAGGGGATCGACGGGTTCGTGGCGTACACGCCCCGGGACGAGACCAATATGCTCGCGAGCCTGCTGGCCAAGACCCAGGGCGCCCGTAAGGTCATCAGCCTGATCCACCGGTTCGACTACGTCCCGCTGGTCAGCCGGGTGGGGATCGACGCGGCGGTCTCGCCCCGGCTCTCGACGGTGAACGCGATCCTCCGCTATGTCCGTCGCGGGAACGTGGCCAGCGTGGTCACGCTCCAGGGGATCGATGCGGAAGCCATCGAGTTCGATGTCCGGAGCGACACCCGGGCGGCCGGGAACGAGGTGCGGGAGCTGCCGATCCCGCGGGGCGCCATCGTCGGCGCGATCCTGCGGAGCTCCCGGGTCATCACACCCCGCGGCCGCGACGAGATCCGGGCCGGCGACCGGGTGGTGATCTTCGCGCTGCCCGACGCCATCGGTGAGATCGAGCGACTCTTCTCATGAAGTATCGCCACCTCGTCCATGTCGTCAGCCTGATCCTCATGGCCGTCTCGGCGGCGCTGGCGGTGACCGCGGCGGTCGCCTTCCTCTACGGCGATGGCGATGGCGTCGCGTTCGTCATCGCCGCGGCGATCCCCCTCGCCCTCGGATACACCGGCTACCGGCTCACGGACATCGAGCGGGACCTGAGCATCCGGGAGGGGTACGCGGTGGTGGCGTTCGCGTGGCTGGCCGTGGGACTGGCCGGCGCGCTGCCGTTCGCCATCACCGGCGTGGTCGAGTCGCCGGTCGCCGCGGTCTTCGAGTCCATCTCCGGGTTCACCACTACCGGCGCCACGGTCTTCGGCGATATCGAGGCGCTGCCTCACGGGATCCTCCTGTGGCGCTCGTTCACCCAGTGGCTGGGCGGGATGGGGATCATCGTGCTCGGCATCGCGATCCTGCCGTACCTCGGCGTCGGCGGGATGCAGCTCTTCCGCGCGGAGGTGCCGGGCCCGACGCCGGAGCGGCTCCAGCCGCGGATCGCCCAGACGGCCAAGCTGCTGTGGTACGTCTATGCCGGGATGACGGCGGCCCAGGTGACCCTCTACCTGTTCGGCGGGCTCTCCCTGTTCGACGCCGTGACCCACTCGTTCTCCACCATGTCGACGGGCGGGTTCTCGCCGAAATCGGCCTCCATCGCGGCCTTCGACTCGGCGTACGTCCAGTATGTGACCATCCTGTTCATGTTTCTGGCGGGTGTGAACTTCGCCCTCCACTACCGGGCGCTCTCCAGCCGCGGGCGGATCTACCGCAAGGACGCGGAGTTCCGGTTCTATACGGCGGCGATCCTGAGCGCGGCTACGGCCGTGGCGGTGCTGGTCTTCGCCGCGGGCGGGGGTCAGGAGGTGGGGGTCGAGCGGGTGGTCCGGGACGCGCTCTTCCAGGTGGTCTCCGTCGGGACCACCACAGGGTTCGTGACCCGGGACTACGAGCTCTGGCCGCTGGGGGCGCAGCTCATCCTGCTGACGCTGATGCTCATGGGCGGGATGAGCGGCTCGACGGGCGGGGGCGTGAAGACGGTCCGGATCCACGTGCTCCTGCGGCACGTAGTGTCCGAGCTGAAGAAGAGCCTCCACCCCCGTGCGGTGGTGGCTACCCGGGTCGGGTCGAAGGTCGTGGGGGAGCCGGTGCTGCTCAACGTGCTGGCGTTCCTCCTCCTCTTCATCCTGCTGTACGGGGCCGGTGTGCTGGCGCTGGCGCTCCTCGGCCACGACCTGCCGACGGCGGTGGGCGCCAGCGCGGCGGCCATCGGGAACATCGGGCCGGGGCTCGGCGAGGTCGGCGCCGTGGACAACTACGGGTGGATGGGACCGACCTCGCACATCGTGCTGATGTTTCTGATGGTGGCCGGGCGGCTGGAGCTGTTCACCATCTTCCTCCTCTTCCACCCGGACCTCTGGCGCGGGGGACGCTGGAAGTAGGCGGTTCCCGGATGCAGAAAGCGGCTGCCGGGTGGGTGCGCCGGCAGCCGTCCGTCTCGTCCGTATCCCTACGCACTGAAACCGGGCGCGGGGTCAGTCGCCTCCGCCCGGACCACCGCCCTGACCGGGCGGGTCGATCTTGGGGCCCTTCCCGCGATCATCCGGCGGCCCGGAGCCCGGCGGGATCGGCGGGCCGCCCTGCATCATGCCCGGCGGCTGACCCTCCCCGCCGGGACTCGCTCCCTGGGGCCCGCCGCGCATGGCATTGGCCACGGCGGCGGCCGCCTGGCCGGGCAGGACCCCCTGCCGGATCAATCGCTCCACGGCGCCGGGCAGCTCCCGCAGCTCCTCGCTCCGGGCGCCACGGCCCCGCCACGCTTCCAGCACCGCGACCGCCTGCTCGACGGGCACGCCCCGGTCCATGAGGTCGCCCATGGTGTGAACGGCCAGTGCCACCGGCTCGTCCGCACGGGCGCCCTGTGCGATCCGCTGGATCGCCGGCTCGGGCACGCCCCGCCGCATGGCATCGGCCACGGCGGAGACGTCGGTCGGCGTCGGCGGTACGCCATCGGAGAGCAGCTGCTTCGCGCGGCCCAGCTCCCGGGCCAGCCGGTCCACCGCCTCGGCGACCCGCGGCCCGGGCACCTGCTTCGCGATCCCCTCGACCGCCTTGTCCATGAGCGGCTCCACCGGGATCCCCTCCGACCGGGCGGCCGCGATGCGCGCCTCCACCCGCTCGAGCACGCCCTGGGGCAGCTCGGCACGGATACGCTCCAGCCGTGGGTCGGTGTCCTGGCCGGACTGCTGGGCCGTCACCGGTACCACGGCGACGGCCAGAGCCAGTATGGCTCCGACCCGGAGACCGCGTTCAATCCGTCTATTCATCATCATTCAATCCCCTCGTATCCGTCTGTCACCCTATAGACGCATGAGGTGCCCGAAAGGTCACGGCTCTACCACAATGCTCGCGTTGCGCCGACCCCAGCCATCCTCGACCACCCCCGGCGCGTCCTGCGGGATCGCCCACTGCCCATCCACCAGGAAGCCGAAATGATGGAGGCCGGGCTCCACCACGCGCTCCTGCGTCCACCACCCGTCGCCCGTCTCTTCCATGGGCACGGGATCCCAGCCGGTGAAGTCCCCGGTCAGGGCGACGTCCTCCGCGCCCCGCGCGCGGAGAGTGAACCGGACCACGCGCCCCTCCGGCCGCGCTTCCCCCACGGCCGCCACGGGCGGCGGCTCCGGCGATGACCACCGGACCGCCCGGACCGACAGGGTGAGGGCCGCGGTCCACGTGCCGGCGGTCCCGAACAGGGGATCGCGGGTTCTGTGCCCGGCATAGCCCTGGAGCTCGAGCCCGGGCGCCACCGTGAGCGTTGCCCGGAGCCCGCCCCCGAGCTCCCGCTCCTCCGGCGACCGCTGGGCCTCGAGCTCCGCCGCGAGCGTCCAGCGGCCGCGGTCGAGGATCAGGTCGCCGGCCGCACGTGCGAAGGTGCCGGCCGTGACGCCGTTCTCCACGCTGTGCACGCCGCCGGTGAGCATGGCCGTCCAGGCGCCGAGCGGGCGCTGGATCTCGATGGCGCCACCGGCCACCCGGATGTCACCCTCCACCTGGTCGGTCGTCCATGCGCCCAGCGAGAGACGGGGCAGGACCGAGAGGACGTAGCGGCCCACGGGGATCGAGGCACCCGGCCGGAGCTCGACCCCGCCGGCGTCGTACTCGAACGGGTCCAGGTAGCGGAGGCCGAAGCCGGAGATCATGCTCCGCAGCCCCACGCCGCCGATCCGTCCCCCGGTCACCACGACGGCGTCGCCCTGGAGCCAGCGGCCCTCGCTGCCCGCCAGAGCACCGCCGTACCGGCCGTCGGCGAGCACGGTGCCCCAGGCGAAGTCGCCGGTGATGCGTGCGCCCAGGAGACCGTACTGGGTCGCGTCCCCGGGGACATCGGCCGGCGGCTGGGCGTGGCTGCCGGACGTGCTCAGCCACACGGAAACCTCCTGGGCCAGAGCCGGTGCCGGACTGCCCAGGAGGGTGAAGAGCAGGATGGCGATGCCGCTTCGAGTCAGATCGCTCCTCCGCTTGCCGGGACCTCGATGAGAGCGTTGCGGTTCCCGAAGCCGTCATCGACGTAGCGGTCGGCCTGCGGATCGGTCACCCACTCTCCGTCCACGACAAACATGTACTTGTGGAGCCCCGGCGACAATGGCGCTTCACCGGTCCAGATCCCGTCGCCGTCCGGATCCTCGAGCCCGAACCCCTGCTCGGACCAGTCATTGAAGTCGCCGGCCACGGTCACCGTCTCGGCCTCGGGCGCGACGTAGAGGAACTGGACGTACGCGGTCCCGTCCGCCCCGCGGGCGCCGGCCTGGACGCCGTTCATGCCGGACTGCGGGCCGGGTGCCGGGCCGTCGGGGAAGAGGAGGACGAGGGCGAGGACGGCCACGGCGCCGGCGGCGATGGTCACCGGCCGGACCTCGAGGGTCCGCGGGCGGCTGATCCAGTCGATGACGCGGCGGAGCCACCCCGGCCGGTGGGCCGGCAGGTTGCCCATGATGCGCTGCTCGAGCCACGGCGGCGGCGGCCCGGGCTCGGGCCGGGCGGCCAGCAGCTCCCGCCAGCGCTCCGCCTCGTCGCGGAGCTCGGGCGACAGCTCGTGGTCCTCGAGCTCGCCATCGAGCCAGCGGTGCAGCTCCTCGTTGATCGGCCTCATAGCTCCCCTTCCAGCATCTCCTGCAGCGTCTCCCGGGCCCTGTGGACCCGCATCTTCAGCGCTCCCACGGACATCCCCACCAGCTCGGCCATCTCGCTGTACGACCGACCTTCCTCGTGCTTCATGATGAAGGCCTCGCGCTGGTCGGCCGGCAGCCGGCTCAGCGCCCGGTCGAGGCGACCGCGGAGCTCGCCGCGCTCCAGGTCGTCTTCCGGGTCCATCTCGCCGGCCATGGGCCCGGTATCATCGAGGGCGACGTTGCTCCGACGCACGTTCTTCAGGTAATCCTTGCACCGGTTCGCCACGATCCGGAACGCCCAGGCACTGAACCGGTCCGGGTTGCGGCACCGGTCCAGGCTCGTGTACGCCTTCACCAGCGACTCCTGCACCAGGTCGGCGGCGACGTCGCTCTGCCCGGTCATCCGCATCGCGTGGCCGAACAGCATGTCCTGATGCCGTCGGACCAGGATCCGGAACGCGTCCCGGTCTCCGTCGAGGACCCGGGCCACGACCTCGCCGTCGCTCTGGTCGGTCAAATCATCGGATTGCATTCCCCCTCATGTGTTCTGACGATCCGGCGGGCCGGAAGGTAACAAGCTACACCCGTGCGGCCGGGCTTGCATCGGCTCGAATCGGCCCACTACTTTGCGACGCCGTGGCGGCTCGACCCCGGGGGCCGGTGTTCGGGGCTGGCTTCCTCCGACCGACAGGAGGATGTCGGCCCCGAACTTGTATGGGAAGGGCACACACGGAACGACGGAACAGACCGGATCGGACGGGAGGGCGGGTACCATGGCGGGTTCTGGACTCGAGGGCGTCGTCGTCGCGAAGACGCGGCTTGGGAAGATCGACGGGGAGGCGGGGACGCTGGAGTATGCCGGCTACCCGATCGAGGAGCTGGCCGGGCACGCCACCTTCGAGGAAGTCTGCTACCTCCTGTGGAACGGGGAGCTGCCGAACCGGGCACAGCTCGATGCGCTCCGGCAGGAGCTGGGCGCCACGTTCGCGCTGCCGGCGGAGGTCATGGATGTGATCCGGGCGGCACCGGCGAACGCGCACCCCATGGCGGTGCTGCGGACGGCGGTCTCCGCGCTGGGCGTGCACGACCCGGACGCCGAGGACGCGTCCCGGGAGGCGAACGTGCGGAAGGCGCTGCGGCTCACGGCCCGGCTGCCGACCATCACGGCGGTCACGGCGCGGCTGCGTCGTCGGGAGGAGCCGGTGGCGCCCCGGGCGGAGCTCGGGATCGCGGCGAACCTGCTCTACATGATGACCGGCGAGGAGCCGAGTCCGCAGGAGGTCCGGACCATGGATGTGGCGCTGATCCTCCACGCCGAGCACGGGCTGAACGCCTCGACCTTCTCGGGGCGGGTCACCATCGCCACGCTGGCCGACCTGTACTCGGCGGTCACGTCGGCCATCGGCACGCTCAAGGGTCCGCTGCACGGGGGCGCGAACGAGCGGGTCATGGAGATGCTCCGTGAGATCGATGACCCGGACCGGGCCGGGGAGTGGATCCGCGGCGCGCTGGAGCGAGGCGACAGGATCATGGGCTTCGGCCACCGGGTCTACCGGGCGCTGGATCCCCGGGCGCCGATCCTCCGGGATCTCGGCGACCAGCTGGGCAGCTCGCGGTGGTTCGAGATCTCCGATCGGGTCCGCGACGCCATGCGGGCCGCCATGGACGAGCGAGGGAAGAAGATCTACGCGAACGTCGATTTCTACAGCGCGTCGGTCTACGACAAGCTGGGGATCCCGACGCGGTTCTTCACCAACATCTTCGCGTGCGCTAGGATCGGAGGGTGGACGGCCCATATTCTGGAGCAGCTCGACGACAACCGACTGATCCGCCCCAAGGCGGAGTACGTCGGCCCCGCACGCCGCTCCGTGCCTCCCGTCGAGCAGCGAGATTGAGTCAGGCGACCTGGAGCACAGGGATGACCGAATGGCGCTCACGTTGAACATCACCATCCGGACGGACGAGGCGGCCGCGGCGAGCACGCCGCTCCTCGTGCTGTTCCATTTCCAGGACGATGACGAGCCGACGGGCGCCGCGACGGCCGTGGACGAGGCCCGCAACGGACTGCTGTCGAGGATCCTGAACCGCGGCGACTTCTCGGGTCGGGTGGGGCAGGCCGCCGTGGTGTACCCCGAGGACCCGGGGGCGCCGGCGGAGCGGGTCCTGGTGGCCGGACTGGGGAAGCGCGATGATGCGGACGGCGAGACGCTGCGCCGCGCCATGGGCTCGGCGGTGCGCAAGGCGGAGGAGCTGCGGGTCACCGAGCTGACGGCCGTGCTGCCGCACGGGCTCGGCGAGGACCGGGTCACGACGGCCCGGGCGCTGGTCGAGGGCGCGGTGCTGGCCGCGTGGGACTACCGGGAGCTGAAGACGGGGCCCGGGGAGGATGATGAGCCGGTGATACGGCTGGACGCCGTGTCGCTCCTGGTCGAGGACGACGCTGCGGCCGACGAGCTGCGGGTGGCCGCGGACGTGGGCCGGATCGTCGCCGAGGCGGAGAACCTGGCCCGGGAGCTGGCGTCGAAGCCCGGGAACGTGGCCACACCGTCGCACCTGGCGGACGTGGCCCGCGAGATCGCCGACGAGGGCGGCATGGAGATCACGGTCTTCGACCGGGCGGCCATGGAGGAGGAGGGGTTCGGGGGGATCCTGGGCGTGGCCGCAGGCACCGAGGAGGAGCCCCGGTTCATCGTCATGGAGTATCGGGGCGGGGCCGAGGACGGGGCGCCGGTGGCACTGGTGGGGAAGGGTGTCACCTTCGACTCCGGCGGGATCTCCATCAAGCCGTCGGCGAAGATGGAGGAGATGAAGTACGACATGTCCGGCGCCGCGGCGGTGCTGGGGGCCATGCAGGCGGTGGCCCGGCTGCGGCCGCGGGTCAACGTGGTGGCGCTGGTCCCCGCCACGGAGAACCTGCCGTCCGGGCGGGCGACGAAGCCCGGCGACGTGCTGCGCATGTACTCCGGCAAGACGGTGGAGGTCATCAACACCGACGCCGAGGGCCGGCTGATCCTGGCCGATGCGCTGGCGTACGCGCGACAGCGGTACGCCCCGAGGGCCATGGTCGATGCGGCGACACTGACGGGCTCCGTGGTCATCGCGCTCGGCCATCACGCGGTCGGCGTCATGGGGAGCGACGACGCCGTGGTGGACGCGGTGATGGCCGCGGGCGAGCGGACGGGCGAGCGGTGCTGGCGGCTCCCGCTCTGGGACCCCTACCGGAAACAGCTCGACAGCGACGTCGCCGATATCAAGAACACGGGCGGGCGGCCCGCCGGCAGCGTGACCGCCGGCTGGTTCCTGCGGGAGTTCGTGGAGGATGTGCCGTGGGCGCACCTCGACATCGCGGGGACGGCGTGGAGGGACGAACCCGAGGCGTACCTCCGGAAGGGCGCCACGGGCGTTCCCACCCGCCTGTTCATCGAGTGGATCCGGTCCCACGCGGAGCAGTGAGGACGGGCACCCCCTGGTCGCGCCCCCGACCCCGGTCGCTGCGGTCGGGGGCGTTTTTCATCGCGCTGGTCGCGGTGGTCGGCGCCGGCGTGCTGCTGGCGCCCGCGGATGCGGCCGGGCAGGAGCCGGACACCGTCCCGGCCCGGGACGTTCGGGAGCGCAGGCAGGAGGAGCGGGCCGAGCCGGACTCGGCGGCCCAGGACACCGTGGCGGTGGACACGGTCCAGCCGCCGCCCACCTTCCTGCCCCCATTGGGGGATACGACGGCCGCGGGGTGGGCGCGGGGCGTGTGGGAATGGGACCGCCAGGACCTGCTCCGGCTCCCGGACCTCTCTCTGCTGGACCTGCTGGAGCGGATCCCGGGGCTGGTCCCGGTCCGGGCGGACATCGGCGGACAGCCGGAAGGAGGCGCGGTGTTCGGCGCCGCGGCCGGCGCCATCCGGTACGTGGTCGACGGGTTCGTCCTCGACCCGCTGACCGCGCCCACCTTCGACCCGTCCCGCTACTCGCTCCTGGCGCTGGAGCGGGTCCGGGTCGAGCGACGGGTGACGGGCATGACCGTCCGCGTCGAGACGCTGACCCCGGACGACGCGCGGACCAAGAGCGTGATCGAGGCGGGCACCGGCGACTACGAGATCAATCTGTTCCGCGGGATGTTCCTTCCGCCCCGGGTGCTGGGCGGTCCGCTGGGACTGGGCTTCGAGCGGTTGTCGGTGGTGGGGTTCACGCCGGGCAGCTCGAACCACAACACGTCGTGGCTGAAGTGGACGTGGGCCCGGGAGTCCGGCGGGGTCCAGGTCGAGTACCGGCAGAGCACTCTGGACCGGAGCGGCGTGGGACCGCCGCTCCAGGGCAGCCGCTCCGACTGGGTCGTTCGGGCCCGGAAGGCGGTCGGGCCGGTCACCGCGGAGGCGTACGTGGGCGGGACGTCCATGGAGGACGAGATCGGGAGTGACACCGCCCTCACGGTGCTCCGCGAGGGGTCGTCGCAGGGCGGGCTCCGGCTCGGGCTGACCGCGCCGGGCCCCGTACCGGCCTGGCTCCGGACGGCGGTGCGGTTCCGGAGCCATCCCCGGCTGCCCAGCCAGGAGCTGGAGCTGCGGGCGGGGGCCACACCGCTGCCCTGGCTGTCGCTGGAGGGCGAGGTGCTCCAGGGCCGGTGGGACGAGGGGCCGGACGGGACGGGCCGCTGGTCCGCCCGGGCCGCCGTGGGTCCGCTCGTCGGGCTCACGGCGTTCGGCGAGGCCTTCGGGAGCGGCGCGCTGGTGGGGAGCGGGCCCGGGCTCGCGCTGCCGTCGCCGACGGACTCGGCCGGGCTCCGGGTCTCCCGGGACGGCTATCGGGTCGGCCTCGAGCTCGTCCGTGGCGGACTGCGCCTCGGCGGCGCGGCGGTGCAGCTGTCGGCCGATACGGTCTACGGGTTCGGGCTGCCGTCGGAGGAACAGTGGCTGGCGCTTCCGGGCGGTGATGCGCAGGGCTTCGAGGTCTCCGGCCGGATCCCCGTGGGCATCGACCCGTTCTCGATCCAGGGGTGGTATGTCGGGATGGACGCACCCGCCGGCTGGCTCTACCTGCCCGAGGAGCACTGGCGACTGGGGCTGGTCTACCACCACCTCCCGCTGCCCAGCGGCAACCTGGAGATCTTCGGCCGGATCGAGCGCGTGTTCCGGGGCCCGATGTACGTGCCGGGGCCGGCGGGCGAGCCGTCAGCGACGCAGGTCGCCCCGGCATACGAGACCACGGACCTGGAGCTGACGATCCGTGTGCTCTCGGTCCGGGCGTTCGTGCGCTGGTCGAACATGCTCCCCCAGATCGACCGGGCGGATCTGCCGGCGTACCCGCTGCCCGGCCAGAACATCCTCTGGGGCGTGAAATGGGAGTTCTGGAATTGAGGCGGCGGGCGTCATGACCGCCGGCGGTTTCTATCCGGCGGTCCAGCGTATAGGTTCGGCGACATGATCCGGAGCATGACGGGATTCGGGGAGGCCGAGCTGGAGACTGCGGCGGGGGTCCTGCGGGCGGAGATCCGCACGGTCAACCACCGATTCTTCAGTGCGAACATCCGCACCCCGTCGACGCTCGACCGGTGGGAGCCCCGGTTGAAGGAGTGGCTGAAGTCGCACGTCTCCCGGGGCCATGTGAATGCGACCTACCGATTCAACGGGTCGGAGGGGGAGGCCGGGCCCACGCTGGCGCTCGACCTCGACCGGGCCCGGAACTACCTGGAGATCTTCCACCGGCTGAAGGACGAGCTGGGGCTGTCCGGCGAGGTGACGCTGGAGATGCTGACCCGGCAGGCCGACCTGGTGATGCGGGAGCAGGCGGAGACCGTCGACATCGACGAGGCCGAGCTCAAGGAGGTCACCGACCGGGCCAGCGAGGCGGTCCTCGCCATGCGGGAGGCGGAAGGGAAGAACCTGGCCGTCGACCTGGAGGCCCGGCTGAGCGCCATCGCCGAGGCGCTGGCCGTGATCGAGGAGCGGGCGCCGGCGCGCCTCGACTCGGAGCGGGACCGGCTCCGGCGGTCCGTGGCCGAGCTGGCGGCCGATGTGAGCCTGGACGAGGATCGGCTGGCCCGGGAGATCGCGTTGATCGCCGACCGGTGGGACATCAGCGAAGAGATCGTGCGACTCCACAGCCACATCGACCACTTCGAGGGGATGCTGGCCCACGAGGCGAGCGAGCCGGTGGGCAAGCGGCTGAGCTTCCTCGTGCAGGAGATGCACCGGGAGGCCAACACCATCGGGTCGAAGGCGAACGACGCCGAGATCGAGCACCGGGTCGTGTCCATCAAGAACGAGATCGAACGGCTGCGAGAGCAGGTGGAGAACGTGGAATGAGCATGCAGCGACCTGCACTGACCGTCGTCCTCTCGGCCCCCAGCGGTGCCGGGAAGACCACGCTCGCCCGGATGCTGGTGGACCGCCACGACGACGTGGTGTTCTCCATCTCGGCCACGACCCGGGAGCCCCGGCCGAAGGAGATCGACGGCCAGGACTACCACTTCGTCGATGACGACACGTTCGACCGCATGATCGAGCACAACAAGCTCGCCGAGTGGGCCGTGGTCCACGGCCGGCGGTACGGCACGCCCCGCCAGGAGATCACGGACGCCGTCCAGCAGGGGCGGACCGTGGTCCTCGACATCGACGTACAGGGCGCGCGACAGGTCCGGAAGATGTTCTCCGGCGTCCTCATGATCTTCGTCCTGCCCCCCTCCGCCGATGAGCTGGCCCGACGCCTGACGGGCCGGGCGAGCGAGGAGGACATGGAGCGACGCCGTCGCCTGATGAACGCCCGCAAGGAGCTCGAGGCCGCCTCCGAGTTCGAGTACGTGGTCGTGAACGACGACCTGGAGCAGGCCTACGAGGACATCGAGGCCATCGTCCGGGCCGAATGGGCGCGGGCGGAGCGGACCCGGGAGCTCGGCGCCCACGTGCAGCGGATGATCACCGAGCTGGACGAGATCATTCGCCACGGGCCGTAGCGAGATCAACGTGCCCGGACGTGGTCGGTGCGCGGCCGGCGTGCACGAAGCCGTCCGCCGCGGGCTCGGCCGCCGGGCGGGGCAGCCGTTGACCCGGGACGGGGTCTCCCCTTACATTTTCCCGTCTGAACCCGAACATCTCGACGAGGAACCGAATGCGCGTTGTAACCCCTGGACAGGTCGCGGAGCACACAGGCAGCAAGTACCTGGGTGTGCTGGTGGCCGCGAAGTACGCCCGTGAGCTGAATGCGCTCCCCCGAGCGCCCGTGCCCGTGGGTACGGGTACGAAGCTGACCACGCAGGCGCTGGGCACGCTGGCGGCCGGCGGGATCGAGTTCCGTCTGATCGCCCGGCGGCGACTGGGCATCTAGCACCGGTCGACCGTGGCGAGCCCCGGGGCGAGCGGACTGAGCGCGCGCCGTCCGTGGGACGGCCGCCGGGTCCTCCTGGGCGTGACGGGCGGGATCGCTGCATACAAGGTCGTCCAGGTCGCGCGGGACCTGACACAGCTGGGGGCCGAGATCGACGTCGTCATGACGCGCTCGGCCCGTGCTTTTGTCGGTGAGGTCTCCTTCGAGGGCGTGACGGGCCGGCCGGTCCGATCCGAGATCCTCGAGCCCGGTGGTGCGCTGGACCACATCCGTCTGGCCCGCGCCGCCGACGTGGTCTGCGTGGCGCCCGCCACGGCCGACTTCATGGCCCGCGCGGCGCAGGGCCGATCGGGCGACCTCCTGAGCGCCCTCCTCCTGGCCACCCGCGCACCGGTGCTGATCTGTCCCGCCATGAACGACGCCATGTGGTCGCACCCGGCCACACTCGCGAACGCCGAGCGGCTGGCGGAGCTGGGCTATCGGCTGGTGGGTCCGACGGACGGCCCGCTGGCGTACGGCGAGGGTGCGGGGCCGGGTCGGCTGGAGGCGCCGGATTCCATCGTCCAGGCGATCGGACGCGCGCTGGAGCCGGAGGGTCGACTGACGGGCCGGAAGGTCGTGGTCACGGCGGGCCCGACGCGGGAGCCGGTGGATCCGGTCCGGTTCCTGTCGAACCGGTCGAGCGGGCGGATGGGATTCGCGCTGGCGGCGTCGGCGTGGCGCCGGGGCGCGGAAGTGACGCTGATCGCGGGCCCGACCCAGCTGGAGCCACCGGCCGGGCCGGAGCTCGTGGCGGTGGAGACGGCGGCGGAGATGCGGGACGCAGTGGCGCAGGCGGTGGCGGATGCGGACGTACTGATCATGGCGGCCGCCATCGCGGACTTCCGGCCGAAGGACCCGCCGGAGCGGAAGATCAAGAAGTCGACGGCGCTGGAGGAGATCCGGCTGGAGCCGGCGCCGGACGTGCTGACGGAGACGGCAGCGGGCCGGCCGAGCGGGTGCATCGTCGTCGGGTTCGCGCTCGAGACGGACGACGCAGAGGCGAACGCCCGGAAGAAGCTGTCGGAGAAGGGGCTGGACCTCATCGTGCTGAACGAGACGGGCCCGGACACCGGCTTCGAGGTCGAGACGAACCGGGTCACGCTGATCGAGCGGGAGGGCGAGTCGGAGGCGGTGCCGCTGCTGGAGAAGGAGCAGGTGGCGGACCGGATCCTGGACCGGGTCGAGCGGCGCCTGCCGCGCCTCGACGGGTCCGACGACTAGGGTGGACGAGCGGGACCGCCTGGCCGGCGTGCTGCGGCAGCTCCGCGAGCTGGGGCTCTCGGAGCTCTACCTCGATGACCTGACGGCGGACGAGGCCGTCGCGCTCCTCTCCCGGGCCCGTCGATCGGCGGCCGCCCGGGGCCCCGAAGCCGCCGCGGGACCGGGGACCCCCGTGGCGTCGAAGCGCGCCGGCCCGACCCGGACGGCGCCCGTCGCCGGGGAGTCGATCCCCGGCGCGGAAGACACCACGACCGATCGCCTGGCGGTCCTGTCCGACGAAGCGGCGGGGTGCGTGAAGTGCCGGTTGAGCGAGGGCCGGACCCAGGTGGTGTTCGGGCGGGGCAGCGCCGACGCCGAGCTGGTGGTGGTGGGCGAGGCGCCGGGGAGGAGAGAGGACGAGACGGGGTTGCCCTTCGTCGGACCCGCTGGCAAGCTACTGGATCTGCTGCTGCTTTCCGTGGGGATCGAGCGAGGCAGCGCGTACATCTGCAACGTGCTGAAGTGCCGGCCGCCCAACAACCGGGACCCGCTGGCCGACGAGGTCGAGACCTGTGCGCCGTACCTCCACGCCCAGCTGGACATCATCCGTCCCCGGGTGCTGCTGGCGGTGGGCAAGTTCGCGGCGCAGTGGCTGAGCGGGCGCGAGCAGAGCGTCGGTCGGCTCCGGGGCAGCGTCCACGAGTACCGGGGCGTGCCGGTCGTGGCGACGTACCACCCGGCGTACCTGCTGCGCAGCCCCCACGCGACGCGCAGGACATGGCAGGATCTGCAACTCATGCGACAGGTGCTGGATGAGCACACGTGAAGCCGAGGTCGTAAGCTTCCGGAGCGGGGACCGGCAGCCGCCGTACGCGGCGGAGGCCGAGGTCAGCGTTCTGGGCGCGATGCTCATCGACCCGGACGCCGTGGCCAAGACGGTGGAGATCGTCGACGACTCCATGTTCTACCGGGAGGGCCACCGCCGGATCTACCGCTCGATGGCGCGCCTCTTCCAGCGGGGCGAGGTGGTGGACCCGACCACGGTGGCGGAGGAGCTGAAGAAGACCGACGAGCTCGAGCAGGCGGGCGGGCTGCCGTACCTGGCGGAGCTGCTGGACGCGGTCGCCACGGCGGCGAACGTGGAGTACCATGCCCGGATCGTCCGGGAGCGTGCGCTGATGCGGCGGCTGATCACGGCGTCGTCGGAGATCATCCAGGACGTCTACAGCCCGGGCGAGCAGACGGTGGAGGAGCTGCTGGACCACGCCGAGCACAAGATCTTCCAGGTGGCCCAGTCGCACGAGCGGGAAGGGTTCGTCTGGCTGAAGAGCATCCTCTACCCGACGTTCGAGCGGATCGAGCAGCTCCAGTCGGCGCAGGGCGGGATCACCGGTGTGGGCACGGGCTTCACGGACCTGGACGACAAGACGGGCGGGTTCCAGAAGGGCGACCTGGTCATCGTGGCCGCCCGGCCGTCCATGGGGAAGACGGCGCTGGTGATCAACTTCCTGCTCCACGCGGCCATCACCGGGCAGACGCCGGTGGCGCTGTTCAGCCTGGAGATGTCGAAGGAGCAGCTGGTGCAGCGGATGCTGTGCAGCGAGGCGTTGGTGGACCTGGGGCGTCTGCTCCGCGGCCGACTCACCGATGACGACTACGTCCGGCTGGCGCAGGCGGCGGGCCACCTGAACACGGCGCCGATCTGGATCGACGACTCGGGGATCCTGACGTCGCTGGAGATGCGGGGGAAGGCGCGGCGGCTGAAGGCGGAGCAGCCGGACCTGGGGCTGATCGTGGTGGACTACCTCCAGCTGATGACGACCAGCAGCAGCGCGGAGAACCGGCAGCAGGAGGTCAGCGAGATCAGCCGGAACCTGAAGGCGCTGGCCAAGGAGCTGGGGGTGCCCGTCGTCGCCCTCTCACAGCTGTCGCGTGCGCCGGAGCAGCGGACCGACCATCGGCCGCAGCTCTCGGACCTCCGGGAATCGGGTTCCATCGAGCAGGACGCCGACCTGGTCATGTTCCTCTACCGGCCCGAGTACTACCTGTCGGACGTGGAGGCCCAGGAGCAGGGGCTCGCCGGGAAGGCGGAGCTCATTATCGGGAAGCAGCGGAACGGTCCCACGGGAATCGTGGAGCTCTTCTTCCGCAAGGAGAGCACCCGGTTCGAGTCGTTCACGCCCGCCGAGCGCATGGGGTAGTGGCGAAGTCCACGACGATCTTCTTCTGCACCGACTGCGGGAACGAGACGGCCCGCTGGCAGGGTCAGTGTCCCGCGTGCGGCGAGTGGAACACACTGGTCGAGGAGCTGAAGCCGAAGAAGAAGGCCGGCACCCGCTCGTCGGCGCCCGGCGGGGCCCGGTCGAAGCCGGTCCGGGAGTCGCGACCCACACGTCTGGGCGATGTCCAGCCGAACGCCACGGAGCGGTGGTCGACCGGGATCCGGGAGCTGGACTTCGTGCTGGGCGGTGGGGTGGTGCCCGGGTCGCTGATCCTTCTGGGCGGCGAGCCGGGGATCGGGAAGAGCACGCTCCTGCTCCAGGTGGCGGCGCGGCTCGAGGCCGGGGGGTTCCCGGCGCTCTACGTCTCCGGTGAGGAATCGGCGGGCCAGGTGCGGATGCGGGCCGACCGGCTGGGCGACGGCGCCGGCGACGTGGTCTTCCTCGGCGAGACGGAGCTGGGCCAGATCCTGAGCCGGGCGGAGTCCGCGGAGCCGAGTGTGGTGGTGGTCGACTCGATCCAGACCACGTACACCGACGAGCTGGACGGCGCGCCGGGGAACGTCAGCCAGGTCCGGGAGTGCGCCGCCCGGCTCCAGCGGTTCGCCAAGGAGTCCGGCACCGCGGTCTTCCTGGTCGGGCACGTCACCAAGGGCGGGACGGTGGCCGGACCGCGGACGCTCGAGCACATCGTCGACACCGTCCTTTACTTCGAGGGGAGCCGATCGCTGGACCACCGGGTGCTCAGGGCCAACAAGAACCGGTTCGGCGGCGTGGACGAGATCGGCGTCTTCCGGATGACCAGCACGGGGCTGGAGACGGTGGACAGCCCGTCGGAGCTCTTCCTCGGTGAGCGCTCGGGCGGCGCCAGCGGCTCGGCCGTGGTCTCCACGCTGGAGGGTACGCGCCCGCTGCTGGTGGAGGTGCAGGCGCTGGTCTCGCGGTCGTCGTATGGCTCGCCCCAGCGGGTGACCACCGGGTTCGACCGACAGCGGCTGGCGCTGCTTCTGGCCGTGCTCGAGAGGCGGGCGGGGCTCAGCTACGGCGACCAGGACGTCTTCCTGAACGCCGTGGGCGGCGTGCGGCTCACGGAGCCCGCATCGGATGCCGGCGTGGTGGCGGCGCTGGCCACGGGGCTGCTGGACCGCACGATCCCGACGGATGCTGTGTTCGTCGGGGAGGTCGGGCTGGGCGGCGAGCTCCGGAGCGTGAGCCAGATCGAGCGGCGGCTCGCGGAGGCCGAGCGGCTGGGGTTCCGGACGGCGTACGTCCCGGAACGGACCCGGGCCGTGGTGGATCTGGAGCTGGTGAAGGTGGGCACGGTAGGTGCGCTGCTGGAGGCGCTGTGAGGGTACGGGCGGTACGGCGGAGGTCGCGGCCCGGTGTACGGCGGCCCCGGCGGCGCCGGCGGGGGCACGGATGAGAGTCGCGGCGGTCCTGCCCGCGGGCGGCGCCGGACTCCGGATGGGGGAGGGCGGTGTGCGGAAGCAGTACACGGAGCTGGCCGGCGAGCCGGTGCTGGTCCGGTCGCTGCGGCCGTTCCTCGACCACCCGGAGGTGGAGTGGGTGGTGGTGGCGCTGCCGGCGGAGGACGTGGACGACCCGCCCTTCGAGGTGCCGCCCGGGGTGACGGTCGTGGCCGGGGGCGCCGAGCGGGGCGACTCCGTCCGTGCCGGGCTGACCGCTGTCCCCGAGGCCGCCGAGGCGGTCCTGATCCACGATGCCGCCCGGCCGTTGGTTCCGCCGGAGGTGGTGGACCGGGTGCTCCGGGCGCTGGGCCCGGATGTCGGCGCCATCGCGGCGGTCCCGGTGGCGGACACGCTGAAAGAGGTCGACGAACGCCGCACGATCACCCGGACCGTGGACCGGTCGACGCTCTGGCGGGCGCAGACGCCGCAGGCGTTCCCACGGTCCATGATCGTGGACGCGTACGACCGGGCGGCGGCGGAGGGCGTGGCCGGGACCGATGATGCGGCGCTGGTGGAGCGGTACGGCGGCCGCGTGGTGGTGGTGGAGGGCGACACCCGCAACCTCAAGATCACCCGGCCCGAGGACCTCCGGCGCGCCGAGGTGCTCGTCGACGCCGGCCCGTGAGCCGCGTGCTGCCGTACCGCACCGCGAGCGAGCGTGCGGACGCGCGGGAAGCCGTGGCGGTGCACCTGACCGGCGGCGGCATCGTCGCCTACCCCACGGAGACGGTCTACGGGCTCGGGTCCGCGCTGCTCCCCGACGCGCTGGAGACGCTGGAGGCGTTCAAGGGGCCGCGGCCGTTCCTCCTGCTCATCCGCTCACCGACGGATGCGCCCGGGCTGGAGTGGACGGCCGACGCCGAGCGCCTCGCCGACGCGTTCTGGCCGGGGCCGCTCACGCTGGCGCTCACGGCGGAGCCGGGCCGGTACCCGCGGCAGGTGGTGGGGCCGGACGGTGGCGTGGCCGTGCGCGTGTCGCCGCACCCGGCGATCCCGTCGCTGCTGGAGGCCGCGGGCGGGCCGGTGACGTCCACGAGCGCGAACCGGCCGGGAAGCGCGCCCGCCCGGGACGGCGAGGCCGCGGCGGGCGTCGCGGTGGCGGTATCGGCCGAGGGCGGGGCTGTGCTGGTCCTGGACGGCGGTCGCTTGCCCGTGGCCCGGGCGTCCACGATCGTTCGGTGCGCGGAGCGGACGCGGCTGATCCGCGAGGGCGCCATCGACTCCTCGGAGCTGGAACGGGTGGTGACGCTGGAATGAGCTACAACCTGCTGTTCGTGTGTACGGGCAATACCTGCCGCTCGCCCATGGCGGAGGCGCTGGCCCGCCACGCCCTGGAGGAGCGGGGTGTCGCAGACGTGCAGGTGGCGTCTGCGGGCACATCGGCGTGGGGCGGGTCGCCGGCGTCCGAGGAGGTCCCGAGGGTGCTCGGCGAGATCGGCGTGGAGCTCGGCGAGCACGCGTCGAGCCCGCTGACCCCGGAGCGGGTGGAGTGGGCCGACCTGATCCTGGTCATGAACGTGCGGCACCGGGTGGCGGTCGAGGAGATGGGCGGAGGCGACAGGGTCGTGCTGGTCACGAGCTTTCTGGACGGGCCGGGCGCCGACGAGCCGGTCATGGATCCGATCGGCGCGGGTGTGGAGACGTACCGGAGCACCCGGGACCAGCTCCGGCGGGCGGTGGACGCCGTGATCGACCGGGTCGCGGGCGAACGCTGAGCCCGGGCCATGACGCACGAGGTGGGGACGCGGCTGGTGGCACTCCTCGGCGACCCCGTGGCGCACTCCCTCTCGCCGCGCTTCCAGAACGCCGCCATCCGGGCCGCCGAGCTCGATGCCGTCTACCTGGCGCTGCGCTGCGACGCCGATCGGTTCGGCGGGCTGTTCCGCGGGATCGCGGGGGCCGGTGGCGCCGGGAACGTGACGCTGCCGCACAAGACCCGGGCCGCGGCGCTCCTGGACGAGGCCACGCCGGCGGTGGAGAAGACGGGTGCGTGCAACACCTTCTGGGCGGAGGATGGCCGGGTCCACGGCGACAACACCGACGTGGAAGGGTTCGCGCGGGCGGCGCGAACCCTGATCGGGTCGCCGGCAGGCGCCCGGGTCCTGGTGCTGGGGGCGGGCGGGGCGGCCCGGGCCGCGGTGCTGGCGCTGATCCAGGAGCGGGCGGATGCCATCCACCTGCTGAACCGGACCCCGGGACGGGCGCGGGCGGTGGCCGAGGCGCTGGACCCCCGGGGTCGGCGTGTGGCGGTGGTGGAGGGCGGCGCCGGGGGCGTGGAACGCGAGGGGTACGACCTGGTGGTGAACGCCACGTCGCTGGGCCTCGAGCCCGACGATCCGCCGCCGCTGGACCTGGACCGGCCCGTGCGCGTGAGTGCGGTGCTGGACCTGACCTACCGGACCGACGGAACCCGCTGGGTCCGGGATGCGAGGCACCGGGAGATCCCGGCGGCCGACGGACTCGAGATGCTGATCCAGCAGGGGGCCGCCAGCTTCAGACGCTGGTTCGACCGTGACCCGGACATCGCCGTCATGCGGGAGGCGGTCCGGGACTGACGGCCGGACAAGACGTCCCGTTCCGCCATGGGGATGTCCCGGCGGGTGGCCCATCGTGGGGGCATGGGACTCCGTGATGGCCTCCTCGATCTGGTCCTGGCGCCCCGGTGCCTCGGATGCGGCGGACCAGCGGGTCCGGGCCGGACCCTCGTCTGTGCACGGTGCCGCTCCCGCCTCACCTCGCCGCCGGCACCGCTGTGCCCGCGCTGCGGGTTCCCGCGCCTGCGAACCGGTCGCGAGCCCTCACCCACCTGTCAGGAGTGCCGGGAGTGGCCGGTCGGGCTCCGGGCCGCCCGGTCCGCGTGTCTGCTCCGGGACCCCGCCGACGCCCTGGTCCATCAGCTGAAGTACCGGGGGTGGCATCGGCTCGGAGACTTCATGGGCGGACGGATGGCCCGGACGCGGCTCCCCGATGACGTTGCGCGGGAGACCGGGGCCGTCATCCCCGTCCCCACCACGCCACTGCGGCTCCGGGCCCGGGGCTACAACCAGGCCGAGGTGCTGGCCACCGCCTTCGCGAGGGAAACGGGGCGGACCGTGATTTGCGGGCTGAACAGAAGCGCTGGAGCCAGCAGCCAGATCGCCTTGCAGCCGGCTGCGCGCCTCGCTAACGTGGCGGGTGCTTTCGCCCCCGTGGCAGGTGCCGAGACGGATTTCGCCGGCGAGCACCTCCTGGTGGTGGATGACGTGCTCACCACGGGGGCCACGGTCACGGCATGCGCCCGGGCCCTGGTGGACGCGGGCGCCCGCTGCGTGAGCGTGCTGACGTTCGCTCGCGCTACGGGGCGGCTCCGACTGGAATAGACAACGACTGCATCATACCTGAACGGGGAGAGACGAGACCCATGGCCACTCGCGTTGCCATCAACGGCTTCGGCCGAATCGGACGCAACATCCTGCGCGCCGCCAAGAAGGGCGGGGCGGACCTCGACTTCGTCGCGGTCAACGACCTCACGGACGCGGAGACGCTGGCGCACCTGCTGCGCTACGACAGCGTCCACGGGCAGTATCCCGGCACCGTGGAGGTCACGGGGAACGGGATCGCCGTGGACGGCGATGAGATCCAGGTGCTCTCCGAGCGCGACCCCGGCAGCCTGCCGTGGGGCGAGCTCGGCGTCGATATCGTCTTCGAGGCCACCGGCCTGTTCCGCAGCCGGGAGAAGGCCCAGCCGCACCTGGATGCGGGCGCGAAGAAGGTCATCATCACCGCGCCCGCCAAGGGCGAGGACGTGACCGTGGTCCTGGGCGTGAACCAGGAGGACTACGACCCGGCCGGCCACCACATCATCTCCAACGCCAGCTGCACCACGAACTGCCTGGCACCCGTGGTCAAGGTGCTCCTCGACTCCTTCGGGTTCGAGCGGGGCGTGATGACCACCGTCCATTCCTACACCAACGATCAGAACATCCTCGACCTGCCGCACAAGGACCTGCGACGGGCCCGGGCCGCCGCCATGTCGATCATCCCGACCACCACCGGCGCCGCCAAGGCCACCGGCCTGGTGATCCCGGAGGTGCAGGGCAGGCTGGACGGGATGGCCATGCGTGTGCCGACGCCCGATGTCTCGATCGTGGACCTGGTGGCCGAGCTCGGCCAGAACGTCACGGCCGACGAGGTCAACGACGCCATGCGGACCGCGGCCGCCGGCGACCTGAACGGCATCCTCGAGGTCTCCGATGAGGACCTGGTCAGCGTGGACTACACCGGCCACCACGCCAGCTCGATCGTGGACGCCAACTCGACCATGGTCGTCCAGGACGGGCTCGTGAAGGTCGTCTCGTGGTACGACAACGAGATGGGCTACTCGGCCCGCTGCGTGGACCTGGCGGGTTACGTAGCAGATCGCATGTAGTTGTCGCTGGGTCGTTTAGCAGGCTTCAGATCATGTGGTCAATGAGGAGGCTGGACCATTGACGGCCGCCAGGACGGGGTGTAGCCTGGAGGAGGTGGGGGTGCCCGGGTCCGGGGCCCCGGCCGGTGCCGTGCCGGGGGAGACAGGCGGGCGGCTGCGCCGTGTCGACGGAGGGGCAGATGGCGGAATCCAGGGAGATGCGGAACGGGACGTACCGGTGCCCGGTGTGCGGGCATTCGGACTCCACGGAGATGGCAGTGGACAAGGAGTCACTGCTGATCCCGTGCAGCTACTGCGAGACGCTGCTGGAGGTGACGGCCCGGGGTCCGGACTCGATCCGGTTCCAGGCGCAGGTCGCGGAGGAAGCGGGGTCCTGAGGGGAGCGGGCGCGGTGCGTCCCGGCGGGTCGATACGGAGCCATGGTTCGGAGAGGATCGTGGCTCCTTTTCTATATGCGAGGAGCGAATGAACAAGCGAACGATCGAGGACCTGCCGGCGGACCTGACGGGTCGCCGGGTCCTGATGCGTGTGGACTACAACGTACCGGTGTCAGAGGGTCGGGTCGGCGACGACCGTCGGATCCGTGGGACGCTGCCCACGCTGCGGTCGCTGCTGGATCGGGGTGCGGCGTTGATCCTGATGTCGCACCTGGGGCGTCCGAAGGGCGAGTGGAACGAGGCGCTGTCGCTGCGCCCGGTGGCGGACCGACTCGGTGAGCTGATCGATGCCCCGGTCCGGTTCGTGGACGCGGTGGTGGGGCCGGAGGTGAAGGGCGCGGCGGAGTCGCTCCAGCCCGGGGAGATCCTGGTTCTCCAGAACACGCGGTTCATGCCGGGCGAGAAGGAGAACGACTGGGCGCTGTCCGAGGGGATGGCGACGCTCGCCGATATCTACGCCAGCGACGCGTTCGGTGCGGCACACCGGGCGCACGCCTCGACGGTCGGGGCCGCGGAGGCGATGCGGGAGAAGGGCGGCCCGGCGGTTGCCGGACTCCTGATGGAGGCGGAGCTGACGTTCCTGGGCGGTGCGCTGGAGTCGCCGGACCGGCCGTTCGTCTCGATCATCGGCGGGGCGAAGATCTCGGGGAAGATCGACGTGATCGAGAGCCTGCTGCCGCGTGTGGACCGGCTGCTGATCGGCGGCGCCATGGCGAACACGTTCTTCGAGGCCATGGGGCTGGAGACGGGCGACTCGCTGGTGGAGGAGGAACGGATCGAGATGGCCGCGGAGCTGCTGGAGCGCGCGGGCGATGTCCTGATGCTCCCGGAGGACTGCGTGATCGCCGAGGAGGCGACCGACGGGGCCGAGACCCGGACGGTGGCCCGGGACGCGGTGCCGGCGGGGTGGAAGATCCTGGACATCGGGCCGGCCACGGTGGACGCGTTCGGCGCGGTGGTGAAGGACGCCGGAACCGTGATCTGGAACGGTCCCATGGGGATGTTCGAGGTGGCGCCCTTCCGGGCCGGTACCGACGGGCTGGCGGGAGCGGTGGCCGACGCGACCGACGCCGGGGCCACGACGATCATCGGCGGCGGCGACACGGCCGCCGCGGTCACGGAGGCCGGGCTCGAGGACCGGATGACGCACGTGTCGACGGGGGGCGGCGCCTCCCTGGAGTTCCTGGAAGGCCAGACCCTGCCCGGGGTCGCGGCTCTGGATGACGAGGAGGACTAGATGTCCGAGCGTGTGAAGACCCCGGTGATCGCCGGGAACTGGAAGATGCACAAGGGCCCCGAGGCGGCCCGGTCGTTCTGCCGGGAGTTCGTCCAGGTGGCGCCTCCCGCTACGGACCGGACGGTGCTGCTGTTCCCGCCGGCCATCTCGGTGACGGCGGTCCGGGACGCCCTCGGCGAGCACGACATCGAGGTCGGCGTCCAGAGCCTCCACTGGGAGTCCGAGGGCGCGTTCACCGGCGAGATCAGCGCCGGGATGGCCGTCGAGGCCGGCGCCGCCTACGCCCTGGTGGGCCACTCGGAGCGGCGGCACGTCTTCGGCGAGACCGACGAGGAGACGGGGAAGAAGGTGGCCGCGGCCGTGGGCGCCGGGCTCGTCCCGGTCCTGTGCGTGGGCGAGAAGCTCGCGGAGCGGCAGGCCGGTCGACTGAAGGAAGTGATCATCCGGCAGCTCGAGGCCGGGCTCGCCGCGATCGACGACGCGGCGGTGGGCGGGATGCTCGTGGCGTACGAGCCCGTCTGGGCCATCGGCACCGGCGAGACGGCCACGCCGGACGATGCGGCCGGGGCCCACGGCGTGCTCCGGAGCCGGCTCCGCGACCGGATCGGCGACCAGGCCGACACCGTCCCGATCCTGTACGGCGGGTCGGTCAAGCCGCACAACGCCGCGGAGCTTCTGGCCGCCTCGGATGTCGATGGCGTGCTGGTCGGCGGCGCGAGCCTGGACCCCAGGGATTTCGGCAAGATCGCGTCGGTGTAGCGGACGGCCGGCATTGACAGCCCGTCGGAGCCCGGCGACCTTATAAAGCTGTATCATCAATCTACTTCGGAGACGAGCTACGCGGTGTTCGGAATACTTCTGACGCTCCTGATCATAGATGGCGTCCTGCTCATGGTGATCGTGCTGCTGCAGGCCGGGAAGGGCGGCGGCCTGGCGGCCATGGGCGGCGGCAGTGCGGGCACGGAGTCGTTCATGGGCGGCCGGCAGGCCGCGACGGTGCTGACCAAGGCCACGTGGGCGACGGGTGCCATCTTCCTGGCGCTGGCCGTGGTGTTGTCGATCCTGTCGACGCGGCGTCAGGACGCGACCCCGCTGCTGCAGGACGAGTTCCAGACCGCGCCCACGGCGCCGCAGCCGGTCCTCCCGGGCACCGGCGGGGGCGAGGCGACGGGCGAGGGTGAGGGCACGGGGATCCCTGGGCTGTCGGACCAGCCGCAGGGCGACGAGGGCGGCGGCCAGGAGGGCGGCGGCCCGGACGGCGGCGGCCAGTAGGAGACCCGTCCCCGGACATGGGAAAGGGTGCACAGCCCGTCGTGGGGGGTGAGGTCGGTCTGGATCGGGACGCTCTCCACGAGCTCTACTACTGGATGCAGCTCACGCGTCAGGTCGAACAGACGCTGACGAATCTCTACCGACAGAACCAGGTGATCGGCGGTCTCTATCGGTCGCTCGGCCAGGAGGCCGGGGCCGTGGGGACCGCGTACGCATTGCGTCGCCGGTCGGACGGGACCGGCGATGTGATCGCGCCGGCGATCCGTGATCTCGGGGCCATGCTCATGATGGGCGCGGACGCAGCGGACGTGATGCGGCAGTACCTGGCCCGGGCCGACGGTCCCACGGGTGGCCGTGAGACGAACGTCCACTTCTCGGACCTGGACCGGGGCTTCATCGGACTGATCTCGCACCTAGGCGTGATGGTGGAGGTGCTCGCGGGCGTGGCCCTCACGTTCAAGCTGCGGGCGGAGGACCGGGTGGCGCTGGCCTATGCCGGCGATGGGATGACCTCGACGGGGGCGTTCCACGAGGGGTTCAACCTGGCGGCCGTCCAGCGGCTGCCGCTGGTGGTGGTGGTCGAGAGCAACGGGTACGCGTACTCGACCCCGACCTCTCGGCAGACGGCGGTGGAGTCGTTCGCGGACAAGGCGGACGGCTACGGCGTGCGCGGCGAGAGTGTGGACGGCAACGACGTGCTGGAGGTATACGGCGCCGCGCGGCGGGCGGTGGACCACGCCCGGTCCGGCGGTGGCCCCACGCTGCTGGAGCTGATCACGTACCGGCGGAAGGGGCACGCCGAGCACGATCCCCAGACGTACCTGCCGGAGGGCGAGATCGAGGCCTGGGAGGCCCGTGACCCGCTGGCGCTCTACCGGAGCCGGCTCCTGGAGTCGGAGCAGGCGACCGAGGCCGGGCTGTCGGCGATCGAGTCGCGGATCGGGGAGGAGGTCGAGGCGGCGCGGGAGGAAGCGCTCGCCTCCGACATGCCGGTGTCCGACAGCGGAGTCAGCGACGTATACGCCGGCGCGCCGGGGCGGACCCCGTGGACGCGCCGGGAGCCGTACGATCCCCACGAGGCCTAGGATGGCGACGAAGACGAAGCCGGACCACGTCCGACAGACGGAGCGTGGCGAGGCAGTGACAATGCTGGAGGCGATCCGGGAAGCGCTCTTCGAGGAGATGGAGCGGGACCCGGACACGTTCATCCTGGGCGAGGACATCGGCGTCTACGGCGGCGCGTTCAAGGTCACCGACGGTTTCCTCGAGCACTTCGGCGAGGACCGGGTCCTGGACACGCCGATCAGCGAAGCCGGGTTCACCGGCGCGGCGGCCGGCGCGGCGCACATGGGGCTCCGTCCGATCGTGGAGATGCAGTTCATGGACTTCGTGAGCTGCGCGTACGAGCCGCTGACCAACTACATCGCGACGTCCCGGTGGCGGAAGGCGGGCCCGCTGCCGATGGTGATCCGTGGCCCGGTGGGCGGCGGGGTCCGGGGCGGGCCGTTCCACTCGCAGAACCCGGAGATGGCGTTCTTCCACACGCCGGGACTCAAGATCGTGTACCCGTGCACCGCGCGGGACGCGAAAGGGTTGCTGAAGGCGGCGATCCGGGACGACGATCCCGTCCTCTTCTTCGAGCACAAGAAGCTGTACCGGGCCCCATTCCTGCGTGAGAAGCTCCCGCAGGAGGAGTACGTCATCGAGCTGGGCGAGGCCCGGCTCCACCGGGCGGGCACGGACGTCACGGTCGTCACCTACGGAAACATGGTCCACGAGAGCATGAAGGCTGCGGAAACGCTGGCCGGGGAGGACGGGCTCGAGGTCGAGATCCTGGACCTGCGGTCGCTCGTGCCCATGGACGAGGCGGCGATCATCGAGAGCGTGAAGAAGACGAGCCGGCTCCTGGTGGTCCACGAGGACACCCGGACCGGCGGGATCGCCGGCGAGATCGCCATGCGGGTCAGCGAGAAGGCGTTCGAATGGCTGGACGCGCCGATGCTGCGGGTCACCGCGCTCGATACGCCCGTGCCGTACTCCCCGCCGCTGGAGGACTATTTCCTGCCGCAGCAGGATGATATCCTGAAGGCGTGCCGGTACCTGGCCACCTACTAGAACCGAAACCACCGACTAGCACCCACGGGACAGATGCCAAAGATCGAAGTGCCGATGCCGCAGATGGGCGAATCCATCGCCGAAGGAACCGTGTCACAGTGGCTCAAGGAGCCGGGTGACACCGTGGAACGGGACGAGCCGATCCTGGAGATCTCCACCGACAAGGTCGACGCGGAGATCCCGGCCCCGGCGGCGGGCACGCTGGTGGACATCCAGGTCGAGGAGGGCGAGACCGTGGAGGTCGGCACCGTGGTGGCGTACATCGACACGGATGGCGGCGACGCGGAGAGCGCGGAGGAGCCGGAGGCCGAGGAAGCTGATGAGGCCGAGGAAGCCGAGGAGGCCGAGGAGGCCGAGGCGCAGGCGGAGGAAGAGGCCGGGGCCGGGGCCGGTTCAGAGGCCGGTTCAGAGGCCGGGGCCGAGGCGGGGGAGGAAGAGGAGGACGTCGATGGTCGCGAGGAGACGGCGGACGAGCGTCTGCGCCGTCGCTCCACGCCCGTGGTCCGACGGATCGCCGAGGAGCACGGGGTCGACCTGGCCGATGTGGACGGCTCGGGCCGTGCCGGTCGGGTGACGAAGAGCGACATCCTGGCGTACATCGAGTCGCGTGAGGAAGAGGAGGAGGCCGCGCCGGAGGCGGAGCAGAAGGAAAAGGCGGCGAAGAAGCCGGCCAGGAAGCCGGCGCAGCCGGCGGGCGTGAGCGCCGACGAGATGTGGGAGAAGTTCTACAGCGAGGTCGCGCACCCCGAGTGGCCGGTGCGGGACGCGGACGAGGTCGAGTCCATGGACCGGATCCGGAAGCTCACGGCCGACCACATGGTGCTGGCGAAGCGGGTGGCGCCCCACGTCCACTCGTTCATCGAGATCGACTTCACCCGGATCGCCCGGATCCGCCGGGAGAACAAGGAGAAGTGGGCGGAGCAGGGGAACAAGGTCAGCTACACGGCGTTCGTCGCGTGGGCGGTGGCGAAGGCTCTGCCGGAGTTCCCGATGGTCAACGGGACCGTCTCGGGCGACAGCCTGATCTTCCGCGGCAACATCAACCTCGGCATCGCGGTGGACCTGAACCCCGGGCTGATCGTGCCGGTGATCCGGGACGCCGACGACCTCACGCTGGTGGGGATCTCAAAGCGGATCATCGATCTGGCGGGCCGGGCCCGGGACCGGAAGCTGAAGCCGGACGAGATCCAGGGAGCGACGTTCTCGATCACGAACCCGGGCGTGTTCGGGACCTATGTCGGGATGCCGATCATCCCGGAGGGCACGGCGGCGATCCTGGGGCTCGGCAGCATTGAGAAGCGGCCGGTGGTCATGGAGGTCGACGGCGCGGACACGATCGCGATCCGGACGATGTCCATGTTCTCGCTCGGCTACGACCATCG
>JBPRGE010000012.1:0-2989 GCA_051418035.1 Candidatus Longimicrobiales bacterium M2_2A_002
GTCGGAAGTGGCTCACGGGACTGGCCGGTGGCCTGCTCCTCTCGATTGCCCACATCCTCGCCTCGAGTGCGCTGGTCCTCGTGTTTATTCTCGTGAGCACGCAGATCGATCTCTCGTCGTTCACCACTCTCATTCGTGGCGGTGCGGGTGCATTGTTGCTCTACCTCGGCTATCGACTGTACACTCATGGACACGACCACGGACATGGTGACCATTCTCATCACGAGGCCAGCGAGGGCCACGCGGACGATCCCGAAGAAGCGCACGACCACGATCAGGGATTCGCGTTTGATGGGGATGCCGTCGATGTCTCTCAGAGCGCCTTGTCTGCGTTTCAGGTCGGCGAGAATAACGGATTGCTCGGATTTGCGGGTTTCGCGTTCCTCGTTGGGTTCGCCCACGAAGAACAACTTGCGCTCCTGAGTTTCTGTGCGGGTGCTGGCGACTGTCTCACTCTCGTGTTCGTGTATGGCGTCTCGGTCACGGTCTCGATATCGACAATGGTGCTCTTGACGGTGTTTGCGTACAACCGGGTACACGAGCGGGTCGAGAATATTGACGAATACCTGCCCATACTGAGTGCGCTCATCCTGTGGGTGATCGGTGGCGTGTTCTTGTTAGATGCGGCTGGCCTTATACAGTTCCTCTGAACCGGATTGGGGACATATTGTTTTCTATTCTATACTTCGGTCGCTCTTCTGTCAGATATTGTTGATATAGTTCACCGAAATGTGGTTATGGCTGAGCGGTGCATAGACCGGTCCACACCCAAGTTCTCGAAGAGGGCCCAGAGCAGCGAATCACAAGACAGATCGCCATCAATACTGGAAGAATGTACTTTGTTATTCCCTGTTGGTTTATCGGTGGCTGCCGATTAGTCACGGTGGCCATCACCGGAGGTGAGCGTTGAGTATCGGACTCAAGGCTTCGATTCGGATTGTTGGCGACCTTGGTCTGAATTCATCTTGTAACATGACTTAAACCTCTAACATTGATTCTGGCGCTCGTTGACCGAGCTGTTGAAATGGCGGTTGCCATCAATTAACTGAAAAGCAATACGAATAACATCAGCGCGAGGACTGCTACGATAAGGGCAATTGATTGGCCGATACCTGCTCTGAGCGTGCCGGGTTTCGGGGTTTCATCCGGATATTCGGCTCCTTTTGATCGTTCTACAACAGCTCTTATGCGTCGGATTCCTCTTTCGGGATTGTCAAGGAGCCACTGAGTCCGTGTGGTGAGATGCACTACGAGGCGATCGACGCGAGCAAAGGATTCTGTGACTCCTTTCACCATCGCCCGGGTTCCATAGAAGACTGCAGGATTATAGATGTCGTCGACATCCGGAACACGGCCGACTCGTTGGAGGGGACGGTGCAAGATAGTGAAGCCAATAATGCCGGCTATCGCGAGTACGACTCCTTCGCCAATGTGACCCAGTGTGAAGGTTTCGTACTTGATTTCCGAACCGGCTGGGATGATACTGAACAATGCACTGGGGACAATTCCAAATATTACACACAACCCTGCGACAATTCCCATTGCAATTTTCTGTCCGGTGGTTGCGTCGCGAATCTCGCCGTCGTAGTCGCCGTGAAAGAAGACATGGTAGCCCAATTTAATGAACGAAAGGAATGTTCCCACACCGCCAAGGATCAGCAACCACCAGAGCACCTCTAATTCCTCGTAATCGGCAGCTGCTAAGACCATTCCTTTGCTGACAAACCCGTTAAAACCCGGGAATCCTGCGATTGAGAGCGCCGCTATGGAAAACGCCAGGGCCGTTACGGGCATTTTCCTGGCGAGCCCGCCGACGTGTTTCAGACTTTTTTCACCAGTTCGAAAAATTACGACGCCAACGGTCATGAATAAGAGACTCTTATAGAGGATATGGTTGAATACGTGGCCGAACGCACCAGCAGTAGCGAGTGTTGTTCCAATCCCGATCCCTGCAATCATGTAGCCAACCTGCGATTGGATATGATAGGAGAGGAGTCGACGCATATCACTCTGCATCAGGGCCATGAGTGCGCCGAAGACTGCCATTCCGCCACCCATATAGGCAACTGCGAGTTGTCCATCTGGCAAAATCCGGAACATTATATAAACTCCCGTTTTGGTCGTGTAGACAGAGAGAAAAACGCTCGCAGCGATATGGGGTCTGGGGTATGTATCGGGGAGCCACGTATGCAGGCCAATGAATCCGACCATGACGCCAGCACCCACCACGGCCAATACTTGAGGGACAGTTCCGACGATCCCATCAGCAGCACTAAATAGAACTGAATCGACGGTGACGTACTGCCAGACGATCGCTGCCAATAACAGAGTCCCACCGATCCCGTGCCAGAGTGCATACCGGAAACCAGCTCGGACGGCCCGACCACCGTAATGCCAGACAAGCAACGTACTCCCGATAGCCATTAACTCGACAAAGAAAACGAGTGTCAGCCAATCACCCGCGAAGACCGCCCCGATACTTGTTCCAACGTAAGAGAGGGCGAATGCTGTCTGAACGGTATCGGCATCGCTCGCGTATGAATAGATGACACCGATTGAGCCAATAAATACAAAGATACTGCCCATTAATCGCGAGAATGAGTCGACATAGAGGAAAATAGTCGAAAAGCCGAATAGATTCCCTGAGATGAGCACTCCTTCTGGGAGTAGCCACACATATGGTACAACGGCGGCAGTCACCACTATACCAAGTGCGTGACCTACCCTGCGGGAGAGGAATGGTAAAAGGATTGCAACCAATAATATTGGTACAAATGGAGGAATCGGTGGTATTGACATTAGTCAGTGCCTCTGCAATAATCTGGTTGTGGATCATTTATAAATATCCCGAATAAGGCGCTACAGAGAACTTCCCGGACTGGTATCGGACAATTCATCGGATTGCGATTTTTGTTAGGATCTCGCCATCTTTAGATTTCCATTCGCACCACATACAGACGGTCTTAGGGGACAAATGACGTTCGAGGGG
>JBPRGE010000013.1:0-23643 GCA_051418035.1 Candidatus Longimicrobiales bacterium M2_2A_002
GGCACGCTGAAGGTGTGCGCGGTGAAGGCGCCGGGCTTCGGGGATCGACGGAAGCAGATGCTGCAGGACATCGCCGTGCTGACCGGCGGGAACGTGATCTCGGAGGAGGTCGGGTTCAAGCTGGAGAACGCGGTGGTCGGCGATCTCGGCGAGGCGAAGCGGATCGTGGTGGACAAGGACAACACGACCCTCGTGGATGGCGCCGGCGACGAGGATCAGATCAAGGGTCGGATCGAGGAGATCCGGGTCGCCATCGAGAAGTCGACGAGCGACTATGACCAGGAGAAGCTGCAGGAGCGGCTGGCGAAGCTGGCCGGCGGTGTTGCGGTGATCAACGTGGGCGCGGCCACCGAGACCGAGATGAAGGAAAAGAAGGCGCTGGTCGAGGACGCGCTCCACGCCACCCGTGCGGCCGTCGAGGAGGGCATCGTGCCCGGTGGCGGCGTGGCGCTGCTGCGGGCCATGACCCAGATGGCCGACTTCACCGTGGACAACGAGGAAGAGCAGATCGGCGTGGACATCCTGCTGCGGGCGCTGCCCGAGCCGCTCAAGCAGATTGCGAACAACGCCGGGAAGGAAGGCAGCATCGTGGTGGAGCGGGTGAAGGAGTCGAAGGAGACCAACTTTGGCTACAACGCCCAGACGGACGTGTACGAGGACCTGGTCGAGGCGGGCGTGATCGACCCGACCAAGGTGACCCGTACCGCGCTGCAGAACGCCGCGTCCATCTCGGGCCTGCTGCTCACCACCGAGTGTGTGGTGGTCGAGGAGAAGGATGAGAACGAGGGCGGCGGTGGCGGTGGCGGCGGTATGCCGGGTGGCATGGAGGGGATGTACTAGGCCCCGACCGGCTGCAGCCGTTGACGTGAGGCAGAGGCCCTGTCGTTCCTTGTCGGGACGGCAGGGCCTCGGTCTTCGTGGGTCGCTCGCGGGGGTAAAGGCGGGGGAAGGGGCGCCGATACTGGGGGGGAGAGCGAAAGGCGACCGTTGGGGGAGCGGAGGAGCGATGGCGGAAACGCGGCGGCGGGTGCTGGTGGTGGAGGACGAGGAGCCGGTCCGACAGCTGGTGGCCCGGCATCTGGAGCGGAACGGATACGAAGTGGCGCAGGCCTCGGACGCGGAGCAGGTGCTGCTCCGGATGTCCCGGGACCGGGATCCGTTCGACGTCGTGCTGAGCGATATCCACCTGCCGGGGCTCTCCGGCGTGGAGCTGCTGCGGCTGCTGCTGACCCACTCACCGCTCCGGCCGGTGATCATGATCACCGGCGACGCCGACGAGTCGCTGGCCCGGAGGGCGCTGAACTTCGGTGCGGCCGGCTACCTGCTGAAGCCGTTCGAGATGTTCGAGCTGGAGGCCGCGGTCCAGCAGGCCATCGGGCGACTGGAGCTGGTGGAGGCGGCGGAGACACTGGCAAAGTCGGACGCGGCGCAGCGGTCCGACGACGCGACGGGCGTGGGCGTGATCCCGACGGCGTGGCTGGAGCTGGCCGACGCCCGGTCGTCGGCGGGGAAGGGACACGGCCACCGGGTCGCCCGCCTTGCCGGCGCGATCGCGTCCGCCATGGACGAGACGCTCGACCCGGCCGAGCGGAGCGCCCTCGACGTGGCCGCCCGGGCCCACGAGCTCGGTCGGCTCCTGGGCCCCACGGCGACACCGACGGAGCTCGCCAGCCGTACGGCGCAGCTCCTGTACGACCTGGGCGTCGAGTCCCGTGTGCTGCGCACGGTCAACCACCTCCGGGAACGCTGGAACGGGAGCGGCGGGCCGAACGGCATCAACGGCGAGGACATTCCGGTCGCGTCCCGGATCGTGGCCGTCGCGGACGCCATCGACCACGCCGCCGTGGTCCACATGGACTCGGGGCTCGAGCCGGCGGAGGCGGCGGCGGCGGCGCTGGACGAGGTGAGTGGCGGCGCGATGTCTATCTACGGCCCCGACGTGGCGCAGGGGCTGGAAATGTCGTCGAGCGTGGTCGAGGCGATCTGGGTGCTGGCCCGGGGCCCCGGCGACGAGGAGCCCCGGCCCCCCGTGGCGGCGATGGCCTGACCCGCACGGGCGGCGTACGGCCGCCGCCCGCCCGCTACGCCCCGGCCGTGGGGGCCGGCTCCAGTGCGTCGGCCCGGTACCGCTCGGTGTAGTCCCGGAGCATCCGGTGGGTGTTGAAGAACGGCACCACCTGCCGGATGCTCTCCTGCATCCGGGCGATCCACCGGACGGGCAGGCCGGCCGGGTCCCGGTCGTAGAAGAGCGGGGCGACATCGTCTTCCAGCGCCCGATAGAGCGCCTGCTGGTCGGCCCGGTCGGCGGCCTTCTGCGTCCGGGCCTGGGCGCCGGCCTCCCCGATGGCCCACCCCGGGGGCGGGACGTCGGTATCCCGCCCGCGGTACGCCTCGTCCCACCAGCCGTCGAGGATGCTGAGGTTCAGCACGCCGTTCATGGCGGCCTTCATCCCGCTCGTCCCGCTGGCCTCCATGGGGCGGCGCGGGTTGTTGAGCCAGACATCGGCTCCCTGGACCAGCTGCCGGGCCACGTCGATCCCGTACCCCGGCAGGAAGACCACCCTGCCCTCGAACCGGGGGTCCCGTGCGACCTCACCGATCCTCGCGATGAGCGCCTTGCCGCCGTCGTCGCGGGGGTGCGCCTTGCCGGCGAACAGCACCTGGACGGGTCGGTCGGGATGGTTGAGGATCCCGTCCAGCCGATCGAGGTCGCCCAGGAGCAGCGTGGCCCGCTTGTACGTCGCGAACCGGCGGGCGAAGGCCACGGTCAGGGCCTCGGGGTCCAGCGCGGCGCCGGTGGTCCGGGCCACGTAGTCGACCAGCGCCCGCCGCCGGCGCGTGTGGACCTCCCACAGCCGGGCCGCGTCGGGCTCCGGCTCGCCGGCGCCCTCGAGCCCGATCCGGTCGACATCGACGCCGTACGTGCCCGTCACCTCCGGGTGGATCCAGGTCGGGACGTGGATGCCGTTCGTGATGTGGTCGATGGGGACGTCGTCCACGGCCCGGTCCGGCCAGAGCTCGTGCCACATGTCCCGGGACACCGCGCCGTGCAGCGCGCTCACGCCGTTGGTCGCCCGCGACAGGCGGATGGCGAGCACGGTCATGGTGAACGGGCCGTGGCCGGGCTCCTCGCGGCCCAGCTCCATCAGCTCGTCCAGCTCGAGACCCAGCGCGTGGGCGGTCCCGGTCATGTACCGCGCCATCAGCGTTCGGGGGAACCGGTCGTGGCCGGCGGGGACGGGCGTGTGGGTCGTGAATACGCACCGCCGGCGGACGGCCTCCGTCGCCGCGTCGAAATCGAGGTCCTCGGCCCGCATGGTGTCGAGGAGGAGGTCGAGGGCCAGGAACGCCGAGTGCCCCTCGTTCATGTGGTACGTTCCGGGCTCGATCGCCAGCGCCTTCAGCGCCCGGTACCCGCCCATCCCCAGCAGGACCTCCTGCTGGAACCGCATCTCCCGGTCGCCGCCGTAGAGACGGGCCGTGATGCGGCGGTCGGCGTCGGTGTTGGCGGCGACGTCCGTGTCCAGCAGGTACAGCGGTACGCGGCCGACATCGACGCGCCAGACCCGGGCCGAGACCTGGCGTCCGGGGAACGGGACCAGGACGTGGAGCTCGGTCCCATCGGCGCGCGTCACGGGCCGGATCGGGAGGTCGTCGAAGTCCGCCACCGGGAAGCTCTCGGTCTGCCGGCCGTCGCCGTCCACGGCCTGCTTGAAGTACCCCTCGCGGTAGAGGATCCCCACACCCACCAGCGGGATTCCCAGGTCGCTGGCCGACTTCAGGTGGTCGCCCGCGAGCACGCCGAGCCCACCGGAGTAGATCCGCAGGCACTCGGTCAGCCCGAACTCGGCCGAGAAGTAGGCGACGAGGGGGCGCTCGGGGTCCCGGTCACCCTCGTACCACACGTCGTCCGCGTCACGGTACCGGCGGAGCGCCTCCCGGAGCGTCCCGGCGGTCCCGGTGACGGCCTCGCCCTCGAGCCGGGCCGGGTCGACGCGCCGGAGCAGCGCCACCGGATTATGGTCGACGGTCTCCCAGAGCTCGGGGTCCAGCCCGCGGAAGAAGTCCCGGGTCGGGGCGTCCCAGTCCCAGCGGAGGTTGTAGGCGAGGTCGTACAGCGTCTCGTGTTCGGACGGCGTCATCGTATGCAGGGGCTCGATCTCGTTGTCGTGGTGCGGTCCCGGCACCGGCACGGCGCGGGGCGGCCCGAAAGGTAGGGGGGAAGCCGGAATCTGTGAAGCGGGGGTGAGGCACCCGGCCCCGATTGACGGTCCGTCGCCGCAGGGCTATTCTTGGGCCATGAGGCGCGCGATGACGACCCGGACCACGACCCTGACGACCTCCTCAGCGGGAGGGAGTCCCGGCCGGGCTCGGGCGTAAGCGGCCCGACGCGACGACGGGACGGCCTCTCCGGTGGACGGGGAGGCCGTTTTCTTTTGGGGTTGGTACCGACCGGGGCGGCCCGCTACGTTGGCCGTCCGTGCAACCGAAGAGCGAGAAGACCATGGCTGGATCGAACGGACACGAGACCATCGAAGTGACCCTCCCGGACGGCTCGGTGAAGGAGATGCCCCGGGGCGCCACGCCACTGGAGGTGGCGGAGTCCATCGGGCCGGGGCTCGCGAAGGCCGCGCTGGCCGGGAAGATCGACGGCGAGATCGTCGACCTCCGGATGCCGCTGGAGGAGGACGTGTCGCTGGAGATCGTCACACCGCGAAGCGACGATGCCCTCGACGTGCTCCGACACTCGGCGGCCCACATGCTCGCGACCGCCGTCCGGAAGGTCCGGCCCGGCGCCGGGATCGGGTTCGGGCCCGCCATCGAGCACGGCTTCTACTACGACTTCGAGGTCGACGAGCCGTTCACGCCCGAAGAGCTCGAGACCATCGAGGAGGAGATGCGGAAGGTCTCTTCGGAGGACCAGACGTTCGAGCGGCGCGTCGTCTCGAAGCAGGAGGCCCGGGAGCTGTTCAGCGACGACCCGCTCAAGCTGGAGCGGCTCGAGGAGTTCGACGACGACGAGATCATCACCGTCTACCGCAACGGCCCGTTCCTCGACCTGTGCCGGGGGCCGCACATGAAGCGGACGGGCGAGGTGGAGCACTTCAAGCTGCTGAACACGGCGGGCGCGTACTGGCGGGGCGACGAGAACCGACAGATGCTGCAGCGGATCTACGGCACGGCGTGGAAGAGCCGACAGGAGCTGGACGAGCACCTGGAGCGGCTGGAGCAGGCCCGGGCCCGGGACCACCGCAAGCTCGGCAGGGAGCTCGACCTCTTCCGGTTCCACCCGTGGTCGCCCGGCGCGCCGTACTGGACCGACCGGGGCACCACCATCTACCACGAGCTGGTGAGCTGGATGCGCGACGTGCTGCGGGAGAACGGCTATCAGCTGGTGAAGACGCCGCTCCTCTACAACAAGGGGCTGTGG
The DNA here is from genome assembly GCA_051418035.1 of Candidatus Longimicrobiales bacterium M2_2A_002. Lineage (GTDB taxonomy): Bacteria > Gemmatimonadota > Gemmatimonadetes > Longimicrobiales > RSA9 > JAWVYT01. The sequence goes on from JBPRGE010000013.1 coordinate 5,432, forward strand.
GAGCTCTCCGGCCACTGGGGGAAGTACCGGGAGAACATGTTCCTGGTCCTGGACGACGAGTCGGGCGAGCACGAGTTCGGGATCAAGCCGATGAACTGCCCGTCGCACCACCTCATGTTCGACATGCAGCACCACAGCTATCGGGACCTTCCGCTCCGGTACGCGACCCAGGACGTGCTGCACCGGAACGAGGTCTCGGGGGCGCTCGGCGGCCTGACCCGCGTGCGGCAGTTCCAGCAGGATGACGCCCACGTCTACCTGGCCGAGAGCCAGGTCCCGGCCGAGGTCCAGCGGATGGTCGACCTGGTCGACTACTTCTACGGCACCCTCGGGCTGGAGTACACCGCCAAGTTCGCCACCCGGCCGGAGGAGCGGATCGGGTCCGACGAGATGTGGGACAAGGCGGAGGCCTCGCTGCGCGAGGCGCTCGAGGCCACCGGGATGGAGTACGACCTGAAGGAGGGCGATGGAGCGTTCTACGGCCCGAAGATCGATTTCGACGTGGTGGACGCGCTCGGCCGGGAGTGGCAGCTGGGCACGATCCAGCTCGATTACGCGGCCCCCGAGCGGTTCGACCTCGTCTACACCGGAGAGGACAACACCGAGCACCGACCGGTGGTCATACACCGGGCGATCTTCGGCTCGTTCGAGCGCTTCATCGCGATCCTGATCGAGCACTTCGCCGGCGCGTTCCCGACCTGGCTCGCGCCCGAGCAGGTGCGCGTCCTGCCCATCACCGACGACCAGGAGGAGGACGCCGAAGGGCTCGTCCGGATGCTCATCGACCGCGGGATCCGGGCCGCCCTCGACGACCGCTCCGAGACGCTCGGCTACCGGATCCGCGACGGCGAGACCATGAAGGTCCCGTACATGGCCGTGGTCGGCGAGCGGGAGGTCGAGGCCGGGACCGTGGCCGTCCGGAAGCAGGGCGCCGGGAAGAAGCAGGACGTGATGGGGCGCCCGGCGTTCGCGGATGCGCTGGTGGAGGAGATCGAGGGGCGGCGGCTGTAGGGCGAGCGCGCGGCGGTGCCGCGCAAGTCGCGGCCTACGGCCGCAAGTGGCGGCGCGACGGACATCGCCGCGACATTCTGAGGCGCCACGGGCGCGCCGCAAGTCGCCCGGCCTGGGGGCCGGGCAAGTCGCCGGCTGCGCCGGCAGGACGCTCGCCTGCGGCTCGCAGGGGGCTTGGCCCGGTGGGCCTCGCAGCCCGCTTTCGCTTCGCTTCGGCAGACCGCGGGCCGGCGGCCCGCAAACCGCTCACTTCGTTCGCATGAGCCGCTCGGGTCTTCGACCCTCGCAGGGGGAGGGCTCGCTGCGCTCGCCTCGCGCCTGCGGCGGGCTCGACCCGTCGCGGTCTGCCGAGCGAGGCGAGGCGGGTTGCCGCGGTCCCGCGGCGGATTGCCGGCGGAGCCGGCGGCCTGCGTCCGCCGGACGCGCTCTGCGAGCCGAAGGCGAGCCGATTGCGAGCGAAGCGAGCGCCATGCGGCCGCAGGCCGCGACTTGCCCGGGGCCCGAGTGCCAACGCAGAACGTGCCGGCGTTCCCGGGCGACTTGCCGGCAAAGCCGGCGCAATGCGAACGCAGTGAGCGAAATGCGAGCGTCCCACCGGTTGACCGCCTCCGCACCTCCCCTTATCTTCCGCCCTGACAAGGAGAAAAAGTGAAGGCCGGTTGCCGGCCTTCCACCTTTCGGTCCGCTTGGCGGTACCGCCGGGTTCGATGGCAACGGCCCCCGACAGGGGTGTGTCGGACTATCGGACCCGCAAGGAAAGCGGGTCTTTTTTTCTGGCCGGAGACGGAGGGCGAGGCGATATCTACTGACAAGCGGGTCCGTGTGAACCGTCAGATCCGGATCAGCCCGGTCCGGGTGATCGGAGAGGACGGCGAGCAGCTGGGGATCATGCCGGTCGACGAGGCGGTGGAATCGGCGGAGGAGCAGGGTCTGGATCTCGTGGAGGTCGCGCCGAACTCGAGGCCGCCGGTCTGTCGGATCATGGATTACGGGAAGTACAGGTACGAGCAGTCGCGGAAGGCGCGACAGGCGAAGAAGAAGCAGCACACGATCCAGCTGAAGGAAGTGAAGTTCCGGCCGGGGATCGAGGAGCACGACCTGGAGTTCAAGCTCCGCCACGCCCGACGCTTCCTGGAGGAAGGGAACAAGGTCAAGGCGACGATGATGTTCCGTGGTCGCCAGGTGACGCACCCGGAGCTGGGACGCGAGGTCCTGGACCGGGTGGCCGAGGACCTGGAGGATGTTGGCAAGATCGAATTACAGCCGAGGCTCGAGGGCCGCAACATGATCATGGTCCTCGCGCCGGTGAAGAAGTAACGCAGGGGAGGAAACGCATGCCGAAGATGAAGACGAACAAGGGCGCCGCGAAGCGGTTCAAGAAGACGGCGAAGGGCAAGCTGAAGCGCGGGAAGCAGGGGCGCCGCCACATCCTGACGAAGAAGACGCGGAAGCGGAAGCGTCATCTGCGCAAGGACGCCCACGTTTCGAAGGCTGATGAGAAGCGCATGAAGCGCCTGCTGGGTGGATAACGACTATGCCGAGAGCAACCAGTGCGGTGGCACGCCGCCGCAAGAAGAAGAAGTACCTCCGTGAAGCCCGCGGCTACTTCGGTGGCCGCTCCAAGCTGTGGCGGATCGCGAAGAACGCCGTGGAGCGCGGCTGGCAGTACTCCTACATCCACCGGAAGCAGAAGAAGCGGACGTTCCGGCGGCTGTGGATCACGCGCATCAACGCGGCCGCTCGCCAGCACGACCTGAGCTACAGCCGATTTATCAACGGGCTCAAGCAGGCCGGCGTCGAGGTCAACCGAAAGGTCCTCGCCGACCTGGCCGTGCGGGAGCCCGAGGCATTCGGCGAGCTCGTGGAGCAGGCCAGGGCACAGCTGGACTAGTTGCGAACGCTGCGGCAGCGCGGCACCTTCGCCCCTCGGCCTGTCACACGGGCCGGGGGGCGATCCATTTGTGGGGAAGAGGCATGGCGAGTGATCTGATACGGGAGCTGGACGCGCTGGAAGCGTACGCCCGCAAGCGCGTGCCCGGGCTCGAGACGGAGGACGCGCTGGAGGCGCTGCGGATCGAGCTGCTCGGCCGCAAAGAAGGGAAGCTGACCTCGATCCTGCGCCGGCTGGGCGAGCTGCCGGCCGAGGAACGGCCGGCCGTGGGCCAGCGTGGCAACGAGGTCAAGGAGGCCGTCACGGCGCTCCTCGAGGCCCGGGCCGCGGAGCTGGAGAGTGGCGACGCGGGTGGTGAGGGGACGGACCTGACGCTGCCCGGACGTCGTCGCTGGAAGGGCGGCCGCCACCCGGTCACGCAGGTGGTCGACGAGATCCACGGCGTGTTCCGGTCCATGGGGTTCGTCCGGGCCCGGGGCCCCGAGGCCGAGACCGACTGGCACAACTTCGAGGCGCTGAACACGCCGCTGGACCACCCGGCCGCGGCGCCGGGCGACACCTTCTACCTGGACGAGGGCGTGCTCCTGCGGAGCCACACATCGCCCGTCCAGGTCCGGACGATGATGGCCCACGAGCCGCCGATCCGGATCCTGGCGCCGGGGCTCGTCTACCGCCGCGACCCGTGGGACCCGAGCCACGCGCCGGCGTTCGAGCAGATCGAGGGGCTGGTGGTGGACGAGGGCATCACCATGGTCGACCTGAAGGCCACGCTGGCGGAGTTCGCCCGGCGACTCTTCGGGACCGACACCGAGACCCGGTTCCGGCCGTCGTTCTTCCCGTTCACGGAGCCGAGCGCCGAAGTGGACGTCACGTGCCCGTTCTGCGAGACCGGGTGCAGCACGTGCAAGGGCACCCGCTGGCTCGAGATCATGGGCGCCGGGATGGTCGACCCGAACGTGTTCGAGGCCGTGGGCTACGACCCGGAGCGCTACACCGGGTTCGCCTTCGGGATGGGGCCCGGCCGGGTCGCCATGCTCGCGTTCGGCGTGCCCGACATCCGGATGCTGTACGACGGTGACATCCGCTTCCTGGAGCAGTTCGCATGAACGTCAGCTACCGCTGGCTCCGAGAGATCGCGCCGGGGATCCAGGCGTCGCCGGAGGAGCTCGCCGACCGGCTCGGCATGCTGGGCGCGCCGGTCGAGGAGACCGCCCGCCCGGGGGCGGGGCTCGAGGATCTCGTCGTGGGCCGGGTCGTCACGGTACGCGGGCACCCGAACGCCGATACCCTGTCGCTCTGCGACGTCGACGCCGGCGGCGATGAGCCCGTCCAGGTGGTCTGCGGCGCGCCGAACGTGGAGCCCGACGCTCTCTACCCGTTCGCGCCGGTGGGCGCCACGCTGCCCGGCGGGATGGAGATCGGGGAGGCGGAGATCCGGGGCGAGACGAGCCGGGGGATGCTGTGCAGCGAGGCGGAGCTCGAGCTCGGCCGGGACGCCTCCGGGCTCCTCCGCCTGGCCGACGGTCTGACGCCGGGCGCGCCGCTGATCGACGAGCTGGGGCTCGACGACACGCGCCTGACGCTCGAGATCACGCCCAACCGACCGGACCTCCTCTCCCACGTGGGCGTGGCCCGGGAGCTGGCGCCGGACGGTCACCACGGCATCGAGCTGCCGCCGTTCCCCGCCCGGGACAGCGACGAGCGGACGGACGCCACCATGCCGGCGGTCGACTTCCGTCGGTTCGAGGAGAAGGGGACCGGCGAGGGCGTCCGGATCCGGATCGAGGATCCCGAGGGCTGCCCGCGCTACATCGCCGTGTTGATCGAGGGCGTCGACGTCGGCCCGTCGCCCGCGTGGCTCGCGTCGCGGCTCCGGGCCATCGGGCAGCGGCCGATCAACAACGTGGTGGACGCCACCAACTACGTGCTCCACGAGCTCGGCCAGCCGCTGCACGCCTTCGACCTGGACGCGCTGCAGGGGCCCGCGATCGTGGTCCGCCGGGCCGGGCCGGGCGAGACGATCACCACGCTCGATGACGTGGAGCGGAAGCTGGACACGGACATGCTGGTGATCGCCGATGACGCCGACCCCGTGGCGGTGGCCGGCGTCATGGGCGGCGCCGACAGCGAGGTGTCGGTGGGCACCACCCGCGTCCTCCTCGAGTGCGCCTGCTTCGACCCGAAGACCGTCCGTCGCACGGCACGGGCGCTGGGGCTCTCCACCGACGCGAGCTATCGCTTCGAGCGGGGCACCGACATCGACGGGATGGAGCGCGCGGCCCACCGCGCGGTGGAGCTGATCCAGGCGCTGGCGGGCGGCCACGTCTCCGAGGAGGCGGTGGACGTCTACCCGAGCCCCGAGGCGCCGGCGGTGGTCCGGATCCGGCCGGCCCGCGTGGAGACGGTGCTGGGCGAGGCCATGAGCGCCGACACCATCGAGGAGCTGCTGACCCACCTGGGCTTCGAGCTCCACGAGCGGACCGAGGACGAGCTGGCGTTCCTCGTGCCCGGCTTCCGAGCCCATGACATCACCCGGGAGATCGACCTGATCGAGGAGGTCGCCCGGCGCTACGGCTACGACCGGTTCGGCGGGGCGCTCCGGCCGTTCCGGCCCACGGCGGTGCCCGGGGCGCCGCTGTCGGCCCTCGAGGACACGCTCCGGGACTTCCTGACCGGGCAGGGGCTGCTGGAGGCCCGGAGCATCCCCATGGCGCCCGAGGGCGCCGGCACCGTGGAGCTGCTCCGGCCGCTCTCGGCCGAGGAGAGCATGCTCCGCTCGACGCTCGCCCACGGGCTGATCCGGGCGGCCGAGCTGAACATGGCCCGGGGCGTGCGCAACGTCCGACTCTTCGAGCTGGGGACCACGTTCCATCAGGGCGACGGCCCGGTGCCCGAGGAGGAGACGCGGGTGGCCGCCCTCGTCTCGGGCGCCACGCGCCCGGCGCACTGGAGCGACGAGGTCCCGGACCGGGACCTCTGGGACGTGAAGGGGCTGGCCGAGACGCTGCTGGACGTACTGGGCGGCGGTACCGTGGAGCCGCTCGGTGACGCGGACCCCGGGCGGCTCACGCTGGACGGGGAGCTGGCGCCGGGGACCCGGCTCGCGCTCCGCGCGGGCGACGAGCTGATCGGCGTCGCCGGCCGGGTGGCCGAGGACGCCATGGACGCGCCGGCGTGGGCAGCCCCCGCGTTCGTACTGGAGCTGCGGCTGACCGACGCCATGACCCGTGGCGAGCGGCCCGCGCTGGCGCCGCTCCCCACGCAGCCGGCCATCGATCGGGACCTGGCGCTGCTGGTGCCCGGGTCGATCCCGGCGGCACGGGTGGCCGATACGATCCGGGACGCGGCGGGCCCGTGGCTGGAGACGCTCGAGGTGTTCGACGTCTACACCGGTGAGGGCGTGGACGAGGGGATCCGGAGCATCGCCTACCGGCTGGTCTTCCGGCACCCCGAGCGTACCTTGAAGGATGCGGAGGTCGACCAGGCGGTCGACCGGGTCCTGAAACGGTTGGAGGATGCCCACGGTGTCGAACGACGCGGCTGACGCCCGGACGGACGGGGCGCTGCCCGAGGACTTCGCCCGGCTCGAGTCACGGGTCCGGAAGCTCCTGGAGGAGCTGGCCGGGTACCGCGCCCGGGCCGAGATGGCCGAGGACCGGAGCGCCAGGCTCCGGAAGACGCTGAACGATGTCAGCAGCGGCGCGCTCGACCCGATGAAGCTGCGGGAGCGGATGCGGTCGCTCGAGGACGAGAACGAGGAGCTCCGTCGTCGCATGGTGGAGGCGCAGGACCGGATCCGGCGGCTGGTGTCCCGCTTCGACTTCCTGCGGGAGGAGCTGTGACCGACGACGCCCGTACCGTCACGAGGGTGGAGATCGCCGGCGAGGAGTACACGATCCGGTCCGAGGCGACCGAGGAGTACACCCGGGAGTGCGCCCGGTACGTGAACGAGACCATCGACGAGATCATGTCCCGGGGCCGGCTCGTCGAGGCGCACAAGGCCGCGATCCTCGCCGCCATGGCCCTCGCCGACCAGCTGTTCCAGGCCCGGGAGACGGCCGAGGAGCTCCGGTCGACCCTGGCCGAGCGGACCGCGCGGCTGGTGACCGAGATCGACGAGAAGCTGGCCGGTTCCGACCTTGCATCCGGCGACTGACCGGGCCTAGCTTCTCCCATCCCGGCAGTGAGTCTGCCGGTCCGTCGGGAGCGGCGATCCCGACGATGGTTCGAGCAGTCATTCCAAGGCGCTCTGCGCCTTTTCTGGAGCCCATATGGACATCCTGATCCTGGTGGCCATCGGCGTGGCCGGCCTGTTCCTGGGCTGGCTCGGCGAGCGTCTCCGACTGCGCAGTGCGCGCGGCGGCGCCGAGGAGGAAGCGGAGCGTATCCTGGCGTCCGCGCGAGAGGACGCGGAGCGCACCCGCAAGGCGGCGGAGCTCGAGGGACGGGAGAAGGCCGTCCAGATCCGGGAGGAGTGGGAGCGCGAGGAGGGCCGCCGGCGGGAGGAGCTGGAGCGGGCGGAGGCGCGCCTCGACGAGCGTCGGTCGAACCTCGATCGGAAGTACGACGTCCTGGAGGAGCGCGAGCAGGCGATCGAGGACCGGGAGCGGGCGCTCGAGCAGCGGGCGCGCCAGCTCGATGAGGCCGATGAAGCGGTCCGGGAGAAGGAACAGGAGACCCGGAAGAAGCTCGAGTCGCTGGCCGGGATGTCGGCGACCGAGGCGAAGAAGGAGCTGGTCACCCGGCTCGAGGACGAGGCCCGGTCCGAGGCGTCCAACACGATCCGGGAGATCAAGGAGAACGCGAGGCGGGAGGCCGAGCGGGAAGCGAAGAACATCATCGGCCTCGCCATCCAGCGGATCGCCGCGGACCACACGGCCGAGAGCGTGGTCAGCGTGGTGACGCTCCCGTCGGACGAGATGAAGGGCCGGATCATTGGCCGCGAGGGCCGCAACATCCGGGCGTTCGAGCAGGAGACCGGCATCGACGTGATCATCGACGACACGCCCGAGGCCGTCATCCTATCGGGCTTCGACCCGATCCGCCGGGAGATCGGCCGGATCGCCATGGAGAAGCTCGTGGCCGACGGCCGGATCCACCCCGGCCGGATCGAGGAGCTGGTGGCCAAGAGCCGGGGCGAGGTCGAGGAGTCGATGGTCAAGGCGGCCGAGGAGGTCCTCTACGACCTGGGCATCCACGGCGTCGCCGACGAGATCGTGAAGGTGCTGGGCCGGCTCAAGTTCCGGACGTCCTACGGCCAGAACCAGCTGCTGCACTCCAGGGAGGTGGCGCGGCTGGCCGGGAACATGGCCCTCGAGATGGACCTGGACGCCCAGATGGCCAAGCGGATGGGGCTGCTCCACGATGTCGGGAAGGGGCTCACCCACGAGCACGAGGGCACCCACGTGGAGCTCGGCTACGACCTGTGCAAGCGGCACGGCGAGCCCGATCCGGTGCTGAACGCGATACGGGCGCACCACGACGAGGAGCCCCACCGCTACCCGGAGACGTTCCTCGTCACCGCGGCCGACGCCATCAGCGGCGCGCGCCCGGGCGCCCGGCGGGAGATGTTCGAGACGTACGTGAAGCGGCTGGAGAAGCTCGAGGAGATCGCCCAGGGGTTCGACGGCGTCGAGCGCTGCTTCGCGATCCAGGCGGGCCGGGAGGTCCGGGTCATGGTCGACCCGGAGAAGGCCCGCGACAACGACATGGCCCGGCTGAGCGAGAAGATCGCGCGCACGCTGGAGGAGGAGCTCCAGTACCCGGGCCAGATCAAGGTGGTGGTGATCCGGGAGACCCGGGCGGTGGACTTCGCGCGGTGAGCGGCGGAGGACCGGCGGTTCCCATCGCAGGGCGGGGACGTCACCTTTCAATGACGTTGGGGAACGCGGAAGCGCGGAACGGGACGGAGAATCCGCGGAAGACTCGCGGCGGCGCGACGAGGCTGGCGGGAGCCGACCCGCAGCTCTTCGTGGTTTGAGCTGGCGGTGAAGCCGGCGGGATTCGCGGAGGAGGTTTTGCGGCTCCGCCGGTTCCGCGGTTCCGCGTTCGGCTGTTCGTCGCAGGTTCGGGCAGTAGAGAAACTGACAACAAACGCAGCCACGGACCCCCATCGCGGTGGGAGGGTGGCTGGAGGGGATAGAGCATGGCGAAGATCATCGATGGGCGCGAATTGGCGAAGGAGATGCGGGAGGAGATCCGGGAGGGCGCGGAGTCGCTCCTGGCCGAGACCGGCGTGAAGCCGGGGCTGGCCACGGTGCTGGTCGGGGACGACCCGGCGAGCCACCAGTACGTCCGGATGAAGGGGAAGGCCGCCGACAAGGCCGGCTTCAGCTCCCGGCAGATCACGCTCCCGGGCGATACGCCCCACGACGAGCTGCTGGGCGTGGTGGAGGGGCTGAACGCCGATCCGGAGATCCACGGGATCCTGGTCCAGCTGCCGCTCCCCGACCAGATCGACGAGGACGAGATCATCCGGGCCATCGACCCCGAGAAGGACGTGGACGGGTTCCACCCGGTGAACGTGGGCCGGCTGTCCATCGGCGATGAGGAAGTCCTGGCGCCGTGCACGCCCGCCGGGATCGTCGAGATGCTCGTCCGGAACGGGTATGACCCGTCGGGCAAGAACGTGACGATTGTCGGCCGGTCGAACATCGTCGGCAAGCCGCTGGCGCTCCTCCTGCTCCGGAAGGCCCGGGGCGGCAACGCCACGGTGACGGTGGCCCACAGCCGGACGCCGGACCTGGGCGCCATGACGCGCCGGGCCGACATCGTGGTCGCGGCCGTCGGCCGTCCGAACACGGTGACGAAGGACATGGTCAGGGAGGGCGTCGTGGTCATCGACGTCGGCTCCAACAAGGTCGACGACCCGACGGCCGACCGGGGCTACCGGTGGGTCGGCGATGTCGACTTCGACGGCGTCAGCGAGGTGGCCGAGGCCATCTCGCCGGTGCCCGGCGGTGTGGGCCCCATGACCATCACGATGCTGCTGAAGAACACCCTGGAGGCGGCGCAGCGCTCGGCCCGGTCGGAGGCCGCCCGGGGGGTCGGGGCCGCGTGACCGGACCGCTGGACCTGTTCGCCGCCGCGGAGGCGGAGCGGCAGACCCGGCCGGCGGGGGAGGGCGACGCCCCGCGCACCACGTACAGCGTCAGCAACCTGAACCGGCTGGTCCGGGAGCTCCTGGACCAGTCGCTGCCGCCGCTGTGGGTCTCCGGCGAGGTGAGCAACTGGAAGCGGGCCGCGTCGGGGCACTGCTACTTCTCGCTCAAGGACGCCGACGCCCAGGTCCGGTGCGTCCTGTTCGCCAGCGACGCCCGGCGTCTGCCCACGGACCCGGAGGAGGGGATGGGCGTGCGCGCGTTTGGCAGCGTGTCACTCTACGAGCCCCGGGGCGACTACCAGCTCATCGTCCGGGAGCTGGAGTCGAGCGACGCGGGCGGGCTCTGGCGGCTCGCGTTCGAGAAGCTCCGTCGCAGGCTCGAGGCCGAGGGGCTCATGGACCCGGCCCGCAAGCGCCCGCTCCCGCGCCACCCCCGGCGGATCGGCGTGGTCACGTCGCCCGTGGGCGCCGCCGTCCACGACGTGATCCGCGTGATCGAGCAGCGGGCGCCGTGGTGCACGATCGTGCTGAGCCCGGCCCGGGTGCAGGGTGATGGCGCGGAGCTCGAGATCGCGGACGCCATGGCCCGGCTGGCCGAGCACGGCGGCGTGGACGTGATCATCGTGGGCCGGGGCGGCGGCTCGGTGGAGGACCTGTGGGCGTTCAACCGTGAGGAGGTGGCCCGGGCCATTGTGGCCAGCCCCGTGCCCGTGGTGAGCGCCGTGGGTCACGAGACGGACGTGACCATCGCCGACCTGGTGGCCGACTGCCGGGCTGCGACGCCGTCGGCGGCGGCGGAGCAGACCGTCCCCGATGGCGCCGAGCTGCGTCGCCAGCTCCGGATGGCCGCCCGGCGGATCGGCAGCGCGGCGGTCCGGCGGATGGACGTACAGCGGCGCCGCGTGACCGACGCGGGGTCCGGGCTGGAGGCGGGGATCGACGCGCTGATGGAGCGACGGGCGCGGCGGCTGGGCCGGGCCATGGACAAGCTGGAGGCCCTGTCGCCGCTGGCCGCGCTCAGGCGGGGCTACGCGGTCGCCCAGGATGCGGACGGCCGGCTGCTGCGCCGCACCGCCGACTTCGAGGAGATCGACACCTTCCGCCTCCGGGTGGTGGACGGTCGCGTGGACTGTACCGTGGAACGGACGGAGCCAGATGAGTAAGGGGAGTGGGGCGGAGGAGGTCGGGCTCGAGGAACGGCTGGGGCGTCTCGAGGAGATCGTCGAGCGGCTCGAGCAGGACGAGCTGGAGCTCCAGGAAGCGCTGGAGCTGTTCGAGGAGGGGATCGGCCACGTGCGCGCGGCCCATTCGTTCCTCGACGAGAGCCGGGTGCGGGTCGAGAAGCTGGTGGTGGAGATGGACGGCGCCGTGCGCGTGGAGACCGAGGCCGCCGACGAGTGAGCGCCTCCCGGCTCGAGGCGTTCCTCGCCGCCGAGCGGGTGCCCGTCGAGACGGCGCTCCGGTCGGCCGTCGACACGGCCGGTTCCGGGCCGCTGGCCGAGGCGGTCCGATACGCGGTGGACGCCGGCGGGAAACGGCTGCGCCCGATCCTGTGCGTGGCCGCCTGCCGGGCGCTGGTCGACGACGTGCCCGCCCCCGTCTACCGGCTGGCCGCGTCGCTGGAGCTGATCCACACCTACTCGCTGATCCACGACGACCTGCCCGCCATGGACGACGACGAGCTCCGCCGCGGCAGGCCGGCGACCCACGTGCGCTACGGTGAGCGCGTCGCCGCCGTGGCCGCCGCGGCACTGATCCCGCTGGCCGCGCGGGTCGTCGCAGAGTCCGGCCGGGAGCTGGAGCTCGGGGACCGCGCGGTCGGGGAGCTGGTGGTCACGCTCTGCGAGGCCGCCGGTGCCGGCGGGATGGTCGGCGGGCAGGCGCTCGACCTGGCGGCCGAGGGCCGGGCCGTGACGGTGCAGCAGCTCGAGGCGATCCATCGCCGGAAGACGGGCGCGCTCCTTGCGGCGGCACCCGTGATGGGCGGTCTGGCGGCCGGTGCGAGCCCGGCGGCCCGGGACGCGCTCGCGGTGTACGGGTCCGCCCTCGGGCTGGCGTTCCAGATCGCGGATGATATCCTGGATGTGACCGGCGACAGCGACGTGCTGGGCAAGACGGCCGGCCGGGACACGGAGCTGGAAAAGGCCACGTTCCCGTCGCTGGAGGGTATGGATGGCGCGCGGGCGCGGGCTGACGCGGAGGTCGAGCGGGCGCTGGACGCGCTGGAGGTCGGCGGGATCCGGTCGGAGGCGCTGGCCGCGCTGGCCCGGTTTGCCGCGGTCCGGGACCGATAACGAGAACGGGAGGACCATTTTGGCCTTGCTGGAGCAGATCACCTCACCGGCGGACATCCGCCGGCTGGACGCGAGCGAGCTGGACGCCCTGGCCGACGAGGTCAGGCAGCGTCTGGTGGACGTCATCAGCCAGCTCGGGGGCCACTTCGCCCCGGGGCTCGGCGTGGTGGAGCTGACCATCGCGCTCCATTACGTCTTCGACACGCCCACCGATCGGCTCGTCTGGGACGTGGGGCACCAGGGGTACCCGCACAAGATCCTGACCGGGCGGAACGACCGGTTCGACACGATCCGCCAGAAGGACGGGCTGAGCGGGTTCCTCAAGCGCGACGAGTCGGAGTACGACACCTTCGGCGCCGGCCACGCCGCCACGTCCATCTCCGCGGCCTTCGGGATGGCCACCGCCCGTGACCTGAAGGGTGAGGACCACAACGTCGTGGCGATCATCGGCGATGGGGCGCTGACCAGCGGGATGGCGTACGAGGCGCTGAACAACGCGGGCCACATCGACCGCGACCTGATCGTCATCCTGAACGACAACGAGATGTCCATTGCGCCGAACGTGGGCGCGATGAACAAGTACCTGACCAAGCTCCGGAGCAACCCGCTCTACAACCGGGTCCGGGACGAGGTGAAGGGGCTGGTCCACCGGCTGCCCGAGCCGATGGAGCACCTGGCCGTGAAGCTGGATGACAGCCTGAAGAACATGGTCGTGGCCGGGATGGTGTTCGAGGATCTGGGCTTCCGCTATGTGGGCCCCGTCAATGGGCACGATACGGCCGAGCTGGTGGAGACGCTCCGGAACGTGCGGGACATGAAGGGCCCGCGGGTGGTCCACGTGATCACCCAGAAGGGGCACGGCTTCGCCCCCGCCGAGAAGGACCCCGTCGGCTGGCACGGCGCCAAGCCGTTCGACAAGATCAGCGGCGAGATCCGGAAGAAGAGCGCCGGGCTGCCCCGCTACACCAAGGTCTTCGGCCGCGGCCTCGTCGAGCTCGGCGCGAAGCACCCCGAGATGACGGTCATCACGGCCGCCATGCCCGGCGGGACGGGGACCGGCGCGTTCGGCGAGGCCTACCCCGACCGGTTCTTCGATGTCGGGATCGCCGAGGGCCACGCCGTGACCTTCGCCACCGGGCTCGCCGCCGAAGGGATGAGGCCGGTGGCCGCCATCTACTCGACGTTCCTGCAGCGGGCGTACGACTCCGTCATCCACGACGCGGCGATCCAGAAGCTGCCCGTCGTCTTCGCCATGGACCGGGCGGGGCTGGTCGGCAACGACGGGCCCACGCACATGGGGCTCTACGACATCGCCTACTTCCTGGCCGTGCCGAACACGGTCGTGACCGCGCCGAAGAACGCCGCCGAGATGCTGGCGCTGCTGCGCCTCGGCGTCGAGTACGACGACGGGCCGTTCACCCTCCGGTACCCCCGGGACTCCGTCCCCGCCGACGCGCCGGCGCTCGACGAGATCGAGCCGATCGAGCTGGGCAGCTGGGAGGTGCTCCGTGAGGGCAGCGACATCGCGCTCCTGGCCACCGGGACGATGGTACTCCCGGCCCTCGAGGCGGCCGGCAGGCTGGACGAGCAGGGGATCGACGCGTCCGTCGTCAACTGCCGGTTCCTGAAGCCCATGGATGAGGACACGCTGGACTGGGCGCTCGGCTCGCACCGGGCGGTCCTGACCATCGAGGAGGGGACCGTCGTGAACGGGTTCGGCGCCGCGGTGGCCGCCCGGGCCGCGGACCGGGAGTCCGATCGGCCGCGGGTCCGGATCATGGGTGTCCCGGACCGCATCATCGACCACGCCGCCCGGGGCCAGCAGCTCGAGGAGGTCGGGCTCACGCCCGCCGGGATCGCCGAGGAGGCCCGGGACCTGGTGCGGCTGGGCGTGAAGACGGTACGCGAGACGGCATAATGGACCACACCGCGCCCTTCCGGCGGATCGGGATCGTCGGCCAGAGCCGGGACCCCACGCTGGAGGCGGTGGCCGACACGCTGAACCGGCTGGCGCCCGAGCACGGGCTGGAGCTGTACCCGGAGCAGGGGCTCGAGGACCTGTTCGACTCCGCCGGCGACTTCGTCCCCGGCCGGTTCGACCTGCTCCTCTCGTTCGGCGGTGATGGCACGCTGCTGCGGGGCGCACGCCTCGTTGCGACCCACCACACACCGGTGCTGGGCGTGAACCTGGGCCACCTGGGCTTCCTGACGTCCGTCGGCCCGGGCGCGCTGGAACCGGCGCTGGCCGACGTCATGGCCGGCGACTACTGGCTGGACACCCGGTTCACGCTGGAGGCCCGGGTCATCGACGCGCAGGGCAACCCCGGCACCGAGCACATGGCCCTCAATGACGCCGTGCTGCACAAGGGCGGCTTCGCCCGGGTCATCCGCCTGGCGATCCTGCTGGGCGAGGAGCGCGAGGAGGTGGGCGAGTACTCCGCCGACGGGATCATAATCGCCACACCCACGGGCTCGACGGCGTACTCGCTGTCGGCCGGCGGCGGGATCGTGGCGCCGCAGATGGAGTGCCTGCTGGCCACGCCGATCTGCCCCCACACGCTGGCCGTCCGGCCGCTGGTGCTGCCGGCGGACACGCTGGTGGAGGTCGAGATCCGGGAGCCGAACGCCGAGGTGGTCCTCACGGTGGACGGGCAGGAGGGCGAGGCGCTGACGAACGGGGACCGTCTGGTCGTGAGCCGCGGCGAGGCGACGGTCCCGCTGGTCCGGCTCCACGGCCAGAGCTTCTTCGCCACGCTCCGCCGCAAGCTGCACTGGGGGATCAAGGCGCCGACGGCGCCGGAGCCCGGTGAGGCGCCGGTCGGCGGCGACGGAGACGGCCGGGCAGCCGGCGCTGGAGGAGACGGTCCCGCGGTCGATGACGGGGAGGTAGACCCGTCCAGCTATTGATCCGGCCCGCGGCACCGGCCTATCATCCGGCACCATGCTGATCGAGCTCCGCATCGAGAACTTCGCCGTTATCGAGCGTCTCGCCGTGCGCCTGGAGCCAGGCCTCAACGTGCTCACGGGCGAGACCGGGGCGGGGAAGTCCATCATCGTGGGCGCACTGTCGCTCCTGCTGGGTGAGCGGGCCTCGTCCGACGCCGTGCGCGCGGGCGCCGATCGGGCGGTGGTCGAGGGCGTCTTCGACGTGGAGGGCCGATCGGACATCCTGTCGATCCTCCGCGAGCAGGGGCTGGACACGGAGGACGGGCTCCTGATCCTCCGCCGGGAGGTGGCCGTGGAGGGCCGGAACCGGGCGTGGGTGAACGGGGCGGCGAGCACCGCCGGGCTGGTGGGCGAGCTGGGCAGTCGCCTGGCCGACCTCCACGGCCAGCACGAGCACCAGGCGCTGCTGCGGAACGCCGACCAGCGCGCGATCCTCGACGCCTTTGCCGGGCAGACGGGCCTGGTGGACGGGATGCGGGCCGCGTACGACGAGCTGGCGGAGGTCCGCCGGGAGCGGGAGGCGCTGGAGTCACGCCGTCGCGAGATCGAGCAGCGGGCGGACTTCCTCCGGTTCCAGCTGACCGAGATCGACGAGGCCGAGATCGAGCCCGACGAGGAGGAGGAGCTGGAGGCGGAGAGCCGTCGCCTGGAGCACGCCGAGGATCTGGCCCGCCTCTCCGACTCGCTGAACCGGGCGCTCTACGAGAGCGAGACGGCGGTCGCGGAGGTGCTGGGCGCGCTCCGCCGCGAGCTGAACGAGCTGATCCGGATCGACCCGTCCGAGGAGCCCGCCCGGGAGCTGCTCGAGACCGCGTATTACAACGTGGAGGAGCTCGGCCGGCGGATGGCGACGTACGCGAGCCAGGTGGAGCACGACCCGGGTCGCCTCGACGCGATCCAGCGGCGGCAGGACACGCTCTACCGGCTCAAGAACAAGTACGGGCCCGAGCTCGAGGACGTCCTCGAGACCGCCCGGACGGCCCGCGAGGAGCTGGACACGCTGGAGAGCGCCAGCTTCGAGCGGAAGGCGCTCGAGAAGCGGGAGGCCGCCGCCGAGGCGCGGGTGGGGGAGCTGGCGGGCCGGCTGACCGAGGGGCGCGAGGAGGCCGGTCGGGAGCTGGCCGAGCGGGTCGTGGAGATCCTGCCGGAGGTGGGGCTCGAGGGCGGACGGTTCCGGGTCGTCCTGAAGCCGCTGGACGAGCCCGGGCCGAACGGCGCGGAGCAGGTCGAGTTCCTGGTGGCCGTGAACGTCGGATTCGAGCCCCGCCCGCTCAAGGACGTGGCCTCGGGCGGCGAGCTGTCCCGGGTCATGCTCGCGCTGAAGACGATCCTGGCCCGGGTCGACCGGGTCCCCACGCTGGTCTTCGACGAGATCGATGCCGGGATCGGCGGGAAGATCGCCGTGAAGGTGGGCGCCAAGCTCAGGGAGGTCGCCGCCCACCACCAGGTGTTCGCCATCACGCACCTCCCCCAGATCGCGTCCCGGGCCGACCACCACCTCCTGGTCCTGAAGGGCGAGGCCGACGGGATGACGCGGACGGCCCTCGAGGAGCTCGACGGCGACGACCGGGTCCGGGAGCTCGCCCGGATGCTCGGCGGCGACCCGGAGAGCGAGACGAGCCTCGACCACGCCCGGGAACTGCTCCGGGCGGGGTGAACCCGGCCCGGACACCGGGTGGACAACGGTCCACGCTCGTCCTAGCTTCATAGCCTGAACGGTCGGCGCTGCGCCGGCGCTATCCCTTCGTATCCTCCAGGAAACAGGAGAAGCAGTGATGAAGTTCCTACGCACCGCGAGTGTGCTGGTGTTGGCCGTATTTGCGGCTGCCGCCTGCGATGACGACGATGACGCAACCGGCCTCGTGGTCTCCGATCTGTCCGGGAACTGGAACGTGACCCAGTTCGAGTACACCGACAACGGGAACACCGCCTTCTCGGTGGACGTGATCACCGACCTCGGCGGCACCGTCACGCTGAACGTCGCCAGCGACGGGTCGTTCACGGGCACGATCGAGGTTCCGGCAGCCCAGACGGGCCAAGTCCCGATGGCGGGCACGTTCACGATCAGCGGGGGCACGCTGAACATCGACTTCACCGGCCAGGCCTCGATGGCCGGGCTGGTCTCGGACATCGCCGCCGCGTATACGCTGAGCGGTAACACGCTCACGCTGACCAATGATGACGTGAACTACGATTTCCCGGACTCCATCGAGATCGGGGCGGGCATCGGCGCCCGCGGCGAGGTCTCGGCCACGGTGGATATCACGCTGGTCCGATAGCAGCTTCCACTGCCGTAGGAAGCGGAGAGCGGCCCCCACCTGCGGGCGGGGGTCGCTTTCGCGCTTCTTCAGGCCCGTCGCGGGTTGACGGTGCACCCCGGTCCGGGTAGACTTTGGGCGGCAGGCAGGACACGCAGGATGGCCTCGGACGAGGCCTTTGGCGGGACTAGCTCAGTTGGTAGAGCGTCACGTTGCCAACGTGAAGGTCGCCGGTTCGAGCCCGGTGTCCCGCTCTCGAACGGCCTCGGTGAGAGCCGGGGCCGTTTCTACGGCGCCGTAGCCAAGTGGTAAGGCAGAGGTCTGCAAAACCTCCATTCGGCAGTTCGAATCTGCCCGGCGCCTCTGAAACGGGGCCGCGATTTCGCGGCCCCGTTTTCATTGGCACCGGGCAGCCTCGGACGACGGGGCTCGCCTGCGGCTCGCCCCTTACGTTCGAATCCTTACGGGCTCCGCGAAGGTGTGAGCCGATGCGGTTCCGGATTTGGCCGGCGGAACGAATGGTGCGCCTTCCTGGGCCCGGGAGGTGATTGATATCATGACAACGCGCAAGGCAATCGGCCTGGCGGTGATGATCGGCGGGGTGCTCCTGCTGGTGTTCGGTATCCAGGCGTCGCAGTCGGTGGCGTCCGAGCTCTCGGAGGCCTTCACCGGCTCGCCCACCAACCGGGCGCTGTGGATGATCATCGGCG
>JBPRGE010000014.1:0-15652 GCA_051418035.1 Candidatus Longimicrobiales bacterium M2_2A_002
TCAGAACGCCAGCGTCTTCTCCGAGTACTGGGCCCACTGGGTGGGGGTCTCCCACACCCTGGTGTAGAGGAGGGCGTCCTTCATGGCGTCGGGCATCCGGTCCTTGAGCTGCTCATAGAAGAACCGGGCCTGGTTCTCGGCGGACGGCTCGATCTCGGTGAACGGCGGCAGCTCGTTGATGTTCTCGTGGTCGAGCCAGTCGGCCAGCTCCCGGAGGTGTCGCTTCACGTCGACGAAGTCGTAGGCCAGCCCGCTCTCGTTCAGCGTTTCGGACATCAGGGCGGCCTCCACCACGTACCGGTGGCCGTGGAGCTTCTCACACTTCCCCTTGTAGGTCCGGAGGAAATGGGCCGAGTCGTAGTGGGCTTGAACGCTGACGACGTACATGGTCTAACTCCGTTGAACGGCGACCGTCGGGATGCTCACCGACGGCGGCCGGGAAATGGCAAAGTGCACTGCGTCCGCCACGGCGCCGGGGTCGAGCATCTCGCCCCGACCGGGCAGGTCGTCGCTGGCCTCGGGGTCGAGCGGGTCCCAGATGCCGGTATCGGTGGCGGCCGGCTCCACGAGCGTGGCCCGGACGCCGGTCCCGCGGAGCTCGGCGCCGAGGACCTCGTGCAGGCCCCGTACGCCGAACTTGGACGCCGAGTAGGCGCCGTTCCCGGGGAACGCGACCCGTCCCGCCACCGATCCCACGGTGATCACGTGGCCCTCGCCCCGCTGCTTCATCCCCGGCAGGAGCGCCCGGACCATCAGGAACGGGCCCCGGAGGTTGCCGTGGATCATCCGCTCGAACATCGCGGGCTCCGTCCTGTCGACCGGCGCGAGGTCGAAGGTGCCGGCGGCATTGACGAGCCCGTACGCCCCACCCTCCCCCTCGACGCGCTGTCGGATCGCCTCCACGTCGTCGGGATCACCGGCATCACCGGCGAGCGCCGTCCCGCCGACCTCCCCGGCTACGACCTCGAGCCGGTCGCGGGTCCGGGCCACGAGCCAGAGCCGGGCGCCAGCACCGGCCAGCCGCAGGGCGACCGCGCGCCCGATGCCGCCGGTCGCGCCCGTCACCACCACGGCCCGGCCCTCGAGCGACCCCGTGACGGACCCGCCGCCCCCGTCAGGACCGGCCATCAACCGACGATCCCGTTGACGGCGGTGAGCCGGAGGAACTCCTCCCGGGTCTTCAGGTCATCGAGGAAGACGCCCTTCATGGCGCTGGTGATGGTCTTCGAGTTCTGCTTCTGCACTCCGCGCATCATCATGCACAGGTGGTAGCACTCGCAGACCACCCCCACGCCCGCCGGCTCCAGTGTCTCCATGATGGCCCGGGCCACCTGCTCCGTGAGCCGCTCCTGGACCTGGAGCCGACGCGCGAAGACATCGACCACGCGCGGCACCTTGCTCAGTCCCAGGATCCGGCCGTTCGGGATGTACGCCACGTGCATGCGCCCGAAGAACGGCAGCATGTGGTGCTCGCACATCGAGTAGAGCTCGATGTCCTTGACCACCACCATGTTGTGATGGTCCTCATTGAAGATGGCCCCGCCGATCGCATCCTCGACCGTCTGCTCGTAGCCACGGGTCAGGAACCGGAGGCTCTCCGCCACCCGACGGGGGGTCTCCAGGAGCCCTTCCCGGTCCGGATCCTCACCGAGCTCGCCGAGCAGACGCCGGACGATCCCCTTGAGCTCCGTAGTATCGCGCTCCGGCTCCGACGCCACGTCCACCTTCCCGTTTCCCATCGTCACTCCCCCGTGTACTCGACGTAGTTGCGCGGCGTCTCGTACAGCACCAGCCGCACCAGCTCCGCCTCGCCCGGCATGTCGTCCACCAGCCGGTCCCAGATGGCCACCACCAGGTTCTCCGTGGTGGGGTTCCGTCCCTTCATCCACCCCACATCCAGATTCAGGTTCCGGTGATCGAGGTCCCCGACGACGCGGTCCTCGACCAGCTTCTTGAGCTTCTTCAGATCCATCACGTACCCGGTCTCCGGATCGATCTCGCCATCGACCGTCACGTCCAGCTCGTAGTTGTGCCCGTGCCAGTTCGGGTTCGAGCAGAGCCCGAATACCCGGGCGTTCTCCTCATCACTCCACTCCGGCCGGCTCAGTCGATGAGCCGACGCGAAGTGCACACGCCGCGTCACGCGTACCCGTGCCATCATCCCCTCCGTTGATCCCCTGGGTTGTCCCCTCGGCGGCGCACGGTGCAAGCTGTATGCTAAAAGAGCCGACCCGCGGAATCCGCGGGCCGGCTCAGTCGGCGCACCGAAGGGTAATTTTGAAGCCCAGTTCGTAATGACTGGTGACCTCCCCACGCGATCCGCCTTCCCTCGAGGGGCGTGACGTCCTGCGCAGAAGTCGGTCCCTGCTTCAGTGGTGTCGGCTCAAATATTTGACCCTTCAGCGCACCGCATTACAAAGATCACGAGACGGAGGCAGGGCGTCAACCGCGGCTCAGCGGGCGGGCCGGCTTGCCCGGCAACCGCGGACGCCCTCGCGAGGGCGAAGCCCGAGCCACCTGCGCCGAAGGCGCCGACTGCGAGGACACTGTCCGAGCCGGTTGCGAGATCCGAAGGATCGAGCGTGTTGCGAGGGAGCCGAGCCCCTGCCCGCGGAGCGGGCCGGTTGCGAGCCGAAGGCGAGCCTGATGCGGACCGCAGGTCCGCGTGTTACGGGCGGCAGGGCCGCCCGCCGGTTGCTCGGGGCGGGCCCCGAGCCCCCGATGCAAGACGAGACGGCCGCCACCGAAGCGACGACCGTCCGCCTTCCGCAGCGCTCTCCCCGGTTATCCCGCCGCTGCGGTACTACTCTCTGTTGTGCCCGTTCATGAGGCACGAACGATTCCACAGCGGCCCCATATCGTTCTACGTCACTATATATCATGGACTTAACTGGAAGACAGCAATCCCGCCGCGGGCCGGGATCCGGATACTTTTTTCGGGGTCCGCGCCCTTTCTAGTCACGGAACGAGCGCAGCAGGGCGAGATTCGCGCGGTCGGCGGCCTCGGGGTCGTCGCCCTTGGGGGTCTCGATGACCTTGGGGATCTCACGGAGCGCGTCGTGGGTCATGATGGCCCGGAAGCCGTCCTCCCCGATGGTGCCCTGCCCGATATCGGCGTGGCGGTCCCGCCGGCTGTCGAAGGCCGCCACGGAGTCGTTGAGGTGCAGGAAGCGGAGGTGCTCGAGGCCGACGGTCCCGTCGAGCCGGTCGAGGACGTCATCGAGATGGCGGATATCGTAGCCGGCGGCCCACAGGTGGCAGCTGTCGAGGCAGACCCCGATGCGATCGGGGTGGGCCTGACCGATCCGGTCCACCAGCGAGCCGAGCTCCTCGAAGGTCGCGCCGAGCGCGGTGCCCGAGCCGGCGGTCCCCTCCAGGAGCACGCGTGCCGAGCCGGGCACGGCGTCGAGGGCGTCGATGATGGCGTCGGCGTTCTGGGCGAGTCCCCGGTCCGGGTCGCCGTCGGTGGCATTGCCGGGGTGGGACACGATGTACTCGATCCCCAGCACCTCGCAGCGGCGGACCTCGGCGATGAACGAGCTCAGCGATCGCTGCAGGAGTGTGGCGTCGGGCGTGGCCAGGTTGATGAGGTACGAGTCGTGAGAGGCGACGGTGCGGATCCCTTGCTCGTCGCGGGCCGCCCGGAACGCGGCGGCCTCGTCGTCGTCGACCTGCCGCTCGGCCCATCGGTTCGGCTGCTTGGTGAACACCTGCATCACCGCGGCATCGAGGGCGGCGGCCCGGGCCGGTGCGTTGGGCGTGCCGCCGGCGACGGAGACGTGGGCCCCGAGCTCGTCGTGCACGCCACCCTGGTGCGGGCTCACAGCAGCCCCCTGGCCAGCCCCGGCGGGGTCTCCCACGCGTCGAAGAGCTCGGCGGCCCCGATGTCGTAGTCGGCGCCGGCCCTGCGGAGCCGGTCCTCCAGGAATCCCTCCTCCGGCCAGCCGACCCGCTCCCGGTAGAAGGCGCCGATCTCCCGGACGGCATCCACGTGGTCGGTGACGTCAACGGCCAGCGCGGGGAGCGTGGAGTGCCGGCCCCGGATCGTGAAGACGGGCGCGTCCTCCCGGTGCGGCGGTGTGGGCTCGACGACCCGTCCGATCCGGGCGAGGGTGATGGCGTCGCGGACGATCGTTCCCGTGGCCTGATGGTCGGGGTGCCGCATCCCCCGGACCCACGCGTCGCCCCAGGTGACGACGGCATCGGGCGCGATCTCGGCGAGGGTACGGGCCACGGTCCGGGCGGCGTCGGGCGTTGCGTGGACGCGTGTGTCGGGCAGCTCGAGGAACCGGGCCTCGGCGCCCAGGAGGGCGGCGGCCTCCCGCCCATCGGTCATCCGTCGCTCGGCGATCTCCCCGGGTCGGAGATCGGGGTACGCCCCGGTCATCTCCCCGCGGGTGAGCCAGAGCAGCACGACGCGGTCGCCGGCGGCCGCGTGGGCCGCGATGGTCCCGGCGCACCCGACCTCGTCGTCGGGGTGGGACAGGGCTACGAGCACGGTGCTCACGCGGCCTCCCGGTTGACGGGGCGGACCGGCCGGGTCATCATCGGCCCGCCATGGAGCTGATACTCGCTGTCGCCTGTGAGGACGCCCGCGCCCGGCCCGACGGACGCCTCGACCTGGTCGGGGTCTTCGATGAGCTGTCCGCGCCGGGGTTCCCGGCCCGCCAGGACCGGATGACCGTGGTCTTCGTCATGGAATGGTCGCCGGAGCAGGAGGGCCGGCGGGAGTTCCGGGCGGACCTGGTCGACGACGAGGGGACGAAGGTGCTGACCATCGAGGGGCACACCGATGTGACGGCCGAGGGCCGGCGTCGACCCCGCACGCGGGTCATCATGCCGCTGGAGCAGGTCATCTTCCCGCACGCGGGCGCGTACCGGTTCCGGCTCACCGTGGGCAGTGAGGCGCTGACCGCGCTCCCCCTCTACCTCTCGGAGGCCCCGGAGGGATCCTGAGCGACGGACCCCGTCCGATACAGGCGGGTAATAGCCCCCGTCGCTACACAGATCCATCGCTGGAGCATGACCGGAGGGGACGTGGAGGAATCGCAGCCCACATCGCGGGAGGTCGTTCGGGTCCTCGCCGCGCTCTCGGACGAGAACCGGTTCCGCATCGTGGAGCTCCTGGCCGAGCGCCGCGACGAGCTCTCCTGTGGTGCCATCGGCAAGGAGCTGGACCTCTCGCCGTCGCTCCTCTCCCACCACCTGGCGATCCTGGCGGACGCCGGCATCATCGGCCGGCGCAAGAACGGGCTCTGGACCATGAACGCGCTGAAGCGCTCCGTCATCGCCCGGCAGCTCCAGGTGCTCCAGGACCTGATCGGGGGTCCGCGCGGGAACGGCGCGACGCCGACGGTCCGGCTCGACGAGATCGCGGACGACGAGGACGCCGACGCGACGCCGCAGGCCAACTAGCACCGCCCCGGCTCCGTCCCTCAGGAGCCCGGGATCCCCGGCTCGGTCATGGACCGGGCATCCAGCACCCGTTCGAGCTCGTCCTCGGGCAGGACCTCCTTCTCCTTCGCCAGCTCCCGCACCGTCTTCCCCTGTGCGAACGCCTCCTTGGCGAGCGACGCGGCCGCGTCGTAGCCGATGTGGGGCGCCAGCGCCGTGCCCAGCGACAGGTTCCCCTCGAGGAGCTCCGTGATCCGCTCCTCGTTGGCGACGATCCCGTCCACGCACTTCTCGGCCAGCACCTTCGAGGCGTTGGCCAGGATCCGGGTCGACTGGAGCATGGCGTGGGCCATCAGCGGCATCATCAGGTTCAGCTCGAAATAGCCGCCGGTCCCGCTCACCGTGATCGTCGTGTGGTTCCCCATGACCTGGGCGGCCACCATGGTCACGGCCTCCGGGATCACCGGGTTCACCTTCCCGGGCATGATGCTCGACCCCGGCTGGGTGGCCGGGAGCGTGATTTCCGCCAGCCCCGCCCGCGGCCCGCTGGCCAGCCAGCGCAGGTCGTTCGCGATCTTCGTGAGGGAGACGGCCAGCGTGTTCAGCGCCCCGTGGGCCTGGACGATGGTGTCGCGGCTCGCCTGCCGCTCGAAGTGGTTCGGCGCCTCGACGAAGCCGAGCCCGACCCGCTCCGAGACCCGCTCGATGGTCTTCCGCGCGAAATCGGGGTGGGTGTTGATGCCGGTCCCGACGGCCGTGCCGCCAAGCGGCAGCTCGGCCATGTCCTCGCTCGCCTCCTTGACCCGCCGGATGGCGTGCTCGACCTGGGCGGCGTACCCGCTGAACTCCTGTCCCAGCCGGATCGGGGTGGCGTCCATCAGGTGCGTCCGACCGGACTTCACCAGGCCATCGAAGTCCGCCGCCTTCTTCGTCAGTGAGTCCCGGAGCTGCTCGAGCGCCGGGATCAGCTGCTGGTGGATCCCGACCCGGGCCGCGACCTGCATGGCCGTCGGGATCACGTCGTTCGATGACTGGCCGTTGTTGACGTGGTCGTTGGGGTGGACGTCCGACCCCAGCGATCGGCTCGCCAGCGTCGCAATGACCTCATTCGCGTTCATGTTGGTCGACGTGCCACTCCCCGTCTGGAAGATGTCGATGGGGAACTGGTCGTCGTGCTCGCCCTCGACCACCGCCTGGGCGGCCTCCACGATCGCCGCGGCCATGTCCTGGTCCAGCAGGCCGAGCTCGGCGTTGGTCCGGGCCGCTTCCCGCTTGACCGTCCCGAGGGCGGCGATGAAGCCGCGCGGGAACCGCAGGTCGCTGATCGGGAAGTTCTCCACCGCCCGCTGGGTCTGGGCGGCGTAGAGCGCGTCCGCCGGGACCTGCATCTCGCCCAGCGAGTCCTTCTCGGTCCGGTACTCGGTCATCGATCGCTCCTGTATCTACGTGTCATCTGCTGCAGCCGCGACCTACTTCTTCGGCGGCTGCGACGGCCGGACCTCCACGCGGCTCGGCAGCGTCCGGTCCGGTGTGGCCAGCAGGTCCAGGACGATCTTCCCGATGTCGCCCGGCTGGATCTTCCAGTCGCCGTCCCCGAACCCTTCCGTCGCCACGCTGCCCGGCATGATGTAGCTGACGCGGATCCCGTCGTGGCGGACCTCCTGCATCAGCGCCTCGCTGAAGCCGATCAGCCCGAACTTGCTGGCGTTGTACGCCGCACCGCCGGGGAACGTGTTCTTCCCGGCCAGGCTGCCGATGTTGATGATCCAGCCGCCGCCCCGCTCCTTCAGCTTCGGGATCGCCGCGTGGGAGCAGTAGAAGAGGCCGTTCACGTTCGTGCCCTGGGTCCGGTCCCACTCCTCGACGCTCATCTCCGCCACCGGCTTGAAGATCCCGACACCGGCGTTGTTGATGAGGATGTCGAGCCCGCCGAACGCGTCGACGGCGGTATCGATGAGGGCCGCGCAGTCGTCGGCGCTCCGGACATCGCAGACCGCGCCGCGCGCATTCTCGCCCATCTCGTCGGCCACCCGCTCCACGTCGTCGGCCGTCCGGGCTCCGACCACGACCCGGGCTCCGTGCTCCAGCAGGCCCTCGGCGATCGCCCGCCCGATCCCCTTCGTGCCGCCCGTCACTACCGCGACTCTGCCGTCCAGCTCCATGGTCTCCTCTGTGCTCTCGGTTCGTCGTTCTCGTCACCGTTCAGACCCGATGCACGGCCGATACCACGAGCCCGCCGACGTCGATTGCTCGCCCGGCCCGTCGCCCCTTACGTTCCCGGCATGGACATCGACGGGAAGGTCGGGCTGGTCACGGGCGGCGCCCACCGGGTCGGACGGGCGCTGGTGCTGGGGCTGGCCCGGGCCGGCGCCGATGTGGCCATCCACTACCACGGCTCCGATGAAGGGGCCGCCCGGACGGCCGCGGACGTGCGGGCGCTCGGTCGCCGGGCCGAGACCTTCCGGGCCGATCTCTCCCGGCCCGATGCGGTACGCACGCTGGCCACGTCCGTGGGCGAGTCCATGGGCGGGCTGGACATCCTGGTCAACAGCGCGTCGCTCTTCGAGTCCGGCCGGTTCCGCGAGATCACGGTGGAGGCGTGGGACCGGGTCATGGCCGTGAACCTCCGGGCGCCCTTCCTCCTGATGCAGGCAACGGCATCGCTCCTGGCGTCATCCAAGGGGGTGGCGGTGAACATCGCCGACCTGGCGGGGGTCCAGCCGTGGCCGGCGTTCCCGCACCACGGCGTATCGAAGGCGGGGCTGATTCACCTGACCCGTGTGGCAGCGCGGGCGCTGGCGCCGGACGTGCGGGTGAACTGCATCGTCCCCGGAACCGTTCTGCCGCCCGAGGACTATACATCGGAGCAGATCGAGACGAGCCGGAGCCGGACGGCCCTGGAGCGCATCGGCTCCCCCGACGACGTGGTGGAGGCGCTGCTGTTCCTGGTCCGGTCCGACTTCGCGACCGGCTCCATCATCACCGTCGACGGCGGACGAACGCTGAAGTAGGGAAGGCCCCGTGGCTGGCAAGACCCGATGGACAGAGCGCTGGACGAAGCGCTGGAAGGAGCTCCGGACACAGCTCCGGACCCGGCTCCGGGAGACCCGGTGGAAGGACTGGGGCGTGCTGCGTCGGGTCCTCGTCGTCGTTCTGGCGCTGGGGCTCCTCGGCGGGCTCGCCGGGCTCACGGGTGCCGCGCTCGTGGTGAACGGTGTGATCGGCGACGGCTGCCCCTCCATCGCCGACCTGCGCGCCTACCGCCCGCCGGAGGCGAGCCGCGTCCTCGCCATCGACAGCTCGATCGTGGCCGACCTCTCGCCCCAGCGTCGGATCCTGCTGGACATCGACGAGATCCCGCCACTGGTGCGCGAGGGGTTCATCGCCGTCGAGGACCAGCGGTTCTGGAGCCACGGCGGCGTCGATATGTGGAGCGTGCTCCGGGCGACGTGGCGGAACGTCACGTCCCTCTCCATCGAGGAGGGGTTCAGCACCATCACCATGCAGCTGGCCCGGAGCATCTTCCCCGAGCAGCTGCCGATGGCCAGGAAGCTGACCCGGAAGGTATGCGAGGTCCACCTGGCCGGGCAGGCGGAGGACGAGTTCCGGAAGCGGGAGATCCTGGAGCGCTACCTCAACCAGATCTACCTGGGCTCCGGCGTCTACGGTGTGGAAGCGGCCGCGCGCAGCTATTTCGGCAAGTCGGTCGCGGAGGTCGACCCCAGCGAGGCGGCGATGCTCGTGGCGCTGGTCCGGAGCCCGGAGGGGTACAACCCCCGGAAGAAACCGGACCTGGCGGTGCAGCGGCGCAATCTGGTGCTGGGCATCATGGGTCGGGCCGGCGTGATCGATCCGGCGGAGGTGGAGCGGGCCCGCGAGGAGCCGCTCGAGCTCGTCCCCCCGGCCGAGGCCGCGGGGCCCGCGCCGTACTTCGTGGCGGCGATCCGGAGGCAGCTGACCGAGCGATTCGGTGAGGACGCCGCGACTCAGGGGCTCCGGGTCTACACCGGTCTCGACCCGTCGCTCCAGGAGAAGGCCCAGGCGGCGCTGATCCGTCAGATCGAGGCCATCGAGAGTGGCGCGTACGGCCAGTACTCGCACCCCACGGGCCCCGTGGACAGCCCCGACGCGCCGGTCCTCCAGGGGCTGGTGGTCATGATGAACCCGCGGAACGGCGAGATACGGGCGCTGGTCGGAGGCCGGGACTTCGCCGCGTCCCAGTTCGACCGGGCGCTCCAGGCCAGACGACAGCCGGGGTCGGCGTTCAAGCCGGTGGTCTACGCCGCCGCGCTGGAGGCCGGGCTCCCGCCCACCGCGCGGCTGGAGACCGGCCCCATCGAGGTCAGCGCCGCCGGGTCGCCGGTCTGGCGGCCGGGCGACCACGTGGCTGATTCCGTCGAGACGCTCTCCGTGCGAACCGCGCTCGCCATCTCGTCGAACCACGCCGCCGTGCGGATCGGCCGCTGGCTCGGCGAGAAGCGCGTCGCGTCCATGGGGAAGCGGCTCGGCCTCTCCACCGAGATCCCGCCGTACCCGTCCATCTTCCTGGGCTCCGCGGAGGTCATCCCCGCCGAGCTGGTGGCGGCATACGCGACGTTCGGCAACGGCGGCTACCGGATCGAGCCCCGACTCATCCGCCGGGTGGAGGACCGGGAGGGCAACGTGCTCTGGGAGCCGGAGGCCCCGCGCCGCCAGGTCCTGGACCCCGGCGTCGCGTTCCTCACGCTCACACTCCTCGAGGAAGTGGTGAACACCGGGACCGCGGCCTCGGTCCGCCAGTCCGGGTTCTGGCTCCCCGCCGCGGGCAAGACCGGCACCACGAACGACGGCCGGGATGTCTGGTTCATCGGGATGACCCCGGACCTGGCCACGGGGGTATGGCTCGGCTTCGACAAGCCCCGGCCCATCCTGCCCGGCGCCTCCGGCGGTCGGCTCGCCGCACCGGTCTGGACGGACATCATGACCCGGACGTACCGGGAGCGGCCGGCGCCCGCACCGTGGACGCCACCCGCCAACGTGGTCAGCGCCCAGGTCGACCAGGGGACCGGGTACCTGGCCACCGGCAACTGCCCGCCGGAAGACGTCCGGATCGAGTACTTCCTGGTCGGAACCGAGCCCGAGGTCTACTGCCCGATCCACCCCGAGGCCGGCGTCGAGCGGTTCCTCGACGACCTCTGGCGACGGGTCCGGAAGATCTTCTAGCGCCGGGTTCGCGGCCGGCCTACTTCGTGGCCGGCGCCTCGGCGGTCTCCAGCACGGGGCTCTCGCCGACATCCTCCTGGTGCGACAGCCAGCGCTCCGCCTCGAGCGCGGCCATGCAGCCGGTCCCTGCGGCGGTCACGGCCTGCCGGTAGAAGTCGTCCATGACGTCGCCGGCGGCGAAGACGCCATCGACGTTCGTGGCGGTCCGCCAGCTCTCGACCTTGATGTACCCGCCCCCGGTCAGGTCGAGCTGGTCCTCCAGGAAGTCGGTGTTCGGCGTGTGGCCGATGGCCACGAACAGCCCGCCGACGTCCAGCTCGCTGTCCTCCCCGGTGACGGTGTCCTGCAGCCTGACCGCCCGGATCTGGTCCTCGCCCAGCACGTCGGTGACGACCTTGTTCCACAGCACCTCGATCTTCGGGTGCTCCAGCGCCCGCTGCGCCATCACGCGGCTCGCCCGGAGCTCGTCGCGACGGTGGATGATGTAGACCTTGCTGGCGAACTTGCTGGCGTACAGCGCCTCCTCCATGGCCGAGTCACCGCCCCCGACCACGGCCAGCACCTCGTCCCGGAAGATCGGGAGCGCGGCGTCGCACACCGCGCACGCGGACACGCCGCCACCACTCTTCGCCAGCCGCTCCTCGTTCTCGATGCCCAGCCATTTCGCGTTGGCGCCGGTGCTCACGATGACCGACCGGGCCCGGTACTCCTCGCCGTTGCGCGTGACCAGCGTGAACGGACGGTTCCCGAAGTCGACCTTCTCGACCATCTCCATCCTGGACCGGGTCCCGAAGCGCGTGGCCTGCTCCTTCATCTTCTCCATCAGCTCCGGCCCCGTCACGCCTTCCGGGAAGCCCGGGTAGTTCTCCACTTCCGTGGTGATCATGAGCTGCCCGCCCGGGAGCATGATCCCTTCCGGCTCGCCCTCGAGGACGAGCGGGTCGAGGTCCGCCCGGGCCGTGTAGAGCGCCGCGGTCCACGCGGCCGGCCCGGAGCCCACGATGATGACGTTCTCTATGTTCGACATGCCGTTATCCGATCCCTTGATTCGACAGTTTCGCTCGCTGCTACGCTTCACCGCTCTGAATGTACAATTTTTGGCAAGGGGCGCGCCAAGGAGGTGTTGCAGGCGTGATGATGGCCGTGCTACACTCCTTCCCATGAGTTCTGCCCATCACCCCATCGACAGTGCCGAAGACGCGGAACGGCTCCTCGGTTCCCTCGCCGGCGTGGTCTCCGCCCACGTGGTGGCCGACGCGACCGGCGACATCGTGGAGATCCATATCCTCTCCTCCGCCGAGCTGCACCCGAAGCAGATGGTGCGGAACGTGGAGTCGGCGCTGAGCGCCGGGCTCGGGATCAAGATCGATCGACGCGTCGTCAGTGTCGCCCAGATCCGGTCCGACGTGGACACCAACGGCCACCGGCCCGGCTCGGCCCCGCCCCTCGAGACCGAGCCCGAGGTCCGGGCGCTGGTCGCCGACGAGCCGGCACGGGCCGGGGACCGGGAGCCCGAGCGACGCGCCACGGGGCCGGGCGCGCCGTCCGCGGACCAGGTACCCGAGCCGACACCGCCCCGCCTCGAGTTCGTCCGCTACGAGGCCCGACGCGACGCCGAGCTGTGCCACTGCGACGTCGTGCTCCGGGCCGGGAAGGACCAGATCACGGGGACCGGCGCCGGGCCCGTGACCACCGACGGCCGTGCGGAGGCCGCCGCCCGGGCCGTCTTCGATGGGATCGGGCGGGCCCGGCCGGAGATGAAGATCGTGCTGGAGGCCGCCGTGACCTCCAGCAGCCGCGGGCGGGAGTACGTGATCGTGGCGGCCCACGCCGTCCTCGATCGCGGGACCGTCGCGCTGGCCGGCGCGGCCCCGCTCACGCGCTCACCCGAGGAGGCCGCCATCCTGGCCGCGCTCCAGGCCACCAACCGGTGGAACGCCTGAGGCGGTGGACCCCGGCGAGGCTGGACCCGCGCTGGAGCGGCTCCCAGGAGTCCTCGCCGCCACCCTCTTCACCGACGCCAGCGACCGGACCCGGGTCTACCTGGCCGTCCGGCCGGATGTCGATCACAACGCCATCCGCGCCACCGCCCTCGCCCTGCTCCGGAACCGCGGGATCCCGAGCGACCCGGACCATCTCTACATCGGGACCGCACCGACCCACCCACCGACCCCCCGGGCGCTGCCGGGTCTGACGCTCGAGACGCTGGACGTCCACCGGAGCAGCAACCGGGTCGAGTGCTCCGTCCGGCTCCGGGCCGAGACCCGATCGCCGGAAGGGACCGCGTCGGAGCCGGACACCCCCGGCGGCCGGGCCCGTGCGGCCGCCCGAGCCACCCTGAACGCCGTGGAGACCCTCGACCCGGACCTCCGGCTCGGGCTCCACGGCGCCCGCATCCAGTCGATCTTCGGGTTCGAGGTCCTGTCCGTCCTGATCGAGGTCTCGCTGGGACGGACGCACACACAGCTGCCCGGGGCCGCGATGGTCGACCGGTCGCCCGAGCACGCCGCCGTGACGGCCACGCTCCAGGCGCTCCGGAGCTGGGCGCCGTAGGGGGCTCGGCGGGCAAAGCCCGCCCCGGGCCCTACTCCCGCTCCTTGAACACCTTCAGGTTCGTCGAGTGGCCGGGGTTCACCCGCGCGTCCGGATCGATATGGTGCACCGCGTGGTTGACGGCGACCGCGGCCTCGCTGAACCCGGTGGCAATCAGCTCGAGCTTGCCCTCGTAGGTGGCGATGTCGCCGGCGGCGAACACGCCGGGGATGTTGGTCGCCATGGTCGGGTTCACCCGGATCGTGTTCCGCTCCAGGTCGAGCCCCCAGTCGGCCAGCGGGCCCAGGTCGGGGCGGAACCCGATCAGCGCCAGGACGGCGTCCACGTCGAGGCGGGTATCCTCGTCCGTCCGGTTGTCGAAGATGGTGGCGGCGGTGACGCAGTCGGTGCCGTGGATCTCACGGACCTCCCGGTAGGTCAACAGGTCGACCGTGCCGGCCTCCACCGCCGCCTCGAGCTGGCTCATCGACTCGGCGTGGGCCCGGAACCCCTTCCGGCGGTGGATCAGGGTGAGCGACTCCGTCCGGTCCTTGAGGTCCAGCGCCCAGTCGACGGCCGAGTCGCCGCCGCCGACGATGAGCACGCGGCGCCCGTCGTAGCGCGACGGGTCCCGGACGTGGTACTCGACACCGCTCCCCAGGAGCTCCTCGTAGCCCGGGCAGTCCAGGACCCGGGGCGAGAACGCGCCCTTGCCGGCGGCGATGAGGACGGTGCGTGACGGGAAGTCGCCGTCGCTGGTCTCGAGGGTGAACCCGTCGCCCTCCCGGACGAGCTCCTGGACCTGGGTCTCCAGGTGGATCTCGGGGTCGAACTGGGTGCCCTGCTCGATGAGGTTCCGGGCCAGCGCCTTGCCGGTGATGCGGGGGAAGCCGCCCACGTCGTAGATGTACTTCTCGGGGTAGAGCGCCATCAGCTGGCCGCCGAGCTCCGGCAGCGAGTCGATGATGCGTACGGAGGCGCCGCGCATCCCGGCGTAGAACGCGGCGAACAGCCCGGTCGGGCCGCCCCCGATGATGTTGATGTCGCGACGTTCTGCCACGGGCCCTCGTCGTCGTATCGGTTAGTGCTCCGCTTCGGCCTCTTCGCCCAGGTATACGGCGGACCGCTTGTATCGTTCCAGCGCCGCCTCGACCGACAGCTTGACCAGGATGGCGCCCGGAATCGCCAGGAGCACACCGACGAATCCGAAGAAGGAGCCGGCCACCGCGATGGCGAGTATGACCCATACCGGGTGGAGCCCGACCGACTCGCCGACGATCTTCGGGCCGATGATGTTGCCGTCGAGGAACTGCACGATGGCGAACACGATGGCGACCTTGAGAATGCTCGTGAGGAACGAGCCGCTGAGGATCGCGATGATGATCGCCGGGATCAGGCTGACCGGCAGCCCCAGGTACGGGACCACATTGAAGACGCCGGCCACGGCGCCCACGAGCCCGGAGTAGGGGAAACCGGCGATCCAGAGCCCGACCCACGTCAGGACACCGACCACGGTGGCCGCCAGGAGCTGGCCCCGGAGGAAGCGGGAGAGGAGCCGGTCGTACTCCGCCACGAACGCCGTCCACCGGCCGTACCGGGGGCGCGGCACGTAGCTGGCCAGGCGGTCCACGATCGCGTCCCAGTCCCGGAGCAGGTAGAAGGTCAGGACCGGGGTGAGGACGGTGTAGCTGAGCACCATGATGACCGCGCCCAGCCCCCGACCGAGCCCCAGCACGCCCTCCCACGCGCGGTTCGCCAGGTTCGCCTGCTGCTCCTGCAGGAACGTGATGATCTCGGCGGTCGAGACCCCCCGGATCCGCTCCGCGATCGCCTGCTCATCGACCAGCGGGAGATCCAGCCCCAGGACCCCCGCCTGGAGGCCCTCGACCCAGCGGGCGATCCGCTCCACCAGCTCCGGCATCCGCTGGATCAGGCTCTCGACCTGTTCGGCCAGCGCCGGGACCCCGAGGAGGAGGAGGGCGGCGAGCCCG
The DNA here is from genome assembly GCA_051418035.1 of Candidatus Longimicrobiales bacterium M2_2A_002. Classification (GTDB taxonomy): domain Bacteria; phylum Gemmatimonadota; class Gemmatimonadetes; order Longimicrobiales; family RSA9; genus JAWVYT01. The sequence continues at coordinate 15,120 of JBPRGE010000014.1, forward strand.
CCGAGGACCGGGAGCGACAGGATCAGGATCGCCAGCGAACGGGGCACCCTCCGCTCCTCGAGGACGTCCACCAGCGGGTCCAGGATGTAGGCCAGGATGAACGCCAGGACGAACGGCGCCAGCAGGCCGCCCATGTCCTCCAGCACCCAGAGCGCCGCGAGCCCCGTCACCGTCAGCACCAGGAGCCGGTGGAACGGGCTTCCGGAGTACGGCGTCATGAGCGCCAGGAACGCCACGAACAGGATGAGGGGCGAGAGTACCGCCCCCAGGTCCCACAGGAAGAGGCCCAGGACCAGCAGCACGGCCGCGCCGTGGACCAGGCGCCAGTCGGCGCCGTCCGTGATCGGTTTCATCTGTCAGCCCGCCTCGTCGGTCGGTTCCTCGGCGACCCGCTCGCCGGCCATCTCCAGCACCGATCGGGCGTTGTCGTAGGTCAGGGTGTCGAGTGCCTCCGTCAGCGGCAGCCAGATGCACTCGGTGATCCCCTCATCGAGCTGGGGCACGGTCCGGGCCGTCGTGGTCTCCATGAGGAA
>JBPRGE010000015.1:0-4255 GCA_051418035.1 Candidatus Longimicrobiales bacterium M2_2A_002
TGCCGCCTCCTCTTCGTGTGCCTACTGCTGGGCGCCGCCAGGCAGGCGACGCTCAATCTGCCGCCACCCCCCCAACCGCTTCCGGACCGCCTCATAGCTGAGTCCCAACTGAACGCATGCCCGCAGTAGTGCCCTTGTCCAACTGTCTTGCTCGGCTTCCATGATCCGAAGCGCTCTGGCGGCCGCTGCCACACTCTCGTATTTGATGCGGAGAGTCGGCACCTCCGTCCAAGCCACCGGCGAGACGCCGAGCAACGCACAATCCTCTGCGAGAGCGGCCCGCTGGATCGCAGACAGGTCCGCCTTGATTCGGGCGTCAGGTGCGCGACCACGCGAAGAGCTGAGGTATTCCGGCTTCATACTATTCTCCCGTTCGCGGTTAGCGGTTAGCCGTCCGCTGCGGCGGGCAGACCGCCCCAACTGGCGCAAGCGGCTTGACCGTCTAACAGGGTACTCGTCAGAAGCTAGGTGGCGCCATAGCTAGATGGGACATCGGGCCCTGGTCCCTCTGAATACGGATGAAGAGTCCAATGCAAGGTTTTAAAGCTGAGAGAAATCCTCCGGAGATGGGGTACTTTGCAGCATGAATGGCCGTCCACACATTGGCAACGTTAACAGGAGAGAGTTGTTTCGCCGTCATTGAACTCTCCTGGACCGTTGGTTCACGGTAAATGGTCCAATACTACAAGAGGAGGCCAATGTGATGATGAGAAGAGTCTCTCTGGCAGCGACCACGTTGGTATTGGCAGCAACGCTGCCAGCGACTGCATGGGGTCCTTGCTCCGAGCAGGGCTGTCTTCCTGCTTCATCAGACTGCCTCCTAGTGAGTTGTGGCATAGACAACGACACCGGTTTGTTAGGCTGCACCTACTACTGTGATACCAATGGGGATCAGCAGTATGATCAAACCTGCGATATGTACGGGACGGACGTTCCGGAATGCTCCGACTTGTCCTCGAGTGATGGGCCCATCTTGATCAAGAGATCGATCCGGTAGCTCGAGGTTACCGGAGCCGCAGCTTGTCGGCTCGAGTTGCCGTCACAGAAGGGAGAGCAATCCATGAACAGTTCATTTGCCGTAAGCGCTGCTGCAACGCTGCTGGTGATAGCCGGCTCCGTTCCGTTGTCAGCTGGCGGTTTCTGTCTGGATGTCGGGTGTTTTCCTGCGGTTGACCCATGCAGAATCGAGGGTTGTACTTGCAGCGAAATTACGGGCGAATGTCAGTGCCATTACTTATGCGACGAGAATGGCAACGGTTGGGATGACGGCTGGTGCAATGTCTCTACCGACGGCGACCGACTTTGCGGCGACCTCTTGGAGCCAGTACTGCTCCGCGAAGCAGACTGATCATGTCGACGCAGTGGCCATGGGTGTTTGCTGCCTGCACTGCCGTGATTCTCGGCGCCTCAGGTCCTCCCGATCAGACAGGAAGGAGGACGCCCTCCGGAACACCCGCAGCCGAACCGGAGGGGCTGCCGCTGATCGACAGCGGCATTCCGTCCCCCGACGTGATCCATGCCGTGGTCCCCCTCGCCGACGACACCATCGCAGCGCTGGTGGAGCCCGCACCTCTCCTACGGATATACGCCCGTCGCGACCGAGGGTGGGTAGGAGTGCGGTCGGCGGGCGAGCCGGGGAGGGGTTCGGGACGCATGCTCCGGCCATGGCGAGCCGTCCTGCTCGGGGAGAGCCTGTACGCCCTCGACACGGGGAACTACGGGGGCCGGGGGATGGTGACCGTCTGGAACCGGGACCTGGAGGAGGTCGGTCGTTTCGGTGCGATGCCGCACACGGTGGACCTCGTGGAGGCGTGTGACGGCCAGGTAGCGACGGTCTTCCAGGCTGTTTCGGGCTCCGGGGAGTGGCCGGCCTACGGCCTGGCTGTCCGGCGGCAGGGGCGGTGGGCGCCGGTCGGTCAAGCGCGGCCGGACACCATCCCCCTGACCGGCTCCTGGGAGGACACACGCGCAGTGGTGACGGGGGGCGGTGTCCTGCTCCTGGGGCTGCGCGGTCTGCTCCATCGCCTCTCCTGCGACGGCGCGAGCACCTCCGCGGAGCTCCTTGCCTTCCGCTCTCGACCCCGGCGGTTCCCGATCCACCGGGGCGCCGCGACGGTGGACTCCATCGCGGTGTTCTTTTGGGCGCACCCGACCGATCGACGGACGACCCGCGTCACGGCGGCCGACACCTCGGGGAGGGACATGAGGGAATACGTCCTGGAGGGCGACTATCGGCTGCACGGCTTCAACCGTGGGATATACTGGGTGGTCCACTTGGCCGCGGGTGCCTCCCCGCAGGTTCTCCGCATGGAGCCGGAGCGCTTCGTCCACTGGCTGGCCGGATCGTGAAGCATCGGCGGAAGTGGGGAGCGCGATTCCAGACTCGGCTGTGGAGTGGTCCCCGGACTCCCGCGGTCCTCCTGGCGGTTGCGGCCGCGGCATCCGGCTGCGACGGGGACGAGGGGGGCTATAACCGAGCAGTGCCCACGCCCCCGGAGGCGGCGGTGAGTCCGATCCCTGAGCTGGAGCTGGGGCGGGAGGATGGCGACAGCCGAGCGCTCCTCTCCCGTGTCGTTTCGGCCGTTCGACTTGATGACGGCTCGATCGCCGTGGCTGACGCGGACTGGCGGGAGGTCCGGATCTTCGACGAGGACGGGAGCTTTCGGCGGGCAATGGGCGGCCAGGGGGGAGGCCCGGGCGAGTTTCGCGCGCTGAGCTGGATGCGTCGCCTGCCGGGGGACACTCTCGTGCTCTACGACCCCTTTCTGGACCGGGTCACCCGGTTCTCTGCCGAGGGTGAACTGCTCGCTGAAGGCGTTCTGCCCCTCGCCGGGTACGGTGTGCGGCTGCGGGTGTACGGGCCGCTCGGCGATCGCGAGTATATCGCGGCGGTGGATGTGGAGCCTCGTGGTCGACGCGAGACGGGACCGGAAGGCCCGGTCGTGGACTCCCTCCTCCTGGTCCGGGCGGCCGCGGGCAGTTCATCCACGGATACCCTGGGTTGGACTCGCCCGATCGAGCAGTTCCGGGTGCGCAGCCATGGGCCCGGACCGGTGGCAACCCTGACGGCCACGCCACCCGCATGGCCTTCGCTCCACCTGGCGAGCGGCCGGGACCGGCTGTACCTGGGTCACAGCGCAACCTCCGAGCTGCGGGCCCTCACTCCCGCAGGCGAGGAGACCTGGATTCCGGTGCCGTGGGCGAGCGGGCCAGTTCGCACCCCTGACCTGGAGCACTGGAAGCGCCTCTACATCGCCGATGGGCCGGCATCGTGGGAGGAGCTTCGGCAGCGCGCCATCGACGGCGCCGAAGATCGCTCCATGCTCCCGTACCACGGCGATCTTCTCGTCGACCGAGATGGCGATCTCTGGGTCGCCCGGTACGCTGCGCTCGGAGATACCGCCGCCGTCCGATGGCGCGTGATGAGCCCCAACGGCGACGTCCGCTTCGACGTGGTGACGCCGGGCAGTGCCCGGCTCATGAACGCCGGTAAGCGCTATGTGCTCCTGCTCGTACGCAGCGAGTACGACACCCCACTGCTGCGGCTCCATCAACTGACCGTTCCTTCAGACCGCAATTCTGTGGAATGAACTCGTCGACTACCCGCGCCCTCCTTTACGGATTATGGTGGTTGGCCCTCTCTTGGGCAGCCATTTCTCTGTATCGCCACTACACTACGCGTGCAGCAGCGATCGCCGAGGCCGAAAGCAGAATACAGGTTCCGGCCCCGGTTCTGGCCGTAGACGTCGAGTCAAGAACGCGCGATCAGCTCTTTGTCCCCGGCCAATCATATGCTGTGCTCGTCGTCTCCGGCACCTGCGACTACTGCGTTGATCACATGAACAGGTTGGCCAACCGATTGGAAAGGGTCCCCACTGATCGCAAAGCTATTGTTGTGACGCAACAACAGCGGAGAATCTTGCGAGTACTCCGAGCAACTGGTTCCGCCATACCCGTGCTGGAAACTGGGAACCACCTGCGTGCTAATGGAGTCCATATGGTCCCGACGCTGATCGTCACCACCAAGGAAGGAGAGCTCCTGGCTGCCAAAATTGGCCTTCCTAGTCGTGACTGGATCAGTGAGGTAGCACGTTCTCTCCGGACATCTAGTCTGCCCCTTCAGCAGTCGGTCCCTCGAACGCGCAACTCGGCACCAAATCACTGATTTCCGCTCTTGTCGGCTGCCGCCTCGGCGTAACCGCTGAGGCTCGACTGGTTCGTATCTCCTTGTCGCCCCGTGACTCTGCGCCCGGTC
>JBPRGE010000016.1:0-17545 GCA_051418035.1 Candidatus Longimicrobiales bacterium M2_2A_002
GGACCGCGATGCCGAAGTACGCGATCATCTTCCCGGCCACGAACTCCCACGGGCGGAGTGGCGAGACGTAGACCTGCTGGACCGATCCACTCTCCTTTTCGCGCACGACGGCGAGGACCGTCAGGAGCGGCGGAAACGCCATGAGGATGACACCGAACAGCCCCGATACGACGAACACCTCGCTGCTGAGCCCCGGGTTGTACCACACCCGGGGAACGGCACGCACGAAGCCCGGGAGGACATCCTCCCCGGCGCGCCGCCGAATCTGATCCATGGTGAAGGCCAGGGTGACGGCCTCGATCTCGTTGCGGAGGATCAGTGCGGTGGCCGAGTAGCTTCCGTCGATCAGCGTCTGGACCCGGCCCGTTCCGCCTGCGCTCAGCGCCGCCCCGAAGCCCTCCGGGATTTCGATGGACACGCGAACCCGCCCCGAATCCATGAGGTCGGTCACCTCGTGCGTGCGGCTGGACCGGTGCCGGATCACGAAGTTCCCGGTGTTTACGATGGCGTCGATAAACGCCCGGCTCTCGGGTGAACGATCGTGGTCGCTGACCGACAGCGGAACATCCGATACATCCAGCCGGATGGCGTGGCCGAAAACGAACAGGAGCACCAGGGGAACGAACAGAGCGATCCAGAGCGTGATGGGATCCCGTCTCAGCTCGCGGAACTCTTTCCGCGCCACTGCCAGGCTGCGCCGGGTCATGACCCGTGCTCTCTTCTGCCGTTCCCGTTGTCGACGAGCGCGATGAACACGTCCTCCATGCTGAGGGGGACCGGCGTCGCAGCTCCTGCCTCGAGACCGGCCTGATTCAACACCCGTCGGATCGACTCGGGATCGGTGCCCGGCTCGAGGAGCGCGTGGAGCCGCGCCCCGTGGAGCGTCGCCTGCCTGACGAACGGGGCATCGCGGGCGGCGCGGAGCGCCGGGAACGGGTCCGCGACCGTCACTTCCACCATGCGACCGGGGACCTGCTGCCGGAGGTCGTCCGGCCGGCCGACGGCCCGGACCCGGCCGCCCTCGAGCAGGGCGATCCGCTCGCAGCGCTCGGCTTCGTCCATGTAGTGGGTTGTGACCAGCACGGTCATCCCGGCGTCGGCGAATCCGTAGATCACGTCCCAGAACTGACGCCGGGAGAGCGGATCGACCCCTGATGTCGGCTCGTCGAGCAGCAGGACCCGGGGGCGGTGGAGGACCGCAGCGGCCAGTGCGAGCCGCTGTTTCCAGCCGCCGGACAGGTCTCCTGTCCGTCGCTTCACGCCGTCGGTGAGTCCCACCAGGGAAAGGGCCCAGGCCTTTCTGTCCGTCCACTCCCGTCGCGGAATGCCGTAGGCTCCCGCGAAGAAATCGAGGTTCTCCTCCGCGGTGAGGTCGTCGTAGAGCGAGAACCTCTGGGACATGTACCCGAGGATCGGCCGGATCCGGTGCACGTCCCGCCGGATGTCGATCCCGGCGACGCGGGCGGTGCCAGCGTCGGGCGGCAGGATCCCCGTCAGCATGCGGATGGTGGTGGACTTGCCGGAGCCGTTCGGCCCGAGGAACCCGAACACCTCGCCGCGTTCCACCGCGAACGAGACGCCATCGACGGCCACGAAGTCGCCGAACCGTCGCGTGAGCCCGTCCACCTCGATGGCGGCCCCATGCTCGGTCTCGGAGACGGCCGGGAAGGCGGCCATGGCCGGGCTGCTGCTGCCATCTGCGAGGATCGAGACGAACACGTCTTCGAGGCCCGGCTCCACGCAGCGCGCCGTGTCGACCTCGATGCCGGCGGCCCGAAGCCGACGCTCCACCGCCCGGTAAGCCTCCCGACTGTCCAGGAGCGCGTGGATCGAGCGGCCGAAGACCTGGGCGTCCCGGACGTCCGGGTCGCCTCGGAGGACATCCAGGGCTTGCAGCTGGTGGGTCGTCCGGATGTCGGCCATGTGGCCACCCAACCTGGCCTTCAATCCAGACGGCGTATCCACGTCCAGCAGGCGGCCCTCGTGCATGAGGGCCACACGCCCGCAGCGCTCGGCCTCATCCAGGTACGGGGTCGCCACCACGACCGTCGTACCCTCACCGGCGAAATCGAATACGATCTCCCAGAAATCACGCCGCGAAAGGGGATCGACGCCCGTTGTGGGCTCGTCGAGGAAGAGGACGTCGGGGTCGTGGATGAGCATCGTGGCGAGAGCCAGCTTCTTCTTCATTCCGCCGGAGAGGTTGCGGGCGAGCCGGTCCTGGAACGGCGATAATCGGCTGAAGCGCAGCAGGCGGTCGGCCCGCTCGCCCCTCGCGGCTCGGGGCACACCGTGGATGTCGGCGAAGAACTCGATGTTCTCGGCCACCGTGAGCCCGCCGTAGAGAGAGAACTCCTGGGACATGTATCCCACTCGCTCCGCAATGCGGCTCGCCTCGCGGACGGTGTCGAAACCCAGGACGGACGCGGTGCCGGCTGATGGCGTGAGGATCCCGCAAAGCATCTGGATCAGCGTGGTCTTGCCCGCGCCGTCGGGGCCCACGATCCCGAAGATTTCCCCGCGTGGGATGTCCATGGACAGGTCCTGGACTGCGGAATGCCGGCCGTACCACCGGCTCAGGTCCCGGGTCCGGATCGTCAGGTCCGCTGACCGGTCACTCTGCCGCAGCCCGGACGACGGGACCGACCCCATCGTCACCATGGCGCCGATTCGGGCCAGGTCGCACCCGGGTCCCAGCGAATCCTGGCGTCCGCCGGGAACCCGTCCTTCAGGGTGGCGGAGGGGTCCTCGACCCGGATGGAGACCTCGTAGACGAGCGTGGTCCGCTCGTCGGGCATGTGGATGTCCCGGGGAGTGAACTCGGCCTCGCTGGCAACCGTTTCGACCACCCCCGCGAACGACCGGTCGGGAAACGCACCCACGAACACGCGAGCGGAATCACCGGCCTGCACCCGTTCGGCCGCATCGAGAGGCAGGTAGACCTTCAGTCGGACGTTCCCGGATTCGCGGATTGCCACGACCGGGTACCCGGGTGCGGCGATCTCGCCCTCGCGCAAGAGGAGCTCGGAAACGACGCCGTCGACCGGCGCGATGATCGCGGTCTCGTCCAGCTCGATCTGCGCCACGCGTATTCTGGTGGCCTCCGCGTCCGCCCGCTTTCTGGCCAGGTCTTCCGCGGCCCGTGCCGCACGGAGCTGGCTTTCGAGCTGCTCGACCGCGGTTCCGGCCTGTTCCGCCACCTGGCGGGAGACGGCTTCCCGTTCGAGCAGCCGACCATAGCGATCGGCTTCCCGTCTGGCTTGCTCGAGTCGGCTGCCCAGCGCGTCGGCCTGCCGGGCGGCGGCGACCACCGCTTCCTGTGCCGCGGCCGCGCCCGCACGGGCAGCCGCCAGCCCGGTTTCCTGAGCCCGCCTGTCGAGGACGGCCAGGGTGTCCCCTCCCCGGATCCGCTGCCCTTCCCGGACCGAGAGCTGCACTACCCGACCCCCGGTACCGCTGGAAGCACGGATCGCCCTGAGCTCCAATCGGCCGCTGGCGGTGACGATTCCGGGAGCGCTTTCCCGCTCCGCCGAGCTGTCGTATGCCCAGACGCCCGCCGCGCCCAGCACGGACACGGCAAGGAATCCGATGACCAGCTTCCCCCAATGGCGATCCATGTTCAATCTCCTCTCGGCTCCGGGAGCGTGGCGTCGGCGGGGAGGCCGAGGACCCGCTTCAGCTCGATCAGTGTCGTGCGATAGGCGTGGATGGTCCGGAGCCGGTCGGTCCGGGCGCGCGTCAGCTGGGCCTCGGCCTCGAGGACATCGAGCTGGATGCCTACGCCGTTGGCATAGCGGTCCTCGGCGATGGCCAGTGCCTGTTCCGCCCGGACTGTGTTTGCCGTTCGCTCTTCGATCTCAACCCGGGCGGCGGCCAGCTCCCGGCGATGGGCACGGGCGGCGGCGAGAGCCGTAAGCAGCATCTGCTCCGCTTTGGCCCGCGCTTCCACAGCGCCGGCTTCGGCGCTGGCTGCCGCTCCGTCTGCCTGTCCCCCGTCGAAGACCGGCCACGACACGGACACACCGCCCACGAGCTCCAGACCCCAGCCGGTATCGGTCGTCAGCAGCTCCGGGTTCAGCGCGTAGCTGCTCAGGAATAGCCCGATGGTCGGGCGGCCCCGGGCTCGGGCCGCGCGTGCCTTCGCTTCGGCCGCCTCCGCCACACTCGACAGCGCCCGCAGGTCGGGCCGCTCCCGGCGAAGCCGGTAGGCAAGATCGGACGGGTCCCACGCAACGATGGACGGCTGCGAGTCCGGGAGCAGCTCGCCCGCCACGGGGGGAGCTCGTTCAGGAGAGAGGCCGATGGTGGCGGCGAGCCGCTCACTGGCGCTTATGGCAGCGTTCGCGGCGGACCGGACGTTCACCTCGGCTTCGCTGACGCGAGTCTCCGCTCGGAGGACGTCGAGTCGGGCCACCGTCCCCTCGTCATAGTGGGCCCGCGCCACCTCCAGGGCACGCTGGAGTACGGTGGCGCCCTGTTCTGCTACCGTCACCAGCGACCGGGCGAGGAGCGCGTCGTAGTAGGCGCGGGCGATGGCCGCCGTCAGCTCCACTTCCGCCTGGGATCGGCCCCACCGGGCCGCGTCCGCGGCCGACTCGGCGGCGTCCCTGGCCGCTTTCAGCCGCCCGGAAGTGTACAGGGGCTGCTCCGCCCGCAGGGCGGCGTAGTAGGTATCGGTGTCGAGGAGAGCGAACCCGCCGAGGCCTCCGAGATTGACGGCCGGAGGGTCCTGATACCGGAGGTACCCGGCCTGTGAGGTCACGGCGGGCAGTACCGCCGAGCGGGCGATGTCCACTCGGCCGCGTGCGGCTCGAATCCGTGCGTCGGCGGCGGTGAGGGAGGGGCTCCGGTCACGCCCGATCGTCAGCGCACGGGTCAGGTCCAACGAGTCCTGCTGTGCCGTCACCCCGGAGACGCTGCCGCTCACCAGCAGGAACGCCACCCACAATACGCGCCACCAGAATCCCAAGCGTCCCGGTCGTGCTGGGGGCGGTTGTGCGGGTCCGGGCCCAACGCGATGGCCTGACTTCGATGGTATCATCGGGCTTCTGCACTGGTCGTCTGTCGCGGTGCTGTCCTTTCGGATTCCTGCCGAAGGATGAGAGGACCGGAATGAAGCGGGGGTGAGGTCGCGGTTAACGTCCCTTCACGGCACTACAGCCGCTCCAACAGGAACTCCGGCGTGTACCGTGTGAGCATCCCCGCCAGCACCGTGAACTTGCCGGTGACCAGCAGGATCCCCATGACGATGAGGACGGCCCCGCCGACACGGTTCACCCACGGGATCCAGCGCCGGAAGTTCTGGAAGAATACGAAGAACCGGCCCAGCGCCGCTGAGGCGAGCAGGAAGGGAACGGCCAGGCCCGCCGAGTAGGCCGCCAGCAGGCCCACCGCCTGCGTGGTGGTTCCATCCATGGCGGCGAGGGTAAGGATGCCCCCCAGGATCGGGCCCACGCACGGGGTCCAGCCCGCTCCGAAGGCGACGCCGACGCCCACGCTTCCCGCGTACCCGGTGGGTTTCTCGGCCAGGTGGACCCGCCAATCGCGGCTCATGCCCGGGATTCTGAGCAAGCCGAGCATCTGGGCACCGAAGGTCAGGAGCGCCACGCCCCCGATGCGCTGGAGCCACACGCCCTGCGTGCGCAGAAGGCCGCCCAGCAGGCTCGCGGAGGCGCCCAGCCCGATGAAGACCAGACTGAAACCGAGAACGAAGAGCGAGCCATGCAGCAGGACAGAACGTCGCACGCGCGCCTCATCGGTCATCTCGTCCAGCCCCATCCCGGTGAGGAAGGACGCGTAGCTGGGCACCAGTGGAAGGACGCAAGGGGACAGGAAACTCAGCAGTCCCGCGCCGAAGGCCATGGCGAGGCCGATTGCCTGGGGATCCATCGTCATGTCCCTCCGACCGCAGTGCCCACGTTCGTCGTCCTCAATCCTGGATTCAGGTGCCGGATGATGGGGAGGCGGGCATGAACCCGGCCTTAAATCCGCATGAATCGTCGTTCACGACCCGTTGCTTCCGGGGAGGACGGCACACGCGTGAATCGGCCTTCATGCGTGGTTCACCGTCATTTCAGGCGGCGGTCATCATCCTTCAGGCGTGGGCAGACATGCTCCTGGGCAAACCAACACTGGAGGAACGGTCATGAAAGTAACGGACCCGGTATGCGGGATGAACGTGGATCCGAAGACGGCCGCGGCCGAGGTGGAGTACGAAGGGAAGACCTACCACTTCTGCTCCGAAGGGTGCCGCAAATCATTCGAGGAGGATCCGGAGAGGTACCTGTCATGAAGCGCATCGCATTGCTGTCCCTCGTCACGGTGACGACGGTCGGGCTCGCGGCGTGTGGCACGGGGGAAACGGAGGCGGCCGAAACGGCGCAGAGGACCTCGCTGTCGAACCCGCCGCCGGTCGAGCAGGAACTGCCCCCTACGCCTCTGGAGGCCGAGGTGGCGTCCCGTGACCTGGGAACGGTCGGCATCGCCGACGGCCTGGTGGAGACCGAGTTCCTGGTTACGAACTCGGCCGATGAGCCCACCGCGCTTGCAGCGGCGTATACGTCGTGCATGTGCACCGAGGTCACCCTCGAGTTCCAGGATGGCTCCGTGGAAGGTCCTTTCGGCATGCCGGGCCACGAGCTCCCGGTCACTCTGACCCGGACGTTGGCACCGGGGGAGGCGTTCACCGCACGGGCGACCTTCGACCCGATGGCCCATGGGCCGGATGCGGTGGGCCCGGTCCAGCGGGCGATCGCGCTCCACTCGGGCAACGGCGGAATGCTGCAGCTGGACTTCTTCGTCAACGTGGTGAAGGAGGTGAGCGAGTGACGTGCGGGACCGCTGGATCCTCCTGAGCGGCTGCACCATACGGGTGGTTGCACGCCAGAGCGGCCGGCGGTCAGAGGATGGCCGTCGGCCGCTCTTTTGATGGGTCTCCCGTCACATCGTGGCGAGGACCGACAGCCCCATGATCACGACGCCGGCTCCCAGCACGAGCCGCACTCTGTTACGGTGGTGCACGTTCCAGCGCGCCAGGCGTCTCAGGAGCGAGGGTACCGTCGCGGCCACGATGATCCCCAGCAGGGGCAGCACGAAGATCACGTTGTAGAGGACCAGGTAGCCGTAGCCCACCCACCGGCTGGGCTGGGCCGCGAGGAGCGAGAGGACCGCCAGGTAGACGGCGCCGCTGCACGGGACGGTGCAGAGGCCGATGAGGAATCCGCCGGCGAGCAGCGCGGGCACGGTCCCCTTCTTCGCCGCCGTCCGGGCCATTCCGGCGACCGCAGGCGGTGCGTGGAGCTGCCATCGGGAGCCGGGAAGGAAGTAGTCCTTCAGCATCCACAGACCCATGAGGATCGCGGCCAGAGCCGCGAGCCGGGCGGGCCAGTGGTTGTCCGCCAGGGACCCGAGCCCGCCCAGGACGCCGGCTCCGAGGGCCAGGTAGGTGAGGAAGATGGCCGCGACGAAGACCGAGCCGCGGAACACGATGCGCCAGCGGAGCGCGCGCACGTTGGACTGGTCGGGACGCAGTGAGGCCAGCAGGGCGGTGATCAGCAGCAGGAGGACGGTGAACGCGCAGGGATTGATGGCGTCCACCGCCCCACCAACGAGAACCGTCCCGAGGGTGAGCTCCGGGAGGTACCCCTGCACGGAGACCGGGGGCGCGGTCGGGTGCCAGAAGCCTGCGATCCCGGCCGCGCCGGCTGCCACCACGCCGAGCCCCGTCCAGATCAGGAGCCGCCGGAACGGCGTGTGCCGCTCCATGTCAGGCCCCCTCGACGACCAGGGTGCCGATCATCGTCGGGTTCGCCCGCCCGCCGCAGCAGATGTCGCAGTAGAACTCGTAGGTGCCGGGTTCCGTGGCCACGAACGTCGCGGAGGCCGTGTCCCGGGCCGGCGCGATGATGTTCACGCCGAGTTCGTCGATGGCGAGCTGGTGTTTCCCGCCGCCATCCAGGTGGAAGGGCCCGTCCAGGCTCGTGAGGCGTACCGTCACGGGTTCCCCGGCCCGGACCCGGATCTCGGGCGTGTCGAACCCCTTCATGTCGATAGCGACATCGATGATGTCCGGATCGGCGTCCGGCAGTTCGACCGCCGACCATGGCCCCACGAAGTAGGCGGTCAGTCCCCCGACGACGGCCACCAGGACGACGAAGATTACGGGTTTCAGATCGGGGATCTTGCGAGTGGTATCGGGTTTCATTCGTTCCTCTCATGTATGTGTTGCTCGGTGTGGCAGCATCCGCCCGCGGCCGCTCCGTTGCCAGAGACCGTTCGGTCCGGACCGCAGCCGCAGTGCGATCCTCCGCGAAGTCGATTGACAAGGACCTGCCCTCCGATGAAGAGGGCCAGGAACGCGATCAGACCGAGGAAGGATGCCATGGTTCGTCTATTCCGTGTGCGGTTCCGGACTGGCTTGCTCGGGCATTGCGGGAGACGGGTCGAGCCAGAGACCGGCCTCGACGACCTCTCTCGCCATGGCACTCTGGAGCCGATCGATCTCGTGGGTCGACAGCCCCGCGTCCCGAGCCGCGGCCGCTACAGCGTACGGCAGAGCCGCGAGGCGCTCGAGAGCGGCGGCGACATCGTCGCAGTGGCTGCGGAGCCTGGAGATCTCGGCCGCGATGGCGACGCTGATCCGGTGCGGTTCCGCCCATCCCAGGACGCGGCAGAGCAGGGCACGACTGAGAACCCGGCACTCCTCGCCGGACCTCCCGGGCCCGACCCAGGCCTCGTGGACCCGGTCCTCGAACGCGTCCAGACGCAGGGCACCGACCCGGGGCAGGCGGTCCAACGGCACGGTCGAAGGGATTCCGTGGGACAGGATCGGACGGCGTCCCGGGCCCGGGGGACAGGCCACATCCGCGTCATGGTCGGCGCCGGGCTCGAGGTAGCGTTCGGGGTCCTCGTCGAACCGGGCCGCGCACCCCGGGCAGCAGAAGTAGACGACCGCGTCGCCCACCTGTTGGAACGCCCGGGCCTCCTCCCACTCGAGGCACATGCCGCAGACCGGGTCCCGGACCGTCACGTCGCCACCTCCCGTCCGGCCCGCTAGCCCGGCGTGGGCCGGTCGAGCGCCGCAGTCCCGTCGGTTCCTTCGTTGGACCCCGACGACCGGAGCCAGCCGGCGAAGACCTTCGCGAGGACCGCCGCGCCGCCGATGAGCAGGACCAGCGGAGCCAGCCAGACGACCAGGTTGAATCCCTCCTTCGGCGGATCGAGCAGCACCCACTGGCCGTACTTGCTGACGAAATAGGCGAGGACCTCGTCCTCCGAGTCACCGGCTTCCAGGCGCTCGCGCACGACGGCTCGCATCTCCACGGCGAGCTCCGCGGGCGAGTCCAGGATCGACAACTGCTGACAGACGGGGCAGCGGAGCTGTCTGGCCACGCGGACGTATGAACGCTCCAGGGCCCCATCACCCCCGTCTACCCGGGCTGCGGGTGCCGGCACCGTTTCGGTGGACTGGGCGACGACAGGGGACAGGGCCCCGGTGGCCGGACCGGCGTGCAGGGCCAGGAGGCCCACGAGCAGCCAGCGGATCATGATGTCGCCTCCTCCGTGTCGGTGGGCACGTCAGCCCTGAGCATCGCGTCGACCTGGGCCGCGATCAGCTGATCGTTTACCGGCCCGATGTGCTTGTGCGCGACGACGCCCGAGGGGTCAATGAAGAACGTCTCCGGGATCCCGTACACGCCGAAGTCGATGGCCGTCCGAGACCGGGGATCCATGAGCTGGATCCACCCGCCTCCATGTTCGTCCAGGTAGGCGGCCGCGTTGGACCGGGTGTCCTGGTACACGATCCCCACCATCTCGACGTTCTGATTCCGGTAGCGCTCGTAGGCCCGGACCAGCGCAGGGTGCTCCTGCTTGCACGCCAGGCACCACGACGCCCAGAAGTTCACGATCACGGCCGTCCCCCGGAGGTCGCTGAGCGCCACGGAATCGGGCGCGTCGAGGCGAGACAGCCGGAACTCGGGCGCCGGCTCGCCCACCAGCGGGCTCGGGATCAGGGACGCGTCCCGCGTGAGCCCGTACCCGAACAGGACCACCAGGGCCACCACGACCGCCATGCCTGCCGCCTTCAGCCAGACCATGCTTCCACCTCCTCCCGCTCCGGAGCACCGGCTCGCGCGAACGAGGGCAACCGGACACGGTTCGGCCAGAGCGCTACGATCGCCCCGAAGGCCATGATGTAGGTCCCGATCCAGAGCCAGGCCATCAGGGGGGTGACCACCACATGGAACGTGGCGCTGGACCCGTCGTTCTCGAACGCCAGCAGGTTCACGAACAGATCCCGGGCGGCGGAGCTGCGAACCGCCGGCGTCGGGATCGGGTCCTCACGCGTGGGATAGTAGTTCTGCCGCGGGGCCAGCTCGGCCACCGGGCGGCCCTGACTCAGCACCGTCAGGGTGGTCCCCACGCCGAACCGGTGGGGCTCCTCCTCCGCCCAGACATCGTCCAACCGGACCTGGTAGGGCCCGGCGGTCAGCGCTTCTCCGGGCCGCAGCGTGGCCTCCAGCTCCGTCTTCGAGTTCCACGACACCGTCACTGCCACGGCCAGCACCACGACGCCGGTGTGGACGATGTAGCCGCCATAGCGACGGCGGTTCGCCGCTACGAGACGGATCAGAGCCTGGACAGGACCCGCGCCCCTCCGGACCAGGACCGCCATGCCGCGGCCGACCTCCAGGAACATGGCGGTAAGGGCAAAGGCGGCCAGCCCGTAGGTCACCAGCGCCCAGACCCCGCGGGCGCCCAGCAGCACCGCTGCGCTCGCGGCGACGACAGAGGCCGCAGCGGGCCACCGGATCCGCCGCAGGACCCCCCGGCCGCTGTCGCTCTTCCAGGGCAGCATCGGTCCCACGCCCATCAGGAACAGGAGAGCGGCGAACAACGGGACGGTCATGGCATTGAAGTACGGAGGGCCAACGCTGACCTTGTCGCCCCGCGTCGCCTCCACCACCAGCGGGAAGAGCGTACCGAGCAGGACGGTGAAGGTCAATGCCACGAACACCAGATTGCCCACCAGGAACGCCGCTTCCCTGGAGAACAGGCTGTTCAGCGATCCCGGCCGTTTCAGCACCGGTGCCCGCCAGAGCAGCAGCGCGGTCGATACGATCAGGACCACGCCCAGGAAGCTCAGGAACAGGGGGCCGATCAGCGAGTCGGTGAACGCGTGCACGCTCCCGACCACGCCGGACCGCGTGAGGAACGTTCCGAGGATGGTCAGAGCGAACGTCGCCGTGATCAACGTGACGTTCCAGCCCCGGAGCATGTCGCGCCGCTCCTGGACCATCACCGAATGCAGGAACGCCGTGCCGGTGAGCCACGGCATCAGCGACGCATTCTCGACGGGGTCCCAGGCCCAGTAGCCGCCCCAGCCCAGGACCTCGTAGGCCCACCATCCGCCGGACACGATGGCGATGGTCAGGAACGCCCACGCCACAAGCGTCCAGCGCCGAACGGCCCTCGTCCACCAGTCGTCCGTCCGGCCGGTGATCAGTGCCGCGACGGCGAAGGCGAATGGAACCGAGAAACCCACGTACCCGATGTACTGAGCCGGTGGGTGAATCGCCATCAGGGGGTGGTTCTGCAGCAGCGGGTTGGGCCCCGGGCCGTCCGACGGGACGGGCCACACCTCGGCGAACGGGTTGCTCGGGCCGATCAACATGATCAGGAAGAAGACGCCGATCCCAAGCAGCGTCGCGTTCACGTACGGCATCTGGTCGGCCCAGCGGTCCCGGTACAGCCAGGCGACCAGGGCGGTGAAGAGGGCCAGCAGCCACATCCAGAACAGGATCGAACCTTCCAGGGCCGACCAGAGGGAGATGATGGTCACCAGGAGCGGCGTTCCCCGGCTCCCGACCTGGGCCACGTAGTGGATGCTGAAGTCGTGGGTGATGAGCGCGTATTCCATCAGGACCACGGCCAGCGTCACCAGCGCGGCCACCGCGTACGCGGCCCGCGTACCGCTCCGGGTCAGACCCTCGTGTCGGGTTCGGGCCCCCCAGACGGATGCCCCGGTGCCGTACAGTGCAGCCCCGAGGCTCAACACCAGAGCCGCGTAGGCGATTGTTCCAGTCAAAGCCCCCTCCTCGTTGGTCGTCTCCCCAAGGGACGGATCGAAGATGACGGGTGGCTCATGAATCGGCCGTGAATACGGCATGAAGCTGGATTCATCCCGGTCAGCAGCGGCAATGAACGCTCGTTCATCGTCATCTCACGTCCCGTTCAGACGGAGCCGCCCATTATTGGAGGAAGGGAATACTGCCGACTACCCCCCAAGGATGGTTTCATGAATGCACGGCGCGAACTGCCGGGAACCGCCGGGAAGGGTCAGGAAGAAGCGTTGACTGCGCTGGCGCGACTCGAGGCGGACGTGGTCTGGTTGGCCGAGAACTGGGAACGGCTAGACATAGACAGATGCCTCGATCAGCTCGCGGCAGCCCGAGGGGATCTCGGGGCGGCCGGAACGGCGTTGCTCCGCGATCACTTCGTCGAGGTCCTCACCGGTGGCTCCGCCGAGCCCGGGGACATCGAGCGCGTCCTCGACCTCATGTACCGGATTCCGGGTGGCCCTCCAGGTCCTGGAAGCGGAGCGCGGTAGCGGCTCCACGCACTCCGTTGAACGCAGTGGGCCGCCAGCCGGATCCGGCTGGCGGCCCAGTTCGAGACCGTATCCGCTGTCGGGCGAGTCAGTTCAACTGGCCCGGCAGGGGATGAAGCTGCCTGGAGATGACCTCCGCCCGGTATCGGTGCCCGGATGCCCCTCCCGCAAACGCGATCCGGGCGAGGATCTTGTCGGCACTGAGGCGGTCCGGGTTGTAGAAGACCGCCCCCTGGCCCGTCCGGTGGTCGATGTGGGCCTGTCCTACGGCGTCCATCGTGATCAACGCGTTGTGGATCCGGTTCGCGCAGTTGACGCAGCCCATCCCGCTGATGGCCAGCCGGAGTCCTCCCCGCAGCGACTCGTCGGCGGGCGCTTCATCGGGCTCCAGCCGCGGAACATCGCATCCGTGCCTTCGCTCGTTTTCCATCACTCCTCCTTCGACAGTTCCGGTTGCGTTTGCTCCGATCGGGGGACTCGCGCCGCGTGCAGTGCGCGCATCCGCTCAAGGAGCTCTTCCTCATCGATCTCTCCCCTGGCGAACCGCTGGCGGAGGATCTCCTCCGCCTCCACCATCTGGCGGGTCCCGGCTTCGGTCTCCCTGCGTTCGGCGAACAGGCGCCAGAACGCCCAGCCGAGCACGAGGAACGTGGCGATCCAGAACAGCCACCAGGCCCAGTGCATCCCCATGTACAGGCCCTGGCGGTGCCATGCCTCGCCTTGCTGCAGGAACAGATACGGCAGTGTCATCCCGACCTCCTTCAGACCAGGGCCAGGGCGCCCTCGTCGCCCGTTCGGATTCTGGTGACCCGCGTGACATCCGACACGATGATGATTCCATCACCCGGCTGCCCCGTGCGGGCCGCGGCGGTGATGACGTCCACGATGGCCTCCGCGGAGCCATCCTCGCAGACCACCTCGACCTTGGACTTCTCCGTGTAAGTCGCCCCTTCCTCGAACGACACGCGGAAGTCCTCGGGGTCCACGCCGGCCCCCAGGGAGTGGACGTGACAGATCAGGAGCCGGGCTACCCCTGCCTGGTCCAGTGCCTTCACGACCGCCTGCACCCGGTCGGTTCTCACGATCGCCTTGATCTCTTTCACGGCCCGCCTCGCGGTTGGGGTGATCCCCTTGCGACTGCCGGATGATGGCGGGTGGCCCGTGAAACGGCCGTGAAGTGGGAATGAAGACTGGTTTAGGTCGTACCGCTCCGGTTGCGAGGGGATCAGGGGGACCGGGGCAGGGTGACGACGAACTCGGCGCCGCCTTCCGGTCGGTTCCGCGCCGCTGCGCTGCCGCCGTGGACATCGGTGATCGCCCGCACGATGGAGAGACCCAGGCCCGTGCCGGAGGTCTCGGCATGAGGCGTGCGGGACAGGTCCGCCCGGTAGAAGCGCTCGAAAATACGGTCGAGATCCTCGTGGGGAAGGCCCGGGCCGGTGTCGGCCACTCGGATCGCCAGCTCCGCCTGTCCGTCGATGCTGACCTCGACACGGCCGTTCGACGGCGTGAACTTCACGGCGTTGTCCACCAGGTTCCAGAGGAGTTGGTCGAGGAGACCCGGGTCGAAGATTCCTTCCGTGTCCCCACTGCTCCCCAGGACGAGGTCCACGTGCTTGTCGTCCGCCTTCCGGCCGAGGCGCTCGACCACTCGTTTCGCGCGGCTGGTCACGTCCGTGCGCTGTAGCCGGGGCTGCATGACCCCGGCGTCGGAGCGGGCCAGGGTCAGGAGGTCCTCGGCCAGCTGCGAGAGCCGGTCCACCTCCTGGAGGTTGCTTGCCAGCACGCGGCGATACTCCTCCTCGTCCCGTGGTCGGCGCAGTGCCAGCTCGATCTCGCCGCGGAGGGCCGTGAGGGGACCCCGCAGCTCATGACTCGCATCGGCTGTGAACCGGCGCTGGGCTTCGAAGGCCCGGTCCAGGCGCCCCAGCATGGTGTTCAATACCCCGACGAGCCGCTCGTACTCCCGGATGTCGGCGTGCGCATCGATCCGCTGGTCCAACGTTCTGGCCTCCATCGACTCGGCCTGGTCGATGATCTCGCTCACGGGCTTCACCATCCGCCGGGCCAGCCACCAGCCGCCGCCGAAGGTGGCCAGCCCCAGGAGCGCCGTGAGGGCGCCGAGCGCCTGGATCAGGCGAGTCAGGATCTCGTTGCGGCTCTCGAGTGGTGCAGCCACCTGGAGCACGTGATGGGCGTGCAGGGGGCCCAGTCGCTCGAGAGGGTAGTACAGTGACCGGACTGGCATGCCCAGGTACTGCTGCTCCGTGATCACCATGTTACCGGCGGAGGCGCGCTGCAATGCCGTAGTATCCAGCGGGAGGTCCTCCGTGACGAACTGGCTCCGGAGCAGGCTCTCGCCGTCGGCGCTCCAGATCTGGGCGAACCGGTTCAGCTCCCGGACCTGGGTGGCCTCCTCTGGCGTCAACTCCCACTCGTGGAAGTGCATCTCTCCGCCCGGCGCGTCGGTCACGGAAGCCGCCTGGATCGACGCCACGTTGAGCAGGTTCGCCTTGAGCTCCCGGTCCAGGAACTCGCGCATCGCGAGGACCACCAACAGGGACAGGATGACCATGGTCGCCGCCATGGCCACGGCCGCCCGGACGGCCAGACTGAGGCGCAGCGACCGCATCAGTCCTCGCTCTCGTAGCCGGCCTCGAAGATGTAGCCCACGCCCCGGACGGTGTGGATCAGAGGCTCGCCCAGCGCCCGGAGCTTCTTGCGCAGGTTCCCCACGTGCACGTCCACCACGTTGCTCATGGGGTCGAACTGGAGGTCCCAGACCTTCTCCAGCAGCCCCGTGCGACGGATTACCTCTTCCGGCCGCAGGATGAAGAACTCGAGCAGTTGGTACTCCTTGGGAGTCAGGTCGAGGTTCTTGCCGGCCCGGGTCGCCGTGTGCTTGAGCCGGTCCAGCTCCACATCGCCGTAGATCAGCCGCTCCTGGCGCGATGACCCGCCCCGGCGGAGCAGCGCCCGGACACGGGCGAGTAGCTCGTCGAAGCTGAACGGCTTGGTGAGGTAGTCGTCCGCGCCGGCATCCAGCCCCTGGACGATGTCCTCCTTCGTGTCGCGGGCGGTGAGCAGCAGGACCGGGACGGACTTCTCGCGTTTCCGGAGGTCGCGGACGATCTCGAACCCGCTCTTGCCCGGGAGCATCACATCGAGGATCGCCAGGTCGTAGTCGTACACCGCCGCCTTCAAACTGCCATCCTCGCCGTCGTGGGCCACGTCGACCGAGTAACCCTCTTCACGGAGCCCCTGCTCCACGAAGCTCGCCACCTTCTTGTCGTCTTCTACCACCAGGATTCGCATGTGCCCTCCAGGGGTCGTGTGGGATTCGCCGTTCGCGGCTAACATAAGGCCGTTCACGGTTCCCGCGAGGACTATGAACGGACCTTAATGCCGCTTTCACCGGTTCCTCACGGGAGAAGGCTTACCATGTCGGCAACGGGGCGAGCCAACGCCCACCGAACGTACGGAAACAGATTTGGAGGCGACGATGGCCAGACGGGACCGGAGGCGGGCGGCACGGAAGGGCAAGCGGGGAAAGAGCTGGAAGGACTCGGGCCTGGTCTGGCTCGGTGGCGGAGCGCTGCTGCTCGCCCTGGCTGTGCTGCCGGCCGTGAACTTCTCCCCGGCGGATCATCACCCCGAGCCGAGAGCGGACGCACATGAGCGGCATGTGGTGGCCGGCGCCCAGTACGCATCCTACCCGCGCGTCGCCGCGATCTACAACCGGGTCGCAGAAGTGCCGCAGGTCATCGACGGGATTTATTGCTACTGTGCCTGCTCGGAGCACTCCGGGCACTACTCGCTTCTGGACTGCTTCAAGGACGCGCACGCGGCTCGCTGCGATGTCTGCCTCTCGGAGGCTGACATGGCGTACGAGATGCACAGGGATGGCAAGTCCCTCGATGACATCCGTACGGCCGTCGATCGACTCTACGAAACCTGATCGGAGACCAGCGTGAAACAGGCGTTCGTCCTCATCCTCCTCGCCCTCATCGGCGCCGGGCTCCTCGCCTGGCGCCAGGGCGTGGTGGAGGAGAACCAGCGAGTAGACGCCGTCGAGACCAGCAAGATACGGGCGTGGGCCCGGTCCAATACCTCGGCCGGGGTCAGCGTGCTGCCGAAGCGGGTCCCGGCGGCCGACGAGGACGAGCTGGCCGACCTCGAGGACGTGCCCGGGTTCCACGAGTATGCCATGCGCTGCTCCTCCTGCCACGTACTCCCCGATCCGGCCGCGTATCCGGCGAAGCGATGGATCGGGAAGGTCGCCGAGATGCGCGAGCACATCCAACGGGCGGGTGTCATACCACCGGATCGTGCGGAGCTCGAGGCCGCCACCGGATTCCTGGGCGCGGTCTCGGACTCCCTTCGCAGCCGGTGAAAGTCCCTTAATGCACGATTCACCATGGGTTCATGGTCGGCCGATTAATATAACTGTGTAGTTTTGTAGCGATACATACGAACCGAACGGAAAGAGAGCACAACCATGAGAGCACGAACGCTGGGATTTGTTGCGCTGATCGGCGCGGTCGGCCTGGGCGCCACGGCGTGCGAGGAAGACACGACATCGGTGGAGCCGGAGACGGCGCTGCTGAGCGTGGCCCCTGAAGGCGGTGCGCAGGACGTGAGCGCCGACTCGACCTCGATCGAGGTGACCTTCGATCAGGCCATGCACGACCGCGCGGCGGACTACATGGCCGTACACGAGGGCGATGTCACGGGCCCGGAGGTGATGGGGTCATGGATGATGGAGGAGAACGGCACGCACATGCGGTTCGTCCCCGAGGCGGGGCTGAAGGAAGGCACCCGGTATACCATCCACCTTGGCGGCGGCATGGAGGACGCGGACGGTCACATGGTCGATCTGGAGACCCACGGCATGGGCATGGGCGGCATGTGGGCCACCGACTCCATGATGACGGG
>JBPRGE010000017.1:0-8963 GCA_051418035.1 Candidatus Longimicrobiales bacterium M2_2A_002
AGGCGGCCACCGAGGAGGCGGCCACGGGCCGGGGCCAGCGCAAGGAGCGCCGGGGCACGGTGGTGAGCGCGAAGATGGACAAGACGATCGTGGTGGCGGTGGAGCGACGCACGGCGCACCCGCTGTACGGGAAGCAGCTGCTGCGGACGAAGAAGTTCCACGTGCACGACGAGAACGAGGAGGCGGGCGAGGGCGATGTCGTCCGGATCGTGGAGACCCGGCCTCTGTCGAAGACGAAGCGGTGGCGGCTGATCGAGGTCGTCACGCGAGCGGAGTGAGGCGAGGATGATCCAGCAGGAATCGATGGTCCGGATCGCCGACAACTCGGGCGCGAAGCAGGCGAAGTGCATCCGCGTGCTGGGCGGGTCGAGGCGGCGCTACGCCCGGGTCGGCGATGTGATCGTGGTGGCCGTGAAGGACGCGCTGCCGGACGGGACCGTGAAGAAGGGCGAGGTGGCCCGGGCGGTGGTGGTCCGGACGGCCAAGGAGACGCGTCGTCGGGACGGCAGCTACATCCGGTTCGACGACAACGCCGCGGTGATCATCAACGACATGGGTGAGCCGCGTGCCACCCGGATCTTCGGCCCGGTGGGCCGGGAGCTCCGGGAGAAGAAGTTCATGAAAATCGTTTCGCTGGCGCCGGAGGTCATCTGATGCCGTCATATGTACCGGGAGCACGGAAAACCGCCAGGGGCGGGAAGAAGAAGCGTCACAAGCTGCACGTGCGTCGGGGCGACCGGGTGAAGGTGGTCCGGGGCAACTACGCCGGCGCGGAGGGCACGATCCTGCGGGTGCTGCCCCGTGAGAACCGGGTCGTGGTGGAGGGCGTGAACATGCGCAAGCACCACGCGCGCCCGACGGAGCAGAATCCCGAGGGTGGGATCATGGAGTACGAGGAGCCGATACACGCGTCCAACGTGATGCTCATCGATCCGCAGAGCGGGGAGGCCACGCGCTACCGCACCCGGGTCGAGGAGGATGGCACGAAGGAGCGGATCTCGGTGAAGAGCGGGAACCCAATCCCGAAGCCGGAAAGCTGAAGAGCCGAGTGATGAAGCCGAGACTGCAGAAGCATTACGAGCAGCGGGTGAGCCCGCGACTCATGGAAGAGTTCGACCTCGACAACGTCCACCGGGTGCCGCGGATCGAGAAGATCGTGGTGAACGTGGGGGCGGGCGAGGCGTCGCAGAACCCGAAGATCCTGGACACCGTGGTGGAGGAGCTGGGCGCCATCACCGGCCAGAAGCCGGTGGTCACGCGGGCCCGGAAGGCCATCTCGAACTTCGGGATCCGGGAGAAGATGCCCGTGGGGGCGAAGGTGACGCTGCGCCGGGCCCGGATGTACGAGTTCCTGGACCGGCTGATCAACGTCGCGCTGCCCCGGACCCGCGACTTCCGCGGCGTGCCGACGCGCTCGTTCGACGGGCGCGGCAACTACACGCTGGGCGTGAAGGAGCAGGTGGTGTTCCCGGAGATCGACTACGACGAGGTCGACGAGGTCCACGGGATGGACGTGGTGATCGTGACGACCACGCCGAAGGATGACGAGGCGTACGCACTCCTGAAGGAGCTGGGGATGCCGTTCCGGGGCGAGACCCCGATCGTGGTGAGCGGCGAGGAGATCCCGGGTCCCGACGAAGAAGAGTAGAGGCTGGATATGGCACGGAAAGCACAGATCGAGAAGCAGAAGCACCCCGAGAAGCTCCAGTACGAGGTCCGGCGCAACAACCGGTGCAACCGGTGCGGCCGGGGCCGTGCGTACATCCGGAAGTTCGGCGTCTGCCGGATCTGCTTCCGGGAGATGGCGCTGAACGGCGAGATCCCCGGGGTGCGGAAGGCGAGCTGGTGAGCGACTCGCTCACCAGCGATCGCGGATGGCGGAGCGCCGCTTCGCGGCTCGCGGGTAGAGGGAAAGACAACAGAACGTATGAGGTAGCAGGCAGGAACGAATCGGGGGTGAGCGGCTGTGGGGAAACCCGCGATCCGCGATCCGCCACCTGCCACCCCGGAAGGAGCCGGGGACCTTCTACAAGTCCGGAGCGATGAGCAGCCGGATACTATAGGAGAGAGACAAAGCAGATGATGACCGATCCCATTGCCGACATGCTGTCCCGGGTCCGCAACGCCATGCGTGCGGGTCACAAGCGGGTGGACATGCCGGTGTCGAAGTTGAAGGCGGAGATCGCCAGGATCCTGAAGGAGAACCACTACGTCCACGACTACAAGGTCCTGGACGACGGTCGCCACGGGGTGCTGCGGATCTACCTGAAGTACCACGAGGACGAGCCGGTCATCCGCGACATGCAGCGGGTGAGCACGCCGGGCCAGCGGAAGTACGTGGGCGCAAAGGAGCTGCCCCGTGTCCGGAACGGACTGGGCATGGCCATCATCTCGACGTCCCGGGGCGTGATGAGCGACTCGGAGGCCCGGGAACAGAACGTCGGCGGGGAAGTCCTCGCCGCCATCTGGTAGAGGGGGCGAGGATGTCACGAATCGGGAAGGCGCCGATCGAGCTACCGGAGGGCGTGGAGGTGACGGTGGAGGGGAACACCGTCCACGTGAAGGGCCCGAAGGGCGAGCTGGAGCGGGAGACGCGGCCGGAGATCGATATCGAGGTGAAGGACGGCGAGGTCGTCTTCACGCGGTCGTCGGACGAGAAGCAGATCCGGGCGTACCACGGGCTGACGCGGGCGCTGGTGGCCAACATGGTCGAGGGCGTGACCGACGGGTACCGGAAGGCGCTGGAGATCGTGGGCGTGGGGTACCGGGCGGACATGCGTGGGAACGCGCTGGTCCTGACCGTGGGCTACAGCCACGAGGTCGAGTACCCGCAGCCGGACGGGATCACCATCACCACGCCGAGCCAGACGCAGATCGTGGTGGAGGGGATCGACAAACAGAAAGTCGGACAGGTCGCAGCCGAGCTGCGGGCCGTGCGGCCGCCGGAGCCCTACAAGGGCAAGGGGATCCGGTACGAGGGTGAACAGATCCGTCGCAAGGCGGGCAAGACGGGCGCAGTGGCGTAAGGGGATATGGCGAATCGCAAGAAGACGAGCCGACGGGAGACGCAGCGACTGCGTCGCCATCAGCGGGTGCGGACCAAGATCGTGGGGACCAGCGAGCGTCCCCGTCTGGTCGTGCACCGGTCGCTGAAGCACATCCAGGGCCACATCGTGGACGACGTGGCCGGGAAGGTGCTGGTGGGGATCTCCACCACGGCGCCGGACCTGCGCAAGCTCCGGTCGGACGACGACGAGATGGACAAGACGGCCATGAGCAAGGAAGCCGGCAAGCAGCTGGCGGAGAAAGCGAAAGAGGCCGGGATCGAGAACGTGGTGTTCGACCGCGGTGGGTACGTGTATCACGGCCGTGTCGCGGCCTTTGCCGAGGGCGCCCGCGAGGGCGGCCTGCAGTTCTAGGGGAGATCGACGATGGCGAAGAAGAGCAGAGGACGACGGGGCCGTCACGATTCGGACATGACGGAGACCGTCATCGACATCAACCGGGTCTCCAAGGTCGTGAAGGGCGGCCGGCGGTTCTCGTTCACGGCGCTGGTGGCCGTGGGCGACAAGGACGGCCGGGTCGGTACGAGCGTCGGGAAGGCGAACGAGGTGGCCGAGGCGATCCGCAAGGGGATGGACCAGGCGCGGAAGGCGATGGTCGACGTCCCGATGGTCGAGGGCACGGTCCCCCACGAGATCGTGGGGCGGATCGGGGCCGCGCGGGTGCTGCTGAAGCCGGCGGGCCCGGGTACGGGCGTGATCGCCGGCGGTGCGGTCCGGGCGATCCTGGAGGCCGCGGGCTACACGGACGTGCTGACCAAGAGCCTGGGCTCGAACAACCCGGTGAACATGGCGCGGGCCACCATGCAGGGGCTGGACGCCATGGTCACGGTCGAGCAGGCCGCCCGGGAGCGGGGGATCAGCGTGGAGGAAGTGGGGGCGCGTCGTGGCTAGGAAGAAGCAGAAGAGGCTGCGGATCAAGCAGGTCCGGAGCAGCAACGGTCGTCCGCAGAAGCACCGCGACACGCTGAGCGCGCTGGGGCTCCGCTACCAGCACAGCGTGGTGCAGGACGACAACCCGGCGATCCGGGGGATGATCTTCCAGGTGAGTCACCTGGTCGAAGTCGAAGAGGTGGAGGAGTAACCGATGACGGACCTGAACAACCTGCGGCGCCCGAAGGGGGCGAACCGCGACAGCAAGCGCGTCGGCCGCGGCCCCGGCTCGGGGAGCGGCAAGACGTCCACGCGGGGCCACAAGGGGCAGAAGTCCCGGTCGGGCGCCCGGATCCCGGCGTGGTTCGAGGGCGGCCAGATGCCGCTCCAGCGGCGGGTCCCGAAGCGGGGCTTCACCAGCCACGTCCAGAACGCCCACGAGATCGTGAACGTGGAGGACCTGGAGGTGGTGACCGAGGAGCTGGTCACCCCGGCCATCATGCACCAGCACGGGCTGGTGGACCTGGGCACGGGGCTCCCGGTGAAGGTGCTCGGCAAGGGCACGCTCGAGAAGAAGCTCACGGTCAAGGCCCACGCGTTCAGCGCGGGCGCACGGAAGAAGATCGAGGACGCCGGCGGGACCGTCGAGATCCTGGAGGAGTAGCCGGATGGCCAACCCGATCCCGAACCTGTTCCGGATCCCGGAGCTGAAGGAGAAGCTGCTCTTCACCCTGGGCGTCCTGGCCGTCTATCGGTTCGGCGCCCACGTGACCGCGCCGGGGATCGACGTGAGCGCGCTGGAGGCGCAGTTCGGCCAGCTGCAGGGCACGCTGTTCGGCGTCTACGACATGTTCGTCGGCGGCGCGCTGAGCCGGGCCACGGTCTTCGCGCTCGGCATCATGCCGTATATCTCCGCGAGCATCATGTTCCAGCTGCTCGCGGCCGTCTTCCCGACGATCGAGAAGATGCAGAAGGAAGGCGAGGAGGGCCGGAAGAAGCTGACCCAGTGGACCCGGTACACGACCATCGGGCTGGCCGCCGCGCAGGGGTACGGCTACGCGTCGTACATGCAGAGCGTGCCCGGGGCCGTGATCAACCCGGGGATCACGTTCATCCTCAGCACCACGCTGATCCTGACGACGGGCGGGATCTTCATCATGTGGCTCGGTGAGCAGATCACCGAGCGCGGGATCGGGAACGGCGCGTCGCTGCTGATCTTCTTCTCGATCATCGAGGGCTTCCCGACGGCGATCGCCCGGACCTGGGACGCCACGATCACGGGCGTGATCAGCCCGCTGAAGCTGGTCATCCTGATCCTGGTCATGGTCGGGATCGTCGCCGGCGTGGTGGCGATGACCATGGCGAGCCGGAAGCTGCCGGTCCAGATCCCCCGGAAGGTCATGGGGCGGGGCCGGGTGCGGGAGGGGCAGAAGAGCTTCATCCCGCTGCGGGTGAACAGCGCCGGCGTGATGCCGATCATCTTCGCCCAGTCGATCATCATCGTGCCCGGCACCATCGCGGCGTTCAGCAGCATGCCGTTCCTGCAGGGGATGGCCGACACGTTCCAGCCCGGGAACTGGGCCTACTACGTGAGCTACGGGCTCCTGATCCTCTTCTTCACCTACTTCTACACGTCGATCATCTTCAACCCGGTCGACCTGGCGGAGAACCTGAAGAAGCAGGGCGCGTTCATCCCCGGCGTGAAGCCCGGGACGCGCACGGCCGAGTACATCGACCACGTGCTCAGCCGGATCACGCTGCCCGGCGCCATCTACCTGGCGCTGATCGCCATGGTCCCGTTCTGGATCTTCGATGTGTTCGACATCCAGCTCTTCTTCTTCGGCGGCACGAGCCTGCTGATCGTCGTCGGTGTGGGGCTGGACACGGTACAGCAGATGCAGCAGCACCTACTTCTCCGGCACTACGAAGGATTCATGAAGAAAGGACGCGTCCGGTTCCGCGGCCGGCAGAGCTACATGGGGTAGAGACCGACCATGCGCATTATCCTTCTCGGGGCTCCCGGTGCCGGCAAGGGCACCCAGGGAGCCCTGCTCGCTGAAACCCACGATGTCGAGCGGATCTCCACCGGCGACCTCCTGCGGGAGGCCGTACGGAAGGGCACACCGCTGGGGCGGGAAGCCCGGAAGTACATGGACGCCGGCGAGCTCGTACCCGACGACGTCATCCTCGGGATGGTCCGGGAGGTCCTCGACGACGAGGGCGACGCCGGGTTCATCCTCGACGGCTTCCCGCGCACCGTGGACCAGGCCGACGGGCTGGCCGACATCCTCGATGACCTCGACCTCGAGCTGGACGCCGTGGTCGTCATCAGGGTGTCGGACGAGGAGCTGATCAAGCGACTCAGCGGCCGCCGGTCCTGCCCGGAGTGCAACGCCGTCTACAACGTCCACTTCGACCCGCCGGAGATCGAGGGCGTCTGCGACGAGTGCGGCGCGGAGCTGGTCCAGCGGTCCGACGACGAGCCGGAGACGGTGAAGAACCGGATCCAGGTCTACAACCGGCAGACCCGGCCGCTCATCGACTACTACGAGGCGTCCGACGTGCCGGTCGAGTACGTGGACGGCGAGCAGGACGTGGACGCGGTCCAGGACGAGATCGAGGACGCGCTGGCCGACGCCGAATGACCACCCTGAAGACGCCCGACCAGGTGGAGGCCATCGGACGGGCCGGCCGGATCATCGGCGCCCTGTTCGAGGCACTGGCCGGGCGGGTGGTGCCCGGCGCGAGCACCGGCGAGCTCGACGGCTTCGCCGAGTCGTTCATCCGCGACCACGACGGGGCCGAGCCCGCGTTCAAGGGGCTCTACGGGTTCCCGGCGTCCGTGTGCGCGTCGATCAACCACGAGGTCGTGCACGGGATCCCGAGCCCGTACCGCACCGTCGGCGACGGCGACATCCTGACCATCGATGTGGGCGTGAAGCTCGATGGCTGGTTCGCCGACTCGGCCATCACCTACGCCGTGGGCGAGGTGGACGCCGAGACGGAGCGGCTGCTCGCCGTCACGCGGGAGGCGCTGGACGTCGGGATCGAGGCCGCACGGACGGGCAACCACCTGGGCGACATCGGCCACGTCATCCAGGAGCGCGTGGAGGACGCGGGCTTCTCCGTGGTCCGGGAGCTCGTGGGCCACGGGATCGGCCGCGACCCGCACGAGGACCCCCAGGTCCCCAACTTCGGGAGGCCGGGCCAGGGCGCCGAGCTCGAGGACGGGCTGGTCATCGCCATCGAGCCGATGGTGAACCTCGGCACGCCCGAGGTGCGGACCATGCCCGACCGCTGGACCGTGGTCACCGCCGACAAGCGCCGGAGCGCCCACTTCGAGCACACGGTGGCGGTGACGGAGAACGGACCGGAGATTCTCACGGCCGCGGGGCGACCGTGAGAATCGGAGTAGGAGTCAGGAGTCAGGAGTCAGGAGTCAGGATGCACGAGTGCACGGTTTCGGGGTCAGGGGTCGAGCACATGCACGGGGCACGGGCACGTGGGCACGGGCGCGGGGCGGGGCGGGGCTGAGCTTGCGATGAGGGCGGAGGGGGGACGGAGGCAGGAGGCGAGGTCGTGCATCTTGCACTCTTGCATCTTGCACTCTTGCATCTTGCACTCTTCCTCGGGGTTGATGGGCCGGGCGGGGTTTGCTATACTTCAAAGCTGTTCGGTAAATTAAGGGGCGTGTTATGAAAGTGCGTACGAGCGTAAAGCCGATCTGCGAGCACTGTCGCGTCATTCGACGGCGCGGCGTGGTACGCGTCATCTGCAAGAAGAACCCGCGGCACAAGCAGCGGCAGGGGTAGGAGGAGCATGGCACGGATCGCAGGAGTCGACCTTCCGCGGAACAAGCGGATCGAAGTGGCGCTGACCTACATCTACGGGGTCGGGGACAGCCGGGCGAAGGACATTCTGGAAGCCACGGCGGTGGACCCGGACCGTCGTACCCATGACCTGACGGACGAAGAGGTGAACCGTCTGCGGCGGGTCATCGAGAACCAGTACAAGGTGGAGGGTGCGCTGCGGAGCGAGGTGTCCATGAACATCAAGCGGCTCATGGACATCGGCTGCTACCGCGGGCTGCGTCACCGGCGCGGGCTGCCGGTCCGTGGCCAGCGGACGCACACGAACGCCCGGACGCACAAGGGCAAGCGGCAGAGCATCGCGGGGAAGAAGAAGACGCCGAGGAAGTAGCAGCAGGAGCCAAGACCCAAGATCCGAGATCTGAGTAGTTCCGGGCTGGGCCGAGTCCGCAGCGGAAGACGAAGCGTCGCGAACGTGGCCACCACCGCAAACCACTCAGCTCTCAGATCTTGGATCTCAGATCTCAGATCGTAGATCTCAAAGGACGGACAATGGCGGAACCGAAGAAGGCGCGGGGCAAGCGGAAGAAGCAGGTCGAGTCCGAGGGCATCGCGTGGATCAAGGCCACGTTCAACAACACGCTGGTGACGATCACCAACATGAACGGGGACGTGGTGACGTGGGGCAGCGCCGGGAAGGCGGGCTTCAAGGGCTCGAAGAAGTCGACGCCGTTCGCGGCGACGGTGAGCGCGGAGGCCGTGGGCCGTGAGGCCTACAACCTGGGCGTCCGGCGGGTGCACGTGCGGGTTCAGGGTCCGGGGAGCGGCCGGGAGTCGGCCATCCAGGCGCTGAACGCGGCGGGTCTGCAGGTCAAGTCGATCCGTGACGTGACGCCGATCCCCCACAACGGGTGTCGTGCGCCGAAGAAGCGGAGAGTGTAGGGCGGCTTCGCCGTTCGGCTCAGCCGCGGAGTAGGAGTAAGAGTAAAGAGTAAGGACAGCGCGTGCTCAGGGAGTCGTAAACTGCCGAGCCGTCCAGGCAGGAGGAAGGCCGAGGGCGCGGACAACGACAGAGACAACGGAGACAGGAGTGAGACGGTAGATGGGCAGACATACGGGACCGGTGTGCAAGCTGTGCCGTCGGGAGGGGCAGAAGCTCTTCCTGAAGGGCACGAAGTGCTATACGGAGAAGTGTCCGGTGGAGCGGCGGGGCTACCCG
>JBPRGE010000018.1:0-2560 GCA_051418035.1 Candidatus Longimicrobiales bacterium M2_2A_002
GCTCAGCGCCACGATCCGGGGCACGTCCCGGGGGTCGCTCCGGACCAGGACCACATCGCCGCTCTCCACGGCCACGTCGGTCCCGGCGCCGATGGCGATCCCCACGTCGGCGGTGACCAGCGCCGGCGCGTCGTTCACGCCATCGCCGACCATGGCCACCTCCTTCCCCTGGGCCTGGAGCTCCTTGACCTTGTCGGCCTTCTCGTCGGGCAGCACTTCGGCGAACACCGTGTCGATGTCCAGCTCCTCGGCCACGGCGTCGGCCACGGCCTGCGCGTCGCCCGTCAGCATGACCACCTCGATCCCGGCGGCGTGGAGCGCCCGGATCGCCTCCCGTGACTCCTCCCGGATCGCATCGGCCACGGCGAAGGCCGCCCGGGCCTCTCCGTCTTCGATGAGATAGACGACGGCCTGGCCCCGTTCCGCCCGCGCCTCCTGGAACGCCCGGAGCGACTCCGGCAGGTCGGCCTCCAGCTTCCGCAGCATGGCCGGCCCGCCCACGTGGAACGTCCGCCCTTCCACGGCAGCCCGGACCCCATGGCCGGGGATGTTCTCGAAGTCCTCCGACGACGGGATCTCCAGCTCCTTCTCCCGGGCGCTCTCCACGATCCCGGCGGCGATCGTGTGCTCCGAGTCCCGCTCTGCGCCGGCCACCAAGCGGAGCGCGTCGTCGTCGGAAAGCTCCCCCGTCGTCTCGATCCCCACCACCCGGAACTCGCCCCGGGTCAGCGTGCCCGTCTTGTCGAAGATCACGGCGTCCAGCTTCCGGGCCTCCTCGAGGCCGCGCCGGTCCCGGACCAGCAGCCCGTTCCGGGCCCCCAGCGTGGTGGAGATGGCCACGACCAGCGGGACGGCCAGGCCCAGCGCGTGGGGACACGCGATCACCAGCACCGTCACCACCCGCTGGATCGCGAAGGACCCCGTGGCGCCGGCCACCAGCCACGCGACAAGCGTCAGCACGCCGACGGAGACGGCCACCACGGTCAGCCAGAGCGCCGCCCGATCCGCCAGCGCCTGCGCCCGGGACTTCGACTGCTGGGCCTCCTCCACCATCCGCATGATCCCGGCAAGGGCCGTCTGGTCGCCGGTGCCCGTGACCTCGACCCGCAGCGACCCCGACTGGTTCACCGTCCCGCCGATGACCTCGTCGCCCTCCGCCTTGCCCACGGGGCGCGACTCGCCGGTGAGCATCGACTCGTTCACCGAGCTCTCGCCCTTCACCACCGTCCCGTCGGCGGGGACGCTGTCGCCGGGACGGACCAGGACGACGTCGCCGTCCTCCAGCGCCTCGAGGGGGACCTCCTCGGTCTCGTCTCCGTCGGTCACCCGGAGCGCCGTGGACGGCATCAGCTTCGCCAGCTCCTTCAGCGCGCCGCTGGCCTGGGAGATGGACCGCATCTCGATCCAGTGGCCCAGGAGCATGATGGTCACCAGCGTGGCCAACTCCCACCACAGCGGCGTGCCCGGGAACCCGAAGGTCACCACCAGGCTGAACACGAACGCCACCGTGATGGCCAGCGAGATGAGCGTCATCATCCCCGGCAGCCGGTCCTTCAGCTCCCGGATCGCGCCCTGGATGAACACCCAGCCGCCGTAAAAGAAGACCAGGGTCCCGAAGACCGGGGGAATGTACTCGGAGCCCGGGAAGCTCGGCGCCGTGTACCCCAGCCAGCGCTGGAGCAGGTCGCCCCAGACCAGCGTCGGGACCGTCAACGCCAGCGACCACCAGAACTTGTCCCGGAACATGGCCACGCTGTGGCCCTCGTGCTTGTCGTGACCGCCGCCGTCGTGGCTGCCGTGGTCATGGCCGCCGCCGTGGGAACCGGATCGGTTGGAATGTTGCCCGTGTCCGGGGTCGGCGCTGTCGTGATGATTGTGGTGGTCAGTCATGGGCACTTACGTCCGTAGGGGGATGGATGAAAGAAACCGCGCGTCTGCAGGCCACCTGCCTATCCGGGCCCGGGAAACCAGCCTGGATGAGCAGAGGGCGGCCGCCAACGCAGCAAAATGGACGCCGGGAGGATCCCGGCGCCCACTCCACCTGCCGCTTTCCGGTCCGTCAACCGCCGGAGCCGGACGCTTCGCTGTCGCGGTCCATCATTCCACCGCGGTCCATCATGCCACCGCGGTCCATCATGCCACCGCGGTCCATCATGCCACCGCGGTCCATCATGCCACCCTGCATCATGCCGCCCTGCATCATGCCGCCGCGCATCTCCTTCATCATGGCGCGGGCAAGGGAGAGCCGCTCTCGCTGCTCCGGCGTGAGCACCCGCCGCGCATCCACGGCGGCCCGGGCCATGGCCGCGTGCGCCAGGACCATATGGTTCGTCGCCTCACGGAGCCGGGCCTCGTAGGCGTCCAGGTCCGGGGCCTCCGCGTCCAGCACCTCGGACGCCGAGCGCATGCCCTGCATCCCCTGCATCATGTGCTGCCGCATCGCCGACCGGGCCGAGTCCCGCAGCGTCTCCAGCTGCGTCACCTGATCATCGGTGAGCTCCAGCGACTCCCGCAACTGCAGGATCATGCCGGGGCCGGCGGCCATCCCCATCATGCCACC
>JBPRGE010000019.1:0-1141 GCA_051418035.1 Candidatus Longimicrobiales bacterium M2_2A_002
TCTGACTGAGGCTCCTGATGGAGGGAGCCGATGCGGTCACTGATCACGATTTTCCGCCAGATGCCGGACCCGCGCAGCGGGAATGCGCAGCGCCATGACCTGCTCGATATCCTGACGATCGCGCTGGTGGCGTCGGTCTGCGGGGCTGAGAGCTGCGTGGATTTCGCCGAATTCGCCGAGGACCGGGCGCCTCTGCTCAGGGAATTCCTGAGCCTTGAGAATGGCTTACCAAGCCACGACACGTTCAGCCGGGTGTTCCGGATGCTCGACCCCGCCGCCTTCGGGCGGGCCTTCGAGGCGTTCCTGACCGACCTCGGCGCGGATGGCGCGGGGGTGTTGGCGATCGACGGCAAGACCCTACGCCGCTCGTTCGACCGCGCGGCGGGGCGCTCGGCCCTGCATGTGGTGACCGCTTTCGGCGCCGATGCGCGGCTCAGCCTCGGTCAGCGGGCGGTGGCCGAGGGGGAGAACGAGATCACCGCGGCGCGGGCGCTGCTGGCCACGCTGACGCTCGAGGGCGCGCTGGTCACCGGCGACGCGATCCACGCCCAGGCCGAGACCGCCGCGTTGGTGCTGAACCGCGGCGGGGACTACCTTTTTGCGCTCAAGGCCAACCGTCCGGCGATGCTGGAGGCGGTCGCCGCCTTCTTCGCCGACCCGCCCGAGGCGCTGCAGAGTTTCGAGACCACGGATGCCGAGCATGGCCGCATCGAGACCCGCCGCCACCGCGTAACCAACTCTGTCGACTGGCTTTTCGGAGACCGCGCCGAGCCCGGCGCGCCCGTCATGCCCGGCCTCGCCAGCCTCGCCTGTGTCGAGGCCACCCGCGACGACGGCGCGCCCTCCACCCGCTACTACCTCTCCTCCGCGCGGCTGACGCCCGAACGCTTCGCCCGCGCCGTCCGCAGCCATTGGGCCATCGAGAACAGCCTCCACTGGGTTCTCGACGTCACCTTCAACGAGGACGCCGCCCGAAACCGCGCCGACAAAGGCCCCGAAAACCTCGCCATCCTCCGACGCCTCACCCTCAACCTGCTGCAAACCGCCCGCCCCAAGCTCCCCGTCTCCCGAAAACGCAAGCGCGCCGGATGGTCCGACGCCTTCGCCCGATCCATCATCGGTCAAATGCGATAGCCCTGCG
>JBPRGE010000020.1:0-18064 GCA_051418035.1 Candidatus Longimicrobiales bacterium M2_2A_002
TGTCGATGGACTCGACGGCGATGGCGACATGGTCGAGGGGCAGGCCCTCCAGGGGGTCGGCTGTGGTCACGCGAGCCTCGGCCGCTAATTTGCGTCAGTTGGACCACGCAAACGTACACTTCGGATCAGTCCCGGTAAACCGGGCACCGATGCACATTTTGGAGGGATCGACGAATGGCAGAGAACGGCGGAAAGCCGATCGCGGTAGATGATGCGACCTTCGAGGCGGAGATCGAGGGGAGCGAGGGGCTGGCCATGGTTGACTTCTGGGCCGAGTGGTGCGGGCCGTGCCGGATGGTGGGGCCCGTGGTGAAACAGCTGGCGGCCGAGTACGAGGGCAAGGTCAAGGTCGGGAAGCTGGACGTGGACGAGAACCAGCAGACGGCCATGCGGTTCAATATCCGGTCGATCCCGAGCATCCTGTTCTTCAAGGACGGGAAACACGTCGACACGGTGGTGGGCGCGGTGCCGAAGCCGATGCTCGAGCGGAAGATCGAGGAGCACCTGGGCTAGCGCGGACAGGCGGTTTCTCGCCAGACTGAACGGGGCAGGGGCGGAGGCTTCTGCCCCGTTTTCGTGTCCGGGCGCCGTGGCTCCCCGCGACGAGCCTGGCTCGTACACCCCAATACCGGCCCCACCACAGCTACCAGGGCGACGCCATTGAGCACTCTCCATATCGTGAGCACGCCGATCGGGAACCTGTCCGATATGACCTATCGGGGGGTGGCGGTGCTGCGCGCGGTGGACCGGATCCTGGCGGAGGACACGCGAAGGACGGGGATCCTGTGCCGGGAGTACGGTGTCGAGACGTCGCTGGTTTCGCTGCACGAGCACAACGAGGCGGCCCGGGCCGAGCAGGTGGTCCGGTGGCTGGATGACGGCGAGGAGCTGGCGCTGGTCTCGGACGCCGGGACGCCGCTGATCTCGGA
The DNA here is from genome assembly GCA_051418035.1 of Candidatus Longimicrobiales bacterium M2_2A_002. Lineage (GTDB taxonomy): Bacteria > Gemmatimonadota > Gemmatimonadetes > Longimicrobiales > RSA9 > JAWVYT01. The sequence goes on from JBPRGE010000020.1 coordinate 930, forward strand.
TCCCGGGGCGCGGCTGGTCCGGGCGGTCGTGGATGCGCGGCACCGGGTGGTACCGGTGCCGGGGGCATCGGCGGTGCTGGCGGCGGTCGTGGCCAGCGGACTGGAGCCGGAGCCGTTCACCTTCTTCGGGTTCCTGCCCCGGAGCGGCGGGAGGCGGGAGGAGCGGCTGGCGGAGCTGGCGGCGCTGCCCCACACCGGCGTCGTCTATGAGAGCCCGGAGCGGCTGGTGGCGCTCCTCGATCAGCTGGCGGAGCGATCCGATCCGGCGCGGCAGGTGGTGGTGGCCCGGGAGGTCACGAAGGTGCACGAGGAGTACCGCCGGGGGTCGCTGCGGGACGTGGCGGCCCACTTCCGGAACGCGGGCGTGAAGGGGGAGGTGGTCGTGCTGCTGGGCGGGGCCGAGGGCGTCTCGGACGCGGTGGACGAGGAGGCGGTGGCGGCACTGGCCACGGCGCTGCTGGCCGAGGGCGGGCGGCCGAGCGTGGTGGCGAAGGAGGTCGCCCGCCGGCTGGGTGTCGCCCGGAACCGGGCATACGAGCTGGTCCAGGCGTTGAAGGACCGCCAGGGCTGAGGGGCGAGACGAGGGATGTTCGCGGCGGACGTCGGGGCAGATCCGTCGCCCGTCGGCCGACCGATCAGTGCGCGATGCCCAGCTCGGCCATCTCCGCCTTCAGCGTGATCTCCAGCCCCTCGCGGAACGGACGCGGGTCCCACCCGAGCTCCTGACGGGCCTTCGCGTCGGTGGCGAAGTAGGTGGCGCCGGCGGCCACCCGCAGCGTCTCGGGGTGGTAGGTCTCGGGGAGCGCGACGACGGCGTTGACGGGCTTCATGAGCCACGAGCTCAGCCGGGCCGCCCAGACGGGGAGCACGAAGCGAGGTGGCTCCTTCCCGGTGATCTCCCGGGCAACGGGGAAGACCTCCTCCCACAGCATGCACGGGCCCGCCAGGTTGTACGACTCGCCGGGCTCGCCCTTCTCCATGGCCAGGACGTGGCCCCGGGCGATATCCTCGACGTAGCTCCAGCACCCGCCCTGCTTCGGGATCACCGGGAGCCTGCCCTGGAGGTAATCTCGGAAGACGCTGCGGACGGCGCTGTGGTCGCCCGGGCCGTGGACCAGTCCCGGCTGCACGATGACCAGCGGGAGCCCGGCCTCCATCATCGGCTCGGCGACCTCGTAGTGGGCCAGCCACTTCGTGTGGTCATAGACGCTCAGCCACGGCCCATCCATCCGGTACCCCTCGCTCACCGGGACGCCTCCGGTGTCGCCGTAGACCGCCAGTGTGCTGGTATAGACGACCTTCGGCACGCCGGCTTCCCGGGCCTCCGCCAGCACGTTCCGGGTGCCGTCCACGTTGATGCCGTAGGCCATGTCCCGGGCGCGGGCGCCGACCTTGTACCACGCGGCGATGTGGAAGACGCCGTCGACGCGGGCCATGGTCCCCGCCAGCGTGGACGGCTCGGTGATGTCGCCCTCGACCAGCTCCGCGCCCAGCTCCCTCAGGTCGACGGCCTTCTCCGGTGTGCGCACCAGCGCCGTGACCTCGTGGCCGGCGCCGATCAGCTGCCGGGCGACATGGCCGCCGATGAAGCCGGTGGCGCCCGTGACGTAGTACCTCACCGACCCTCCAGATAGTCCAGGACGACCGTGGTCATGGCCCGGATCCCCACGGGGACCGACGCGTCGTCGGCAGTGAACGTGGAGGTGTGGAGCCCGCCGGACTCGGTGCCCGGCGCCGTCGTCCCCAGCCGGAAGTAGAAGCCCGGGATGACCCGGGCGAAATAGGCGAAGTCCTCGGCCGTGGCCGTGGGCGGGAGGACGTGGACCTTCCCGGCTCCCACGGCCTTCTCGAGCGACGGGGCGACCTCCTCGGTCAGCGCACGATCGTTCACCGTGACCGGTGCGACCCGCTGGTAGTCGAGCTCGTAGCTGCCACCGCCGGCGCCCGTTACGCCGTCCAGGATCGCCCGCATCCGGGATTCCACCTGGTCCTGGACGGCGGAGTCGAACGTCCGAACGGTGCCGGACAGCCGGACCTCGCCGGGGATGATGTTGTGCCGCTCACCGCCGTGGATGCTGCCGACGGTCACCACGCCGGGCTCCAGCGGGTCGATGGTCCGCGACCGGATGGTCTGCAGCACCATCACCGCGTTCGCCGCCATCACGATGGGATCGATCGCCTCGTGGGGACGGGCGCCGTGGGCACCCTGGCCGCGGATCACCGCGTGCCACGTGTCGGCCGCGGCCATCGCAGGGCCGGGGACGTAGCCGACCTCGCCGACCTCGAGCCCCGGGTACGTGTGCAGCGCGAAGATCGCCTCCGGCGCCGGGTCCTCGAACACACCCTCCGCCAGCATCAGCGGCGCGCCACCCTCCTCGCCCGGCGGCGGGCCCTCCTCCGCCGGCTGGAAGATGAAGACGACGGTGCCCGGCAGATCCGACTTCATGTCCGCCAGCACGCTCGCCGTCCCCAGCCCCACGCTGACGTGGATGTCGTGGCCGCACGCGTGCATGACCCCGACCTCCTGCCCCGCGTACGTGGTCCGCTTCGTCGATGCGAACGGGAGCCCGGTCGCCTCGGTCACGGGGAGCGCGTCCATATCCGCCCGGACCGCCACCACCGGGCCCGGCTCGCCGCCCCGCAGCACCCCCACCACACCCGTATGCGCCACGCCCGTCCGGACCTCGTCGAAGCCCAGCGACCGGAGGTGCTCCGCCACCAGCGCTGCCGTCTCGTCCTCCCGGTTGCTCAGCTCCGGGTTCGCATGGATCCGGTGACGAAGCTCGATGATCCCGTCCACGTGACGGCTCAACGACCGCTCCACGTCGTCCGGGACCTGGGCTCCGACCGGCACCGCGACCGCGGCCACCAGCAGCATGGACAGGAGATGAACCGGACCGGGGCGTGCACGCGTCTTCATATCGCTCGCTCTCGTTGGGGATGAGGCCCCCACAGGGACCGGAGGACCCCCTCTAGGATACCGCCCGTCGGCGCCGGTCGCCAGTCGGGCCGACGGGGAGGGTGTATATCTACTGTCTAAAGATGACCCTGGACATACCATTGACAGAACAGGCTGTATCCCATATTATCCACGAACAGGACTTGGACAGCAGGGCCGGAAGCGGCCCCGATGACACGGAACCGAGGGTGAGGAGGCGGTTGTGGAACGGGAAACGAAGTGGATGCGCGGCGCGCTGAACGCGCTGCTGATGGGCACGCTGCTGGCGGGAGTGGCTGCGTGCGATGATGAGGACGATCCGTTGGAGCCGAGCGAGAACATCGTGGAGCTGGCGGCCTCGAACATGGATCTGGAGACGCTGGTCACGGCGGTGGAGGCGGCCGGGCTGGACAGCGATCTGAGCGGTGAGGGTCCGTTCACGGTGTTCGCCCCGGCGGACGCGGCCTTCGGCGCGGTCCCGGCGGACGTGCTGAGCGCGCTGCTGGAGTCGGGGAACGCGGATGTGCTGCAGGAGCTGCTGCTCGGCCACGTGGTGTCCGGGGCGGTGCTGTCGAGCGACCTGTCGGATGGCCAGACGGTCACGACGCTGAGCGGCGACGAGCTCACCGTCTCCATCGATGGCAGCGAGATCCGGATCGGCGGCGCGCTGGTGCAGACGGCGAACGTCCAGGCGAGCAACGGCGTCGTGCACATCATCGACGGCGTGCTGACGCAGGGTCTGAACGTCGTGGAGCGGGCCCGGATCACGCCCGAGCTGTCGTCGCTGGTGACGGCGGTCTCCAATGCCGGGCTGGCCTCCGCGCTCGAGGGCGACGGACCGTTCACGGTGTTCGCGCCGACGAACACGGCGTTCGACGCCATCGCGCCGGTCCCGACGGACCCGACGACGCTGCAGCCGATCCTCCTGTACCACGTGGTCGGGCAGGCGGCCCTGTCGAGCACGCTGTCGGACGGTCAGACGCTGACCACGCTCCAGGGCGGCGAAGTGACGGTGCAGATCGCCAGTGAGGTCGCCATCCAGGGCGCACAGAACACCGCGAACGTCGCCGTGACCGACATCCGGGTCAGCAACGGCGTCATCCACGTGATCGACACGGTGCTGCTGCCGCCGTCGAACTGACGCGAACGTAGCGGTACTGCACAGAGCACACGGAGCCCCCGGACCGCGACGAGCGGGTCGGGGGCGTTCGTGTGCTCAGAGTCGAGAAGCGGGAAGCGAGATTCGGGATCAGAGATTCGACGATCAGCTCCGGGTGATCCCTGGGCCGTCAAACGTGTTCCCTGATCGACGACTCCATTCTCTCGACCCTCGCTTCTCGACTCTCGCTTCCTTCGGCCTGCACGTTTGTCGTGACCGGCCGATTCTTGTATTCTTCGTTTTCGGTTTACCTTCGCCCCTGAGCGCTCTTCTGACCCGGTCTCTGATGCCCCGTGTAGTGCACCTGACGAAAGCCGCCGCCGGTGTGATCCGCCACGAGGTGGAGAAGGCGCGGGGCAATGAGGTCTGCTTCCTGGCGGAGGTGGCGGAGAACGGTGCGGTGAAGGGACCGGGTGCGGTGGCCCGGGGCCACAGGTCGGCGGTGCTGGCGGCGGTCCGGGACGCCGACTGGGGCCAGCTGGTGATCCACAACCACCCGTCGGGCGATCTGGAGCCGAGCGACGCGGACCTGCATGTCGCGTCGCAGCTGAGCGCGCAGGGGCTGGGGATGGCCATCTGCGACAACGCCGCGACGGAGCTCTACGTGGTGCTGGACCCGCCGCGTCGCAAGGAGCTGCAGCTGCTGGATCCGGGCGCGATCCGCTCGCTGCTGGCGCCGGGGGGCCGGGTAGCGGCCCGGCACCGCGCGTACGAGGATCGGCCGACGCAGCGGGACCTGTCGGCGTCGGTGGCCGACCGCTACAACGATGGCGGTGTGCTCCTGGCGGAGGCGGGTACGGGGACGGGGAAGAGCATCGCGTACCTGATCCCGGCCGTGCGTTGGGCGGTGGAGAACGGGGAGCGGACGGTCGTCTCCACCAACACGATCAACCTGCAGGAGCAGCTGGTAACGAAGGACCTGCCGTTCCTGCGGGAGGCGCTGGACGTCCCGTTCCGGTACGCGCTGGTGAAGGGGCGTCGGAACTACATCTCGATCCGGCGCGCGAAGCTGGCCATGGACACGGGGCTCGCGCTGATCGAGGGCCCGCAGGCCCGGGAGCTGGAGGCCCTCTCGGAGTGGCTCGAGTCGACGGAGGACGGCTCGCTGCAGGACCTGCCGTTCGAGCCGAGCTCGGAGGTCTGGGACGAGGTGGAGAGCGACAGCGACGTCTGCATCCGCACGCGCTGCCCCCACTTCGAGCGTTGCTTCTACCAGAACGCCCGGCGGAGCGCCGCGGGGGCGGACATCCTCGTCGTCAACCACCACCTTCTGTTCAGCGACCTGGCGGTCCGCCGCGCCACCGGCAACTGGACGGCGCCGGCGGTGCTCCCGCCGTACCGCCGGGTGGTGCTGGACGAGGCGCACAATCTGGAGGAGTCGGCCACGAGCCACCTGGGTGTGTCGGTCTCGCGGCGGGGCATGTTCAGGCTTCTGAGCCGACTGGACCGCCGGGGCAAGGGGGTGCTGCGGGCCGTGGAGGAGCGCGTCCTCGTCCTCGGCGAAGGCCGGACGAAGACGCGGTGCCTGAAGGCGCTCGACCGCGACGTCCGGCCGGATGTGGCCAATGCCAAGCAGAGAGCGGCGGAGCTGTTCAACCGGCTGGAGTCGCAGCTGGAGCGGAGCCAGGACGGGGTGCTCCGACTGGGGGACGGATTCGACCGTGAGCAGGCGTGGGAGCTGTCGGTGTCGCCGGCGCTGGAGGACCTGCTGATCGTGCTCGACCGCCTGGCCCGGGGGCTCGACGGGATCAGGGAGACGGTGCTCGCGGACCGGCAGGCCACGGAGAAGCTCGAGGAGCAGCTGGTGGAGGTGAACGCGCTGGCGGGGCGGGTCCGGGGCCAGGCGGACGGGCTCCGGAGAGCGCTGGTCCCCGGCGACGAGGAGGTGCCCACGGTCCGGTGGCTCGAGCGGCGGGGCGGCGGGCGGACGCAGGAGCCGAACATCGTGGCCAAGGCCGCGCCCATCGAGCTCGGCAAAGTGCTGCGGGAGGCGCTCTGGGAGCCGGTGGACACGGCGGTGCTGACGTCGGCGACGCTCACCACCCGCGACGGCTTCGGCTTCCTGGCCGGCCGCCTCGGCCTCGAGCGTGACGTCCGGGTGACCGAGGAGACCCATCCGAGCCCCTTCGACTTCACCGAGCAGACCATGGTCGCCATTCCGACGGATGTACCGGACCTCGGCCGCGCCCATGATGACGCGACGGCCGGCGCCATTGCCGACCTGGCGGCCGCCACCGATGGCGGCATCTTCGGGCTGTTCACGTCCTACCGCTCGCTCCGGACGGTAGCCGCCAGGCTGCGGGAGCGGGGCGTGGACGGGAAGTGGCCGCTCTTCGTGCAGGGCGAGGCGCCGCGGGCGCAGCTGGTGCATCGCTTCACCGACAGCGGGCGCGGCATCCTGCTGGGTGTGGCGTCGTTCTGGGAGGGGGTGGACGTCCCCGGCGACCCGCTCCGGGGACTCGTCATCGCGAAGCTCCCGTTCAAGGTGCCCAGCGAGCCGCTGACCGCGGCGCGGATGGAGGCGCTGGAGGCCGAGGGCGGGAGCGGCTTCTTCCAGTACATGCTCCCCCACGCCGCGCTCCGCCTGAAGCAGGGGTTCGGCCGCCTGATCCGGTCCACGACCGACCGGGGCGCCGTGGTGCTCCTGGACCGCAGGGTCCTGGAGAAGAGCTACGGCAGGTACTTCCTCGAGACGCTGCCCCCGGCGCCGGTCCGGACCGGAGCGTGGAGCCGGCTGAAGCAGGAGGTGGGTGCATTCTACGCGGGCGAGCCGCTGGAGACTCCGGACGGAGGGTACGACACCGGTCGGAGGGAGCGGGCGGACCGGCCGGGGCCATCGTCGTCGGAGTCGGCCTCGTCGCCGCCGGCCCCGATCTGGGACGGGACGGGCACGCTGGCCATGCGGGACCGGGAGCCGGAGGGAGAAGAGTGAGGTGCTGAATGATCGATGAAGACGTGCCCCGACCCGGCAAGATCGTGTGCGTCGGGCGCAACTACGTGAAGCACGCCGAGGAGCTGGGCAACACGGTGCCGGACGAGCCCCTGCTCTTCCTGAAGCCGCCGTCCGCACTGATCGGCGATGGCGAAACGATCGTGCGGCCACCGGAATCGAGCCGGGTCGAGCACGAGGGCGAGATCGCCGTCGTCATCGGCGCCCGGTGCCGGCACGTGGCCGAGGCGGATGCGCTGGACCACGTGGTGGGGCTGGTGGCGCTGAACGACGTGACCGCCCGGGATCTGCAGCAGAAGGACAGCCAGTGGAGCCGGGCCAAGGGGTTCGACACGTTCTGCCCCGTGGGGCCGGTCGCCGCGGCCGAGGGCGTGGACTGGGACGCCCTGGAGGTGACGTGTTCGGTGGACGGCCAGCTCCGACAGCAGGGCCGGGCCGGGGACATGGCGTTTCCTATCCCGTTCCTGGTGGCCTACATCAGCCGCATCATGACGCTGGAGCCCGGTGACCTCATCGCCACCGGCACGCCCGAGGGCGTGGGGCCACTGACCGCGGGGTGCGAGGTCGTGGTGGAGGTTCGGGCGGACGGGGTGCCCGTCTCCGCCGTCCGGAACCGGGTGGAGGACGCCGGGACGTAGCGGCTCCGCCGCTATCCCGCCAGGTCGCCCTCGCCGAGCTCCCGGAGCCGGGTATCGGCCTGCAGCAGCCGGATGTCGGTGGCCAACTCGGCGGCCCGATACCGCTCGCCGAACGGGATCCGGAGGCGGATCCGGGTGCCCTTCGCCCACGGGACGTGCTCGGCCGGGCCCAGGCGGGCCAGCTCGATGTCCAGGACGGGCAGGAGGAGCCAGCGTCTGCGCCGCTCCACCGACCGAACAGCGTCCAGGGGGATCCGGACCTCGGTGACCCCCGACTGCGACTCGGCGTAGCCCAGCCCCGTCATGCCGCCGACGTCCGTCACCGACTCCCGGTACTCCAGCACGAGCGCATCGGCCTCCAGGCGGATCAGCCCCTCGTACCGGGTCTCCCGGTAGGCGGTGTCGCTCATCTCGCTGGTGCCGGCTGCGAACGGCAGGGTGTCCATGGCACGTCCTCGTGGGCGGCATACGGTTCGGCAGCGGGGAATATGGGCGATGAAGTGCTGCGGAACGAGCAGCCCGGGCTGCGGCTACGGCTCGATCAGCTCGAACCGCCGGATCGTCTGGGTGCCGTCGCTGTCGCGCCAGACGCCGACCACGCGGTCGCTGCCCACGTCCGTGATCCTGAGCGCGGTGGGCGCGGTGACGACGCCCAGCCAGCGCCCGTCGGGGCCGAAGACCGACCAGCGCCGCTCCCGGTCCCCCGGCGTCAGGACGTGGCCGACCCAGAGGTTGTCGTCGGGGTCGACGATCATCTCGCCGTCGTGGGCGGGGAAGCGATCGGCGAAGACGGCCCGTGCCATCTCCCGGCGCACGGCCGTCCTGCGGCTCGCCGGCGCGGCCTCCACGCGCCGGTCCCGGTAGCTGCTGCGGAAGCCTCGGCTGATGACCACCGGCTCCCAGGCGCGGCCGAAGCGGCGCAGCAGCGTGCCATCGGGGCCGACCTCCTCGATCCAGAAGTCCTCGCTGTCGGCGAGGTAGACGTTCGGGCCGTGGGCCCGCGCGTGGGTGAACGGGCTGAAGAGGACGGCGCGGACGTCCTCGTCCGGCGTACCCAGTCCCTCCACGACGTGCTCGGTGCCCTTTACCACCGCGATGGTGTCGAGCGTCATCGTGGACGGGTCCAGCCGGACGTACGGGAACCGGACCCGGGCGCGGCCGTCGACCGTCGGGTCGGGGTCGTTGGGCCGCCCGAGCAGCGAGCCGTCGTCGAGGCGCGCGATCCAGACCGGGGCGCCCGTCGCCACGTCGCCGAGCCCGGCGGCGTCGAAGTCCACGACGCGCGGTATCCCGCCCTCCAGCGGCAGGTATGTCACGCGCGCCAGCGACGGGTCGTAGAGGAGGACGGTATCGCCCGCCAGCCAGCTGTGCAGGATGAAATTGCACTGGCCCGGGCCCTGACCGGGGCCCGCCAGGTTGCGGATGAACCCGCCGTACCGGTCGTACAGGCGCAGCTCCGGCGGATTGCTGCAGTGTGTGACGAGAAGCCGGCCGTCCGCCAGGAGCCGGGCGTCCCCCACGGTCGTGAAGTCGTAGGGTCGCTGGCCGGCCAGCCCACCGACGATCAGCTCGGGCTCGGCGGCCAGTCGCGGCCCGATCGCGCCCCAGGCCGCGGTGTTGGAGAACGTGATGGTCACGCCCGCCGAGTCCCGGGTCACCACCGGCTCGGGGGGCGCCCCGTCGCATGCCGGGATGGGGAGCAGAAGCGTCGTGAGGAGTGCCGCCGGGGTCCAGAGTCCGCGTCGAGCCATGGTGCCGTCCCGTGTCGGATGAGACCGGTACGCGGCGCGCCGGAGGGCGGGGCGGACAGGGGGCCACACCAGAGAAATCTCCGACTTGCCGCGGGGATCCGCAATGGTTCGATTTCCGCACGCACGCCCCGGCCGGGAGCGGACGGGGCGGTGGACCCGTCCCGAGCCCGGACCCGAGCACCAGCCCATGCCCATCGTACACCGCCGATTCGACGACTTCCCGGCCTACCCCCTCGCCGAGGTCCCCCGCATCCGTCGTGAGCTCCGGGCCCGCGGCGTGGATGTCATCGACCTGGGCGCCGGCGACGCCGACCTGGCACCGCCGGCCGCAGCGGTGGAGGCGCTCACGGCCGCCGCCGCCGAGCCGGCCATGGGGAAGTACGGCTTCCAGCTCGGGCACGTCGGCCTGAGGGAACGGCTGGCGGAGTGGATGTCGACCCGCTTCGGCGTCGACGTGGACCCCATGGAGGAGCTGCTGCCGCTCCTCGGCTCGAAGGAGGGGATCGCGCACCTGGCTTTCGGCTACGTGGGCCCCGGCGACGCGACCGTGGTCCCCGATCCGGGCTACCAGCCCTACCGTGGCGGAACGCTCCTGGCCGGCGGCGAGCCGTTCCTCGTCCCGCTCCGCCCCGGGAACGGGTTCCTGGTGCCGTTCGATTCGATCCCGGACGGGGTGGCCGCGCGAACCCGGATCGTCTACCTGAACTACCCGAACAATCCGACGGCGGCCACGGCGCCCGCCGGGTACCTGGCCGAGGCCGTGGGCTGGTGTCGGGAGCACGACGCCGTGCTCTGCTACGACAACGCGTACAGCGAGATCGCGTTCGACGGGTACTCGCCGCCCAGCATCCTGGAGATCGATGGCGCCCGGGACGTGGCCATCGAGTTCCACTCCTTCTCCAAGACGTACAACATGACCGGCTGGCGCGTGGGGTGGGCGGTGGGCAATGCAGGCATCATCGCGGCGCTGAACCGGGTGAAGACCTTCGTCGATACGGGGCACTTCATGGCCGTCCAGGAGGGCGCACGGGCCGCCATCGACGCCCACGACACGTGGGTCCCCGGCAACGTGGCGACGTTCCGCCGGCGCCGGGACGCGGCAGTCGACGCGCTCCGCGCCGCCGGCTTCGATGTCGAGACGCCCCGGGCCACCATGTACCTGTGGATCCCCGTGCCCGGCGGAGAGCCCTCCGAGACCTTCGCGCTGCGGGCGCTGGAGCAGGAGGGCGTCGTGATCATGCCGGGCGCGGCGCTGGGCGCCGGCGGTGAGGGATTCTTCCGGGTCGCCCTGACCTCGGACGAGAGCCGGCTGCAGGCGGCGGCGGAGCGCCTGGGTCGGGTCATCTAGACGCGCTGTGGTCTAAAGGCCGGGCCCCGAGCGGCCGACTTCTACAGTGTAGCGGGCGATCGTTCGACGCTTCCCGAACCCTCGAGGATGTAGAGAATCTCATGCCCGGCCGTCCCCATGCATCGGACACCGGCCCGCAGGACGCCCGCTTCCATCGGGCGATTCTCGAGCATTCCCAGGATCTGGTTACCGTCGTGGATCCGGAGGGGCGGCCGAAGTACAGCTCGCCGGCGCTGCGGCGGCTCGTCGGGTACGACCCGGAGGAGGTGGCGGGGGTCCCGCTGTTCGAGCTGATCCATCCGGAGGACCGGCCGGTGGCGCGGGAGGCGCTCGCCGAGCTCCTTGAGGAGCCGGACAGGGTGGTCCGCCGGGAGGTCCGGTTCCGGCATCGGGACGGCAGTGTCCGGGTGGTCGAGGGGATCGCGAAGAACCTGGTGGACCGGCCGCCGATCGATGGCGTCCTCGTAACCCTCCGGGACGTCACGGCGCTGCGCCGGGCGCAGGCGGACCTGGGCCGCACGCAGCAGCTCCTTCGGCAGGTCGTGAGTCACGCGCCGATCGTCCTGTGGATGGTCGATGCGGAGGGGACGTTCCAGCTGTCCGAGGGGCGCGGCCTGGCGGCCATGGACCTGGAGCCGGGCGAGGTGGTCGGCGAGAGCATCTACGACGTGTACGCGGCCGACCCGGCCGGGCTCGACCTCGTGCGGCAGGCGCTGGCCGGCGAGGTGGTGGAGACAATGGTGGAGGCGGCGGGTCGCCACTTCACGGCCCACGTCCGTCCGATCCGGGAGGCCGGGGAGGTGGTGGGTGCGGCGGGTGTGGCGCTGGACATCACGGACCGGGTCGAGGAGGCGGAGCGGGCCCGGTTCCGGGCCCGACTCCTGGACCAGGTCGGTCAGGCGGTGATCGCGACGGACCCGGAGGGATCGGTCATCTACTGGAACCCGGCGGCGGAGGAGCTCTACGGCTGGAGCCGTTCGGAGGCGCTGGGCCGGTCGGTGGAGGAGCTGACGGTCCCGGAGCCGGCGCGGGATTCTGCGTCGGAGATCATGGAAGCGCTGCGGCGGGGCGAGCGGTGGACCGGTGAGTACGTCGTCCGGGGGAAGAACGGGACCGAGTTCCCGGCGCTGGTGACGAACGTGCCGGTGGTGGAGGAGGGCGAGCTGGTGGCGGTCATCGGGGTCTCGGCGGACCTGACGGAGCGGAAGCAGCTCGAGAACGAGCTTCGTCGGGCGCAGAAGATGGAAGCGGTCGGCCGGCTGGCCGGCGGGATCGCCCACGACTTCAACAACCTCCTCACCACCATTGGCGGCTATGCCACGCTGGCCGGCGACCGGGCGGATGATCCGCAGGTCACGGCCGACCTGAAGGAGATCGAGGAGGCGACCCGACGGGCCCGCGGGCTGACCGACAAGCTGCTGGCCTTCAGTCGTCGACGGACCGCGCGGATCGAGGCGCTGGACCTGAACGGGTCGGTGCGGGGGATGGTGTCGATGATCACCCGCCTGCTGGGTGGGGGCATCCGGCTGGAGCTGGACCTGACGGACCGGCCATGGCGGGTGGAGGCGGACCCGAACCTGACGGAGCAGGCCATCCTGAACCTGGTCCTGAATGCCCGGGACGCGATGCCGGAGGGCGGGACGGTCACCGTCTCCAGCCAGCGGGTCGGGCTCGATTCCACCCGCGCGGCGGAGCTCGATGCCGACCTGGCGCCGGGCGAGTACATGCGCCTGGTGGTGGCGGACACGGGTACCGGGATCGCACCGGACGTGCAGGAGCGGATCTTCGACCCGTTCTTCACCACGAAGGAGGTCGGGCAGGGGAGCGGGCTCGGGCTGAGCATGGTGTACGGTGCCGCGAAACAGGTGGGCGGCGCCGTCACCGTGGACTCCGAGCCGGGCACGGGCACCCGGGTCGCCGTCTTCCTGCCCAGGGCCGAGACCGGCGACCAGGCCGCGCTCGACCTGGAGGAGCCCGAGGCCGCGTCGGAGCAGGCGCGGGTCCTGGTGGTGGAGGACGAGCCGGCCGTGCTGTCGCTGGCCCGGCGGGTGCTCGACCGGGAGGGCTACGAGGTCCTGGTCGCGAGGTCGGGGGAGGAGGCACGTCGCCTGATCGAGGAGGAGGACGCCCGGCCGAACCTGGTGGTCACCGACGTGATCATGCCCGAGATGAGCGGCCCGGAGCTGATCCAGCGGCTCCGGCTCCGGCGGCCGGCGATCCGGAGCCTGTTCATGTCCGGGTACGACGCCGACGAGCTCGAGTCCCGGGGACTGGACCGGGAGCAGGAAGCTTTCCTGGCCAAGCCGTTCACGCCCGCCGACCTCGCCGACGCCGTCCGGCAGGCGCTGGGCCACTGACGGGCAACGCGGGCCACACTCCGGCGCATCGGATCCCCAGGAGACGTTTCCCCGGCGTTGAACGGGCGCGGCCGGCGGAACGGAGCCCTGCGCCCGGGTTATCAGCACGGGATGACCGACCGGCCGAACCGCCCCCGTCCAGGACTCGATCGCCGCTCCCTGCCCGAACGCCGGGCCCGGGAGCGGCGCGTTCTGTGGGTGGGCCTCGCCATCTCGGCCGCCATCCACGTGGTCGCACTGGGCCTGGCCGGTGGCTGGCTGGAGCCGGACCCCGTGCCGGCGAGGCCGACCGGGGTGGTGGTGGCGGAACCCGCCCGCGGGATGCGCGCCATCGAGCTGGTGACGCCATCGGAACCCGAGCGCCCCCCCGAGCCGGAGGTTCCGGACGAGCCCGAGCGTGAAGCAGACACCGCGCCGCCGGTCGTGGCCCGAGCGGAGCCGGGCACGTCGCCCGCGGACTCCGTCTCGGCCGCCGACCGGCTGGCCCCGCGGGTGGTGGACCCGCGGCTGTGGGAGCGGATGGTGCTGCTGCCGCTCGAGCTGTCCATCGAAGACGTGGAGGCCCGGATCGGCGCCGCCATCGAGATGATGAGCGACTCGGCGCTGGCGGAGGCGGAAGCGGCCGTCCGGGCCCGGGACTGGACGGTGGAGGACGACAGCGGGGGGCGGTGGGGCATCAGTCCGGGGAAGATCCACCTGGGGAAGGTCACGCTCCCGCTCCCGATCTGGATCCCGGTGAGCATCGAGGACGACCTGGAGCAGCAGCGGTGGTACGGGCTCGACCGCGACCTCGAGCGGGCCCGGATCCTGGAGAGCTTCGAGGAGCGGGTGAAGGCGATCCGGGAGCGGCGCGACCGGGAGCGCACGGAGCGGATGGAGGCAGAGAAGGAGGAGAACGGCGACGGCTGAAACCGGCGTCGTGGTGCACGACTTGCAACCGGCGTACGCTCGCCTGACGCACATCCACCGGAGGACGACCATGAGCGGGAACGAGGACCGCAGACTGTGGGCGCTGGTCGGGCTGGCCGCCGGCGCGGCGGTGGGGATCTGGCTCTGGACCCGGCACCGGGGCGGCGAGCCCGCGGCCGTGGGCGGCGAGACCGATGCCGCGCTGCGCGTCGCGCGGGCCTACGACAACGACATCGCGCTGGCCGCCCGCGGGCTGGGCGTAACCCGGATCAGCGAAGGCGTGATCGAGGTCACCGGCGTGGTGGCCGACCGCGACCAGCGGCAGCGGGCGGTGGCCATGGCCCACAACACGCCGGGCGTGCACACGGTGGTGAATCGGCTGGTGCTCGAGGACGAGGAGCGCCGGGTCGAGGAGAGCCGCGCACGGAACCGGGACCGGCCGATCCGTCACACGGGGATGGGCGTCGGGATGGGGACGAGGCGGCAGTCGCCCGACACCGATCCCGACCGACCGAGTGACCGCCAGAAGCTGGTCGACCGGGAGCTGGATGTGTCGAACCTGGAGCAGGACCTGGGGCCCACCGACCCGGACGAGCCCGAGGCGTAGCCCCGGCGGCAGACACGCGTTCGGCGGCTCGGCCGGTGGCGGTCGGGCCGCTATCCGTTTAAGCTAGGCAGCTATGACTGAACCGCTCTCGAAGACATACGACCCGGCGGCGATCGAGAAGCCGCTCTACGAGGAATGGCTGGAGCAGGGCTACTTCAGCGCGTCGGCCGACGCCGTGCTGAAGGATGGTCGCGACCCGTACGTGATCGTGATCCCGCCGCCAAACGTGACCTCGGTCCTGCACATGGGCCACGGGCTCAACAACACGCTCCAGGACCTGCTGATCCGGTGGCGCCGGATGCAGGGCCGGGAGGCGCTGTGGATCCCGGGGACCGACCACGCCGGGATCGCCACGCAGAACGTGGTGGAGCGGCAGCTGGCGGAGGAGGGGCTGACCCGACAGGATCTCGGGCGTGAGGCGTTCGAGGAGCGGGTCTGGGAGTGGGTGGATGAGACGCGCCCCCGGATCATGGAGCAGCTGGAGGCGACCGGGTGCTCGTTCGACCTCTCCCGCGAGCACTTCACCCTCGACGAGGATCTGTCGCAGGCGGTGCGCGAGGTCTTCGTCCGGCTGTACGAGAAGGAGCTGATCTACCGGGGCCTCTACATCATCAACTGGTGCCCCCGTTGCCTGACGGCGCTGTCCAACGAGGAGGCCGAGCCGGAGGAGACGCACGGCAAGCTCTGGCACCTCCGCTACCCGGTGACCGCCGCGGACGGTGCGGACCTGCCGCGGCTCCCGGACGGGCGCCCGTACCTGGTAGTGGCCACCACCAGGCCGGAGACCATGCTCGGCGACACGGCGGTGGCGGTCCACCCGGACGACGACCGGTTCGCGTCGCTGGTCGGGCTCACCGTGGACCTCCCGCTCACCGACCGTACGATCCCGGTGATCCAGGACGACTGGGTGGACCCCGAGTTCGGGACGGGCGCGGTGAAGGTGACGCCGGCCCACGACCCGAACGACTTCGAGATCGGGCAGCGGCACGGGCTCCCCAGCATCGACATCCTGACGGATACGGGCATCATCAGCGACCAGGCGCCGGTGGCGTTCCAGGGTATGGGTCGGTTCGAAGCCCGGCAGGCCGTCGTGGACGCGTTCGAGGCCCGGGGGCTCCTCGAGGACGTGGAGGACTACGAGCACTCGGTGCCCCGGTGCTACCGGTGCGATACGGTGGTGGAGCCGCGATTGAGCGAGCAGTGGTTCGTGAAGATGGAGCCGCTGGCCGAGCCGGCGCTCGCCGCGAGCCGGGATGGGACGCTGTCGTTCACGCCCGAGCACTGGCAGACGGTCTACGAGAACTGGCTCGAGAACATCCGGGACTGGTGCATCAGCCGGCAGCTCTGGTGGGGCCACCGGATCCCCGTCTGGTACTGCGGCAACGAGGACTGTCGGGAGACCATCGTGGCCCGGGAGGACCCCACGGAGTGCCCGGCCTGCGGTGGTACCGACCTGGAGCAGGACCCGGACGTGCTCGACACGTGGTTCAGCTCCTGGCTCTGGCCGTTCAGCACCATGGGCTGGCCGGAGGAGACCGAGGATCTGAAGGCGTTCTACCCGACCGACACGCTGTCCACGGCGCCGGAGATCCTCTTCTTCTGGGTCGCCCGGATGATCATGGCCGGGTACGAGTTCATGGGCGAGGAGCCGTTCACCGACATCCTCCTGCACGCCACGGTGCGCGATCATCACAACCGGAAGATGTCGAAGAGCCTGGGCAACGGGATCGACCCGCTCGAGGTGGTGGACCGGTTCGGCGCCGACGCGCTCCGCTACACCGTGGTGGCCGGCGCGGCGGTGGGCACGGACATCCAGCTGAACAACGAGAACCTGGAGGAGGCGTTCGCCCCGGGCCGCAACTTCGCCAACAAGCTGTGGAACGCCGGCCGGTTCGCGCTGATGAACCTGGGCGAGGAGCCGGTGAAGACGCCCGGGGAGGTGGCCGACCACCTGGAGCTGGCCGACCGGTGGATCCTGTCGCGGCTCTCGAGGACCACCCGGAAGGTGGATGCCGCGCTGGAGTCGTACCGTGTGCACGAGGCGGCGGAGACGATGCACGCCTTCTTCTGGGGCGAAGTGGCCGACTGGTACCTGGAGTTGATCAAGGGCCGGATGCAGGGGGATGCGGGCACCGCGAGCCGGGAGGCGGCGAAGGCGACGCTCGTGGCCACCCTCGACGGGGTGTTCCGCCTCCTGCACCCGATCATGCCGTTCATCACCGAGGCGCTATGGCGCCGGCTGCCGTGGCCGGAGGGGTCGGACGCGGAGGCGCGGCCCGAGTCGCTGATGATCGCGGCGTGGCCCACACCGGGCCCCGACCGGGAGGACGATGCGGCGGAGCGAGAGATGGCGGCGCTCCAGGAGCTGATCACCAACGTGCGCTCGATCCGGGCGGAATACGATGTCCCGGCCCGGGCCGAGGTGACCGTGGAGCTGACGGACGTGCCGGCGGCGCTGGAGACGGCGCTGGCGATCGA
>JBPRGE010000021.1:0-4456 GCA_051418035.1 Candidatus Longimicrobiales bacterium M2_2A_002
CTCGTGGTCCTTGCGTATGTGGTTCTCCGTGAGCGAATGACGGTGCGCTCCGTCGGAGCTCTGCTCCTGGGCGTTGCGGGCGTGGCCCTCATCGCGTGGCCGGCGATGTCCACGGGCGGGGGCACCGGCTTCCTGGCCGTCATCCTTCCCCTCGGCGTAGCGGTGGGGGCCGCGGCCGGCACCGTGGTGCTCAAGCGCCTGGACGCGGGCGAGGCGCTGCTGTCGGTAGCGGCGTGGCAGCTCATCCTCGGCGGCCTGCCCCTTCTGCTCGCTTCGGCGCTGTTCGAGAACGACGCCACCGCGTGGACCCCGGCGCTCGTGGGCGCCCTCACCTTCCTCGCCCTCCCCGGCACCGCACTGGCCCTCGGGGTCTGGTACTGGCTCGTGCAGCGGGAGCCGGTGAGCCGCCTGGCCGCGCTGATGTTCCTGGTCCCGGTGGCGGGGCTCGCCCTGGCTTGGGCGGTGTTCGGCGAAACCGTCTCGGGAGGCCAGGCGGCGGGGGTTGCGCTCGCGCTGGTCGGGATCCCCCTGGCGAGCAGAATGGGATACCGTGACCCGAGGCCCACGCGCTCGCTCGGTGCGGTCACCTCCGCGACGCTCGCCAGCAGCCACATTCCGGCCCGTGGTCAGGGGACGGACCGAGCGTCAGCGGTCTCGAGTATTGACTCGAGGCGGTCAACCACGGCGACGCGCAGAGGAGGATGGGTGACCCTGGAGATCCATTGTTCGATTCTCGCCCGTGAAAATTCACTTGGCAGAACGACCTCAGGAAGATAGGCGTAGCGGCGTCCCTTACGAACCGAGAGATAGATCACATCGAATAGCGCCTTTTCCGGGACGGCTACGTCGAAATCCGCCGCGCGACTGTAGGGCTCAAATCCCCCGAACAGTTCCTTCTGGACCTGGTGGAATTCAAAGGTGGCCACCGGGGTCTTCAGGCGCGGTCGCTGCGTCGTCGAAGCAATCTGTATCGACCGCGGGATCTGTTCGATCATGCCGTGCAAGTTCAACGCGGTAAGAAGGGACACATATCCCTTCTGGCCATCTGCGAACAGGTACGGAACGAGCGCGAACGGCGAGAAGTCCGGGTGACGGGTCACCGCCCACAGCCCCCGTTTGATTCGCGTGACCATGCCGTCTGTCTCGAGTTTCGCCAGGTCGCGCGACACATTGGAGGGGGCCATTCCGGTGACGTCCACGACCTCGCCGGTCGTGAAAACCGGCGAGTAGGGCAACAGCTCGTTCCATACCGCCCTGGTGGCTCGTCTCATTGTTCCTCCTGCCGCTCTCTGACCTGCTCGATCAGCCCGTTCACCCGTAAACATATCTCATCCCAGACATCTGCCGATCCGTATCGAGAGAGCGCCGCTTCGTCGACGAATTCGAGCACCTGTCCTTTGTAGGCCTCGAAACTGATCTCAAGGGATCTCGCCTTGGCCAGCTCGACGAGGGCCGGATCCAGACCGCCCGCCAGGAAGTCCAGCAGATCAAGGTGAGGAGAGTCCGGTATCAACACGGCCAGGTCAAACACGTCGCGGGCTTGGACATGGCTCCGACCGCCGAGGGCCTCGATCTTCTGCCGTATCGCGGCCTCCCGGACGTAATGCTGCACCCGCACTGGGGCGAGGCCATAGGGTTCGGTCACGTCCTCATCCGGGACCTCCGCGATTGCGTCGTCCCCCGCATACCGGTCCCGGAATGAAACCTCGATCTTCGTAGGGTATGTGACGCTGCTCACTACGACACCGAACTTGTAGCGCAACGTCGTCGGCGAGTCCTTATTGACGCCCTCGCCCGGGTCGAGCTCAGAAATCCCGATCCTTCGAAGCTCTCGAGCCAACCCGTGCTCGGAAATGGCCTCTGTAATCACCTCTCGAATCTGGCGTGAGTCGGCCCGGTCTCCGTCCAGATCAATATCCTCCGAGTAGCGAGCGCTCTGGAAGAATAGCCGCAGATTCACCCCGCCCTTGACGGTGACACCTTTCCCACCACTTGCCTTCGCGAGCTCCGCGAGGAGCACTAGGTGTACGGCTTCGCGCACCTGGACTGGAGAGAGGTTCTTCGGTCGCATTATAATACGTCCATATCACTTTTTGATAACTACGTAGTATAATAATGCACGTGGCACGAGGAGGTGTCAAGGGACACCCCCACGTCGCGTCGAAGAGTTACGTCTCTGGATCCGAGCTCCGAGGCCGGCAACCTCCGTTGCCCCGCGAGCGGAGTAATGGGGTTCCGTAGCGTGCCCGGCGCATTCACCCGCGTGAGCCCGGCAACCTCAGAGACCGATCGTCGGATGTTGCCGGTGACGGTGGAAGACCGAGGGCATCAGCCCGCGTAGAGATCGGCCCGCGTAGCCGGAAGGGGGACGGAGCCGTCCTCGGCGGGCTTGCCCCAGAGCGTCTGGACCACCCCCATCGCTCCCGACAAGAAGAAGTGCGTGCAGCCGGCCATGTAGACGCGCCACACCCGGTAGGTGGCGTCTCCCACCAGCCTGCGGGCCTCGTCTTCGTGATCCTCCAGGCGTCGGACCCAGTGCCGGAGCGTCCGGGCGTAGTGCTCA
Organism: Candidatus Longimicrobiales bacterium M2_2A_002; assembly: GCA_051418035.1. Taxonomy (GTDB): domain Bacteria; phylum Gemmatimonadota; class Gemmatimonadetes; order Longimicrobiales; family RSA9; genus JAWVYT01. The sequence goes on from JBPRGE010000021.1 coordinate 2,564, forward strand.
CGCAGGCTCTCGACATCGCGCACTTCTAGGCCCACGCGCTCGCCCGGTGCGGTCACCTCCGCGACGCTCACCAACTCCGAGTCGGGGAAGACGTAGCGCTGGATGAACGAGACGAAGGGGCGCAGAGCCAGGATCTTCAGGCGACCCAGCGGGCGAGGGGGCCCGTCCAGCGAGACGATCCCGTGGTTGAGGAAGAGGCCGCCAGGCTTCAGATGGCGCTCGGCCGCCTGGAAGTACGTCTGCATGCGCCGGCGCCCCACGTGCTCGACCATGCCGATGCTGGAGATCTTGTCGAAGACGGCGTCGTCCGGCAGGTCGCGGTAGTCGCGAACCTCCACCTTGCAGTGGTCGGAGAGTCCGGCGGCCGAGATCCGCTCACGGGCGAGCTCGGCCTGGCGCTCGCTCAACGTGATGCCGAGGGCCTCGACGCCGTAACGCTCGGCGGCATGCAGGATCAACGCGCCCCATCCGCAGCCGATGTCGAGCAGTGTCTCGCCGGGCTGGAGCCGGAGCTTGCGGCAGACGTGTTCGAGCTTGGCCTCCTGCGCGCGGTCGAGGTCGTCCGTGCCGTGGCCGTCGGCGAAATAGCCGCACGAATACACCATGCGACGGTCGAGGAAGAGCCGGTAGAAGTCGTTGCCGACGTCGTAGTGGCCGCGCACGGCCTGAGCATCACGTGCGCGGGAGTGTCTCGACCCCTTCGGCGTGCCCGACGAGAACGGGCCGATGCTCCCGTGGTCCGGCGTCCTCGGGAGCCGGGCGGCGCGGGCCAGAAGCGAGACGAGGAAGGCGGGGCTGCGGAGCCGCTCGCCGACGAGGCCGGCCAGGATCGCGGCCTTCTCGATGTCCCCCTCGATGTCGATATGACCGCGCGCGTACGCCGCCCCCATGGCCGCCTGGGTGGGCGGGAACAGGGCCTTGCGAAGCGCTCCGGCGTGGTTGAGGACCAGGACGAACTCCGGATCCTCCGGCGGCCGGTCCTCCGCGCCGGTCCAGAAACGGACCGCGAACCGCCGGGTTTCGACCGGTCCGAAGAGGTCCACCAGGATCCCGCGCGTGCGGGCCAGCGCCGGACCGGCGCCCGCTTCCGGGGAGGGAAACGGTGTGGCCGGTGTAACCCTCTCCGGGGCCGGAGTCCGGCCTTCCGTGCGGCCCGTTAGGCGGCTGCCCCCGGCCTCCCGCTTCTGCTGACTGCGCCGTTTCATCGGATCACCCCCTGAGCATAGACGCCATGCAGATTACGCTGTCGGTTCCCCCCCGGCGCTCCGATCATCGCCGTCTTGCGGCGATCCGGGGTCGGCCTCCACGTTCACATACCACTCCGGGTGCTCAACGAACTTCCGGCGGCACCGCTCGGAGCAGAAGTGGTACGACTTGCCCCCCAGCACCACGGCTGCCACGGCCGCCGAATCCTCGATCCTCATCCCGCACACCTCATCCCGAACCTGCATCTAATACCTCCCGGATCCCGGATGTTCAGTCGTATCGGTCCTCCAAATATCACCAGCGCCCTGTGAAACTGGACTGAATCTGCCGTGAAGACTGATTCATCCGTCGGGTGAAGGTGAACGGAGCGTCTTCACCTTCATTTCACGTCCTCTTCATGCCCGGCGTTTCATCGTATGTCGTTTTCGGACCCCTTCAGGAGACGTTCATGCAGGAAACCGGCCGGGACACCCCGGGTTTCGACATCCGGTCCACGATCCTGCGTGAGCTGGCGGACGCGTCCGAGATCGAGCTCCCCTTCGGCGCGACGCTGCACCTGCCGCAGTTCGATCCGGTGCAGCTGGGCCCGCTGTCGCTGGACCTCTCCATCACCAAGCACGTGGTGTTCCTGGCCCTGGCGGCCTTCCTGGCAGCCGTCGTGTTGATCTCGGCAGCCCGACGCGCCAG
>JBPRGE010000022.1:0-1676 GCA_051418035.1 Candidatus Longimicrobiales bacterium M2_2A_002
AGTCCCACACCGTCCGCTTCTGGAAGTTGTAGTAGTCCGGGCTCTTCTTGAGCTTGGCCAGCACGCGGTACGGGTTCTCGAACGTCCAGTCCGACAGCACGACGACGTAGTCCCGGTCGTACTCGTAGGGTTCCGGCTTCGCCGGGTCGATCACCATCGGGCCGTAGTGGCCGAGCTGCTCCTGGAGACCCGAATGGCTGTGGTACCAGTACGTTCCCGCCTGCCGCACCGGGTAGCGGTACGTGAACGTCTCTCCCGGACGGATGCCCGGGAAGTTGACCTCCGGTACGCCGTCCATGGCGTTGGGCAGGATGATCCCGTGCCAGTGGATGGAGGTGTCCTCCTCCAATCGGTTGGTCACGTGCATCACCGCCTCGCCGCCATCCCGGAACCGGATCAGCGGCCCGGGCACGGTCCCGTTCATGGTGATCGCGCGTCCGCTCCGTCCACCGATGTCGATGGTGGTCTCGGCGATCTCGATCTCGATGGGACCGTCCCGGCCGTCCAGGACCTGGAGCGGGCGGGACGCTCCGGTGGCCTGGTACGGCCCCGCGTACTCGGGGGCGAGGCGCTCGAGGCTCGCGACAGCGCCTGTCGCACCCGCATACCGCAAGAAATTCCGCCTGGACACGGGGCCCAGGCCGGGCACTGCTGGTCTGGTTGTCATGGGTCTTCGTCGGTTGCGCTTGCCAATGTGAGCGCCTCAGTGTAGTGCGGACTCCCTGAAAATCCCGTGAAACCGGTATTAAGAGCAGTTCATGCCGACCGTGTCGAACCTCATGCCGGCCAAGGAACGATGATCGAGAGGAAGAGCAGCAGGGTGCCGCAGGCGAGCACGGTACGACCGCGCGTCAACGGAGTGAGCTCGTTGCGCGACGGCGCATGTTCGGTGCCCGCCAGGACCCATACGAACAGTCCCCACATGAGCCAGTGGTACGAATAGAAGATGCCGATGATCAGCATGATGCCGATAGCGATTCTACCGACCACACGGCTCCGCGCCCGGCCGAGGAGCGCGTACGCCACGTGCCCGCCATCCAGCTGGCCGACGGGGATGAGGTTCAGCGCGGTCACCAGGAGCCCGAGCCACCCGGCGAATGCGATGGGTCCCAGGGTCACGGGTGCTCCCGGAACTGCGCCACCGCCCAGGCGGTAGAGCGCCCCGAACAGGAGCGACGAGTCCGGGATCATGCCGTGGCCACCCACCCCGCCTGCCGGGCCCGCCGCGACTCCGATCAATACGGCCGCCACGGCCACGACCAGTCCGGCCAGGGGACCGGCCACGCCGATGTCGAAGAAGGCGTTCCTGTCGCTGACCTCGCCCTCCATCCGGATGAATGCTCCGAACGTGCCGAGAAAGAAGGGGACCGGAATGAAGTACGGGAGGCTGACGCGGACCCGGCGCGCGCGTGCCACGAGATAGTGACCCATCTCATGGACGCCAAGAATCAACAGCAGTGCCAGTGCGTACGGGAGACCGTCCGACCATTGTCCGGGTTGGGCGAGGATGTCCGTCCCGACGTGTAGGGCACCGGCCCAGGTAGTGGTGATCAGCGTGGCCAAGAGGAGGCCCAGATTCACCCATGGCCGCGACCGCCGCCGCACGACCTCCGATGCGGCTGCAGAGCCGACCACCAGTGCCGCCGTCCCCGGCCCCGTCCGTTGAATCGCGGCCA
>JBPRGE010000023.1:0-16525 GCA_051418035.1 Candidatus Longimicrobiales bacterium M2_2A_002
CCCCCACCTCGTGGGGCTGCAGGAGATGGAGCTGTACCGGACGCAGGACCCGAGCGACTACATCACCGGCAACACCAGCGTCAACGCCACCGACGTCTTCCTCGACTTCCTCGCGGTGCTCCAGGACTCGCTCGCTGCACGAGGCCTCGACTACGCCGTCGCCAGCCAGGTCACCAACGCCGATGTCGAGCTCCCCGCCGCCGTGAGCCAGACCGAGTTCATCGACATCCGCCTCACCGATCGCGATGTCATCCTCGCCCGCTCCGACGTGGCCACCGCCAACGCCGGGAGCGACGGGTACGAGACCATCGTCCCCTACGAGCTGGCCTCCGGCGACACCGTCTGGTTCGAACGCGGCTACACCTGGGTCGACGCCACCGTCGACGAGGTCGACTTCCTCTTCCTCAACACGCACTTCGAGGTCAGCGCCGGGGGGCAGCTCACCTTCTTCCAGAACGCACAGGCCGACGAGCTCATCGGGCGCTTCGGGAGCGCCGTACCCGCCATCGCCGTCGGCGACTTCAACACCGGGCCCGGCGACGCCCCGTACGGCCTCCTGACCGGAACCTTCCGCGACGCATGGGCCGACGCGGGGTCCGGCGACGGCCTCACCTGCTGCCATCCCGCCCTCCTGACCGGGAGCCAGGACCTCTACGAGCGGATCGACCTCATCCTCTACCAGGGCGCCATGACGCCCCTCGCCGCCCAGGTCGTCGGCGACGAGCCCGCCGACCGCACGGCCGGCGGACTCTGGCCGTCCGACCACGCCGGCGTCGTCGCCACCTTCCGCATCCAGAACTAGCACGGGCGTTGCGCGACATCGTCGATTTCACCGGGCCGGACCTCGAAGCCGGCAGCTGGTCGGTCGTCAACGACGGCGTCATGGGCGGGCGCTCCACGAGCCGGGTGGAGCGGACCGAACGGGGCACCCTCCGGTTCAGCGGCCACGTGTCGCTGGAGAACAACGGCGGCTTCGCGTCGACCCGGACTGACGCCGTACCGCTGGACCTCTCGTCGTTCCGGGGCGCTGCGATCCGGGTCCGCGGCGACGGCCGACGCTATCAGCTCCGGTTCCGGATGAGCGGCCGGTGGAGCCGGATCTGGTACAAGGCCCCCTTCGACACCGTCGACGACGACTGGCTCGAGGTCCGTCGCGCCTTCACCGACTTCGAGCCCACCTTCCGGGGCCGACGCCCGCCCGACGCCCCGCCCTTCGACCCGTCCGCCATCCGCCAGGTGGGGTTCCTGATCGCCGACGAGCGGGAGGGCCCGTTCGAGCTGGAGGTGGACTGGATCCGGGCGTACCAGGGCGGCGACTGATCCCGTCCCGAAACCCGGGGCCCCGGAGAAGCGTACGGGCCCGTGAGTCGCCGGCGGCACCCGATGCTCGCTTTTCGCCTCCGGGCTGCGGTCTCCTCGACCCCGGGCCGCGGACCCGTCATATTGGGGGCCTGTTTTTCTCTTCGCTCCGGAGCAGATCCATGCGATGCACCCTCGTGGTCGCCCTCTTTGCCCTTGCCACCCTCATGCCGGCCGCACCGGCCGCGGCCCAGATCGACGCCCGACTCTTCCGCCACGCCGACGTCTCCGACACGCAGATCGCGTTCGTCTACGGCGGCGACATCTGGCTCGTGGACCGGGACGGCGGCACGGCCGCCCAGGTGACCCGCTCGCCGGGCGAGGAGTCCTGGCCGAAGTTCTCGCCGGACGGGTCCCGCCTGGCCTACACCGCGAGCTACGACGGCAACCCCGATGTCTACGTGATGCCGACGTCCGGGGGCGTGCCCACGCGGGTCACGTACTCGTCGTTCCCGGACCGGATGGTCGACTGGCACCCGGACGGCGAGCGGGTCCTCTTCGCGTCGGGCCGTCAGAGCGGCCGCGGCCCGTCGCAGCTCTTCCTGGTCTCCGCGGACGGCGGCTTCCCGGAGAAGCTCCCGGTCCCCTACGGCGAGCTCGGCTCGTTCTCACCCGATGGCCGTCGCCTGGCCTACATCACGAAGATCACCGAGGACTACCCGTTCAAGCGCTACGAGGGCGGGCTCTCCTCCGACGTGATCATCGCCGATCTCGAGGCGGAGAGCTTCGAGCGCGTGACCGATTACGTCGGCACCGACGGCAAGCCGGCGTGGGCCGGCGACCGGGTCTACGTCGTCTCCGACCGCGGCCCCGAGGTCCGGCTCAACGTCTGGAGCTACGACCCCGCGACGGGCGAGATGGAGCAGCTCACCGACTTCGCCGACTTCGACATCTCCCTGATGTCCGCGGGCGACGACGAGCTCGTCTTCGCCGCCGGCGGCCGCCTCTACCTCATGGCCCTGGCCACCGGCGAGTACGGGCCCGTGGACATCGACGTGGTCAGCGACCTGGCCGCGGAGATGCCCCGGGAGGTGGACGTGAGCGACCGGATCCGCAACATGACCGCATCGCCCGGCGGCAAACGCGTCGTCTTCGAGGCCCGGGGCGAGCTCTTCGACGTGCCGGCCTCCGAGGGGTACGTCGAGAACCTGACGCAGTCGAGCGGCGCGTTCGACCGGGCGCCCGCCTGGTCGCCCGACGGGCGTCGGGTCGCCTTCTGGAGCGACCGGACCGGCGAGAACGAGGTCTGGCTCCGCGACGTCCGCACCGGTGCGGAGCGCCAGCTGACCGATCGCGGCGAGGGGTACGGCTACACACTCTACTGGTCGCCGGACAGCGAGAAGCTCGCGTTCATCGACGAGCGCAACGACATCCGGGTGATCGAGATCGAGAGCGGCGACGTGGAGGTGGCCGGGAACTACCGGTGGAACGTGAGCCACCCGGGCCGGCAGTCGTATCCCATCGCGTGGTCGCCCGACTCCCGCTGGCTCGCCTTCACCGAGGGCCAGGCCAACGCGAACGACGCCATCATCCTGTACGACGTCGAGGCCGCAGAGGCCCACCAGGTCACCAGCGGCTACTACAGCGATTCGAACCCGGTCTTCAGCCGCGACGGCCGCTACCTCTTCTTCCTGACCGACCGCCAGCTCGACGCGGCCTACTCCTCGCTGGGCGACGGGACCTGGATCTACCCGAACAGCACCCGGCTCGCCGCCATCGGCCTCACCCCCGACGTGCCCTCGCCGCTCGAGCCCAGGAACGACGAGGTACCGGCCGGCGATGAGACCGCGCGGGGGCCCGACGGCCCGCCCCCGTCCGGAGAGGACGACAACGGAGACGGTCCCCGGGCAGCCGGCGACGCGGCCCGGGGCGGCGGACCCCCCGGCGAGGGGACGGCATCCGGCGACGAGCCTGCCGCCGTCACCATCGACCTCGAGGACTTCGAGTCGCGGCTGGTCCTGCTCCCGCCCGATGCCGGCAACCTCGGCGGTCTCATGCCGTTCGATGGGAAGATCGCGTACCTGCGGGCGCCGAACACCGGGGCCGAAGACGGCCCACCGAACCTCGTCCTCTACGACCTCGAGGCCCGTGAGGAGCAGACGGTGGCCGAGGCCGTGGTCGCCGCCGTGCCCAGCGCCGACGGGAAGATGATCCTGGTGAGCCAGCGCGGCCGGTACGGGCTCATCCGGCCGGCGGCCGGCCAGAACGTCGAGGAGCCGATCCCCACCGACGGGCTCGTCATGGACCTCGTCCCCCGCGAGGAGTGGGAGCAGATCTTCCACGACACCTGGCGGCGGCACCGCGACATGTTCTACGACCCGAACATGCACGGCGTAGACTGGGACGCGCTCCGCGACCGCTACGGCGCGCTCCTCGACCACGCCCGCACCCGCTGGGACGTCAGCTTCCTCCAGTCCCAGCTCGCCTCCGAGCTCAGCGCCGGCCACACCTACACCTTCGGCGGCGACACCGAGCCGGTGGAGACCGCCGAGACCGGGTTCCTCGGCATCGACTGGACCCTCGACGACGCCGGCTACCGCATCGACCGGATCGTCCGACCGGCACCGTGGGACACCGAGACCCGCTCGCCCCTCGACCGCCCCGGCCTCGATATCCGGGAGGGCGACTATGTCCTGGCCGTGAACGGGCAGCCGCTCGACACGACCCGCGACCCGTACGCCGCCTTCGAGGGGCTCGCCGGTGAGACCGTGTCGCTCCGGATCAGCCGCACCGGCGACCCGGCGGACGCGCGCACCATCGTGGTCGAGACCCTCACCACCGGCGGCGAGCGGAACCTGCGCTACCTCGAGTGGATCGAGAGCAACCGCCGGATGGTCGACGAGCTCTCCGACGGCGCCCTCGGCTACGTCTACATGTCCAACACCGCCGCGCAGGGGCAGCGGGAGCTGGTCCGCATGTACTACGGCCAGCTCGACCGCAAGGGCTTCATCATCGACGAGCGATTCAACGGCGGCGGCCAGCTCGCCGACCGGTTCCTCGAGCTCATGCAGCGCCCCGTGGTCTACAACCTCCACTGGCGCCACGGCCGCGACCACACGTACCCGATCAAGGCCAACACCGGCCCCATGGGCATGCTCATCAACGGCTGGGCCGGCTCCGGCGGCGACGGGCTGCCGTGGGCGTTCCAGGAGCTCGAGGCCGGCCCCATCGTCGGCGAACGGACGCTGGGCATCCTGGTCGGTCCGGCCACCGGACACCAGCTCATCGATGGCGGCGGGATCACCGTCCCCGGCGCCCGCCTCTACGACAACGACGGCCACTGGTTCTGGGAGGGCGAGGGCGTCGCCCCCGACATCCCCGTCTGGGACGACCCGAACCTCCTGATCCAGGGACGGGACCCCCAGATCGAGCGCGTGGTCGAGGAGGTCATGAAGAGCGTCGGGCCGGACTCCAACGAGATGACCCCGGCGCCGCCCCTCGAGGACCGGTCGGGACGGGGCGGACCCGGCGGGTGAAGTTCACGCCCATGACCGTGCGGCCGCCCCGCGGCTCAGACGGGTAAGCGCGGGGCCGGCGGGTAGAACCCGCCAGGTGGGGCCCCGACCGCGTTGAGGCTCCGGGAGGACGACGGGGCGTCCCGAACTCCGCTTTCGTCGCGGGTTAGTGGGACCAGACGAGGGTTTGAGTCGCGTAGCGACCCAAACCTTCCGATCGCCATTCCGCGAGGTCGATGGAAGGAGACTTTGGGTCGATACGCGACCCAAAGTCTCCGCTCTTTTGTCCCCGCGCGAATGACCGGAAGGTTCGGGACAGGCCCCCGGGCCGATCACGATCTCTCCGACCTACGTCCCCCCGCGCCCTCCGCATCCTCCGCCCCCCACCCTGTAGAGTCCGCGGCGGGACGGAGACTCCCCGGTGCGGCTGATCCCGTCCCGTTCCGCCATTGGCCTGCCCCAATGCGAGGTGCAGGGTCGGGCAGGGAGACGTGTCCACGCGTACGGAGGCCGGGATGGCGGCTCGGGAAGTGGAACGAGGGACCATGGAGCTGGCCCGGCGTCAGCACGGCGTCGTGACGCGACGTCAGCTTCTCGAGCTCGGGTTGGACCCCCGGGCGATCACCCGCCGCGCCAGGTCGCGGCAATGGGCGCGCCTGTTCCGCGGGACGTACGTGGTGGGCCCGATCACGCCACCGCGCGCCAGGGAGATGGCGGCGGTCCTGGCGTGTGGCCCGAAGGCGCTGATCAGCCATCGGAGTGCGACGGGGCTGTGGAACGTGTGCCCTGCCCCGTCCGCGTCCGACCCCGTGGACGTCACTGTCGTGGGGCGCTGCAGTGAGGTGACCGGACTCCGTACGCGGGGAGCCGTGGCGCTGGCCGACGACGAGCGGGCCCGGGTGGACGGAATCCCCGTCACGTCGATCGGCAGAACGCTGGTCGACTTCGCCGCGGTGGCCTCCATGCCCGAGCTCGAGGGCGCCGTCGCCCGGGCGGAGCGCGAAGGCCTGATCACGCCGCCCGCCCTCGGCGCGCTGCTCGCCCGCTACCGCCGGCGACCCGGAATCCCGGCGCTGAGGGCGGTCCTGACGCGGAGCGGCGGCCCCGCGCTGGTCGAGTCGGAGGCGGAGAAGATCTTCCTCCGCGACATCGTCAGGAAGGGCGATCTTCCTGCGCCCCGAACGAACGCCGAGATCGGTGGATACAGGCTCGACTTCTACTGGGAGGAACATGGAGTCGCCGTCGAGATCGACGGCTTCCGGTGGCACGGGAACCGACCCCGGTTCGACAGCGACCGCCGCCGGATCACCCGGCTCGCGGCTGCCGGCATCCAGGTCATCCCGATGGCGTGGAGCCAGATCGTGGACGAGCCGACGGCGACGGCGGTGCTGGTCGGGAAGGCGCTTCTCCGGGCGGAGCTGGCGAGGGGCGTCCGGTTGTGAGCGGCGGCGGGCATCCGCCGCTGAGCGGCGGCCGGGGCGTCCGCTCGCCCGGAGGGATAACGATGTCCCAAACTCCGCCTTGGTCACGGGGCATGAGACCAGACGAGGGTTTGGGTCGCGGAGCGAGCCAAACCTCCCGATGGTCGTCCGGTGAGATCAGTGGAAGGAGACTTCGGGTCGCCGGGCGACCCGAAGTCTCCGCTCATCACCCCGGCGCCGACGACCGGAAAGATCGGGACACGCCCCCGCCCCGCCCCAGCCCCAGTCCGAGTCCCAGCCCCAGCCCCTAGGCCCCAGCCCCATCCCCACCGCCCGTCTCCGGCCGCCGCCACCGCACGGGCGCCGGCGGCTCGTCCTGCAGCTCCACGCCCTCGGTCTCGAGCAGCCGGAGCGCTTCGGCTACGGCCGCCTCGAGCTGGGGGTCGCGGCCGGCGATGACGGGCGCCGGGTCGTTGCGGACCTCGATGTCCGGCGCGACGCCCACGCCCTCCACGGCCCACTCGCCGTCCACGTCGAAGAAGCCGCCCCGCGGCGCGACGAACCGGCCGCCATCGATGAGCGGTGGCGTGTCCCACGTACCGACCAGCCCGCCCCAGGTGCGGGTGCCGACCAGCGGGCCGATGTCCTTGAAGCGGAAGAGGTACGGGAGCAGGTCGCCGCCGGAGCCGGCGCGCTCGTTGATGACCATGACCTTGGGGCCGAAGAGCCCGGCCATGGGCTGGGTCCACGGCGTGCGGTCCTCGGTCCGGGAGTTGAAGTAGCCGGTCAGCTCCCGGTCGAGGACCTCGACGATGTAGTCCGCGGCCGAGCCGCCGCCGTTGTTCCGCTCGTCGATGATCGCTCCGTCCCGGTCCTGCTGGGCGAAGTACATGCGGTTGAAGAAGGTGTACCCACCGCCACCGGTGTTCGGCAGCCAGACGTAGGCCAGCCGCCCGCCGGACAGCTCGTCCACGCGCTCCTGGTTGTCCGTGACCCACGCCCAGGTCCGGAGCCCGTTCTCCGACGACGTCGGCTCGACCCACAGCTCCCGGGCCCCCTCCAGCGACGGTCGGTCGTTGATCGCCACCGAGATCACCCGGCCGGCCGTGCCCTCCAGCAGCCGGTACGGGTTGTCCGGCGCCCGCAGCGGCTCGCCCTGGATGGCGACGATGTAGTCGCCGGCCTCGACGCCCATCCCGGGGTGCGCCAGCGGCCCGATGAGGTCGGGGTTCCAGTCCTCGCCGGTGTAGACGCGCGTGATCCGGTAGAACCCGTCGTCCTCCTCGATGTCCACGCCCAGCAGCCCCGTGCGCGGCGAGTCCAGCTCCGGGTAGTCACCGCCCCGGACGTACGAGTGCCCCACGGCCACCTCGCCGGACAGCATGTCCAGCAGGTGGTTGAAGTCGGACCGGTGCTCGACGTCGGGCAGCCACGCCGAGTACCACTGCCAGACGTCGTCCCAGGGCGCGCCGTGGACGTTGTCGACGTAGAGGAAGTCGCGCATGAAGCGCCAGCCGTCGCGCAGCATCTGGGCCCACTCGGCCTTCGGGTCCACCTTGACCCGGAGGTCCGCCAGCTCCAGCGCCTCGCCGCCGGCGGCGCCCGGGGGCGGGCCGGCGGCATCCACTACGCGCCACGAGGGCCCGCTCCCGACCAGCACCTTCTTCCGGTCGTGCGACGCCACCAGCGTCTGCACGCCCGTCATGAACTCCGTCGCCTCCCGGTCCTCCACGCTGTAGCGGTGGACCGTCGCGCCCTGCTCGTTCGGCACGCTCTCGAGCACGAACACCTGACCGGCGGGCCCCGGCACCAGCGCGACGTGGTTCCGCACCGGCAGCCCGGGCGCGCCCAGGATCCTGCGCTCGATCCCATCGAAGTCGATGGAGACGACGACGTCGGCGTCCGGCCCGCCCGCGCCGCCGCCCTGCCGGGCGCTTCCACCGTCCGGGCCGCCGCGGGAGCCGGCCTCGCCGCCTGATTCCGCCTCGCCGTCGGAGCCATCGCTCACCGCGAATCCGGCATCCCCCTCGTCGCCCTCCTCGGCGCTCTGCGGCAGGAACGGCGACGGGTCGTCGGCGTCGAGCACCGCCAGGTAGAGCGCGCGCGTGACCGGCCGGTCGTACGACGTCATGTCGAGCCAGCCGGTGTTGAGCCCGAAGTCGGTGGAGGCGAGGAACCAGAGGTAGTCGCCGGACGCGTCCCAGACGGGGTCGATGGCGTCGGCCATCCCGTCGGTCAGCTGATGCGTCTCGCCGGTCCGCGTGTCGTGGACGAACACGGCCCGGAACTGGGTGTCCAGCCGCCGCGCGTACGCGATCCACCGGGAGTCCGGCGACCACACGGGGTTGGTCGAGCGCTCCGGGTGGGCGTACCGGTCGGTGTCCACGTGGGTCAGGTCCCCGGACTCCAGCTCCAGGATGAGGACCCGGTAGTCGGTGTCGGTGAACGCCAGCCGCGTCCCGTCGGGCGACCACGTCGGCTGGAAGAAGAAGGTCGGGTCCGGGATCGGGATCCGTCGCATGTCCCGCCCCAGCTGGTCGGCGACCACGAGGCCGTACTCGCCGCCCTCGTCGCTGAACCAGGCGATCCGCTCGCCGTCCGGCGACCACACCGGATGCCGGTCCGCCACCCCGGGGCTCCGGGTGATGTTCCGCCAGCTCCCCTCGCCCGCCGGCGCGGTGAAGATCTCGCCCCGCTGCTCGAACACCGCCCGCTTGCCGGTGGGCGAGAGCCGGACGTCCCGGAGCTCCGTGGACGGCACCTCCTCCCACCGGGGCCGGGCCCAGTTCTGGTCCGCGTCGGCGTGGACCACCAGCTGCCGCGTCTCGCCCGTGGCCGGGTCGAGCTCGTGCAGGTAGCCCGCCTGCTCGTAGACCACCACGCCGCCGCCCGCACCCAGGCTCTTCACGTCGAAATCGGCGTGGAACGTGTGCTGCTCCTCGTCGCCCGAGCCCGGGTCCCACGACCAGACGTTGGACGCGTAGTCCCGCTCCGACATGTAGTAGACCCGGCCGTCCAGCCAGACCGGCGCCATATGTCGCTCGCCATCCAGCTGCGGCGCGGTGCTCCGCTCCCACGTCGACGTCGACACCACCGCCGCCGGCTGCGCCTGCCCGCCCCGGTAGTTCCGCCACTCCGGGTCCCAGTAGCCGATCTCCTGGTAGGCGACCCAGCGGCCGTCCGCGCTCATCTCGCCCTCGTACGCCTGCGGCAGCGCGAGCGGCGTGGGCAGCCCGCCCTCCGGCGACACCGTCCAGAACCGCCAGAGCCGCGTCGGCGCCCCGTCCCGGCTCGAGCGGAAGAGGATCCTGCCGTCCGGCGTCCACCCCTGGGCCACGTCGCTCCCCGGGTGCCACGTCAGCCGCACCGGCTGCCCGCCATCGGCGGCGACGACGTAGACGTCCTCGTCGCCGGCGTACTCGCCGGTGAACGCGATCCACCGGCCGTCCGGCGAGAAGTGCGGGTCGGTCTCGGCCCCCCGCGCGCTGGTCAGCCGGCGCGCCCGACCGCCGTCACGCCCCACCGTCCAGATGTCGTTGGCGTGGACGAACGCGATCCGCGTGGCGCTCACGTCAGGCTGGCGGAGGAACCGCGTGCCGGGATCGGACGCGTCGCTCTGCGCGGCCGAGCGACCGGGCGCGCCGAAGAGGGCGAGGAGGGCGGCGAGGACCGCCAACGTGGAAAGTGAAGGCGAGGACTTCCTGCAGGGTGCCGACATTCACCACTCCGGGTTTCCTGGGTAGCGCGAGCCAAGGCTGCGTCACGGTAGGGGACCCGGCCCGCTCCGTCCAGCGGCGACGCCCTTCGCCTCAGGCGTTCCCGCCGCCCGGCCGATGGTGCGGAGGTGGACACCCTCGCCGTCGAAGACACGGATCTGCTGAGGCAGGCGAGCTGCCGTTGCATGTGGCCGCGTCCGAATCCCGGATACGGACCCCCCCGACGCTCAGTCCGTGTCGCCCCCGGCCAGCCGCTCGATCGCCGTCCGGACCTCCGCCGGGATCGGCGCCTTCTCGCCCGTGCCATAGTCGTAGGACACCACCACCGCCACACCCTCGGCGACCACCTCGTCGGTCGAATCGACCACGCGGTAGCGGTGCGTGAAGCGGTCGTCCTCCACCGACTCGGCCCGTACGCCGACGGTCACGGTCGCCGGGTACGTCACCGGCCGTCGGAACCGGCACGATGTCGATGCCAGGATCGGCCCGATGCCGCCGGCGTCCCCGCCCGCAGTGAAGCCGATGGCCTCGAGGAACGTGATCCGCGCGGTTTCGAACCAGCGGAAGAACACCGTGTTGTTCACATGACCGAACGCGTCCATGTCGCCCCACAGGACGGGAACGTCGACCGTGATCGGATAGGGGTCCAGTTCCACGCGCGCCTCCCTGCTCGACTGCCGATGGTGGGTCGAGAGGGCATTGTGTCCGGGACGTCGACCCGTCGCAAGAGGCGGCTCCGTCGCAGCCCGCCCGTGGCCGGGCGTGGATGGGGCAGCGTGACGGACCGGTCATCGAGCGGCCCGTGCCGGCCCCGTAGCGGCCGCCGCCGGCCGCCGCGTCTCCGACCTCCCTCAGGGCAGGGCTCGAGAAGCCCGACACCGATCCGTCCGGGAAGGAACAGGCGGCGCCAGCCCCGACGGACAGCCCCGTCCGGGTGCGCATCTTGCGCCCGAAGGTGACAGGTGGGCCGGCTCCCGCGCAGTGCGTTCGGGGCGGGACCCCGGCCTGCCCCGGGGATCACGGTTCGCCCCGGACCCATGCTGGCAGGGAGGAGAGGTGGATACAGCGATGAGCGGGAAGCCTCAGCCCCCGATCGGCGATTACACCATCATCGGCGACTGCCGTGAGGGCCACCATGAGCCCCGATGACACCCCCGCCGATGCCGGTCTCGCCGTCGGCGTCGACCTGGGCGGGACGAAGATCCTGGCCGCACTCGTTACCCCCGACGGCCGGACCGTGGCGACCGAGCGCCGGGAGACGGACGTGGACGGCGGGTTCCAGGCCGTCGTCGCCCAGGTCGTCGACGCGGTGCGCGCCTGCCGGGACGACGCCGGCGGCTCGCCCGTGGAGGCCGTCGGGGTCGGGGTCGCCGGCCAGGTCACCGAGGCCGGGATGGTGACCCGGGCACCCAACCTGTTCTGGGAGGATGCCCCGCTCCGGACCGAGCTCGCGGAGGCCCTCGGGCTCCCGGTGGTCGTGCTGAACGACGTCCGTGCGGCCGCGTGGGGCGAGTGGCGACACGGAGCCGGCCGGGGGGGCCGGGACATGGCCGTCGTCTTCGTCGGGACCGGGATCGGAGGCGGCATCGTGAGTGGCGGCCGGATGACCACCGGATGCACCAATACCGCCGGCGAGCTCGGCCACATCACGATCGTGGCCGGCGGCCGGGAATGCCGGTGCGGGAACCGGGGCTGCCTGGAGGCCTACGCCGGCGGTTGGGGCATCGCGGAACGGGCCCGCGAGGCAGTGGGAGAGGACCCGGCTGCCGGGGCCGGGATGCTGGAGCGGGCGGGCGCCCTCGACGAGATCACCGCCGAGACGGTCCACGAGGCCCGGGCGGACGGCGACCCGCTGGCCCGACGGCTGGTGGATCAGACCGCCGACTTCCTGGCTGCAGGGATGGTGAGTGTGGTCAACGCCTTCAACCCGTGCCGGCTCGTGCTCGGCGGCGGGATCGTGGAGCACGTCCCGCTCTATCTGGATCGCGTGCGCGAACACGTGCGGGTCAATGGGCTGGAGGCGGCGGTCGACGAGCTGACCGTGGTGGGGGCGGCGCTGGGCGGTGAGGCCGGCGTGCTGGGGGCCGCATCACACGCACGGGAGGCGCAGTCCCGCAGCATCGAGGTACCGGAAGAATGAGAGGTGAGCCATGGACATCGGGATGATCGGACTGGGACGCATGGGCGCGAACATGGCGGAGCGTCTGATCCGGGACGGCCACCGCGTGGTGGGCTTCGACCCGAGCGAAGAGGCCCGCGACCGGGCGGACGAGAAGGGGGTGGTCACGATGGAGGCGGCCGACCGGGTGCCCGGCGCCCTCGACCCGCCCCGCACGATCTGGATCATGGTGCCCGCCGGTGACGCGGTCGACGAGACGCTGGACACCCTGCTGCCCGTCGTCGATCCCGGCGATACGCTGGTGGACGGCGGGAACTCGAACTACAGGGACACGCTCCGGCGGCGCGACCGGCTCGCGGACGCCGACGTGCACTACGTCGACGCAGGCACCAGCGGCGGTGTGTGGGGCCTCGAGGAGGGGTACAGCCTCATGGTCGGCGGGCCCGACGAGGCGATCGAGCGGCTGCGCCCGGCCCTCCAGACGCTGGCCCCCGGCCCCGACCAGGGCTGGGGCCACGTCGGACCCACGGGCGCCGGCCACTTCGTGAAGATGGTCCACAACGGGATCGAGTACGGGCTGATGCAGGCGTACGCCGAGGGCTTCGCCGTCCTGGAGTCGAAGGAGGAGTTCGACCTCGACCTGCAGCAGGTCGCGGAGATCTGGCGGTACGGCAGCGTGATCCGGTCGTGGCTGCTGGACCTGACGGCCCGGGGTCTCGAGGCGAACCCGGGCCTCGACGGGATCGAGCCCTGGGTCGACGACTCGGGCGAGGGCCGCTGGACGGTGAAGGAGGCCATCGACCTGGACGTCCCCGCCCCCGTGATCACGCTCGCGCTCCAGGCGCGGCTCCGCTCCCGGGTCGACAACTCCTTCGCCGACCGGCTATTGGCCGTGCTGCGGAACCAGTTCGGCGGCCACGACGTGAAGGAGGAGTGATGCCCGGCCGCGAGCTGGACCCGCACCTGTTCGTGATCATCGGCGCCACCGGCGACCTGGCCGAGCGGAAGCTGCTCCCGGCCATGGCCCGGGGACTGGCCCGGGATGACGGCGTGAAGTCGGTGGTCCTCGGCCTCGCCCGGAGCACCGACCGGGACGATGCCGGCTACCGCGAGTGGGCCCGTGAAGCGCTCGCCGACGCGGGCGTGGAAGGCGATGCCGTGGCGGCGTGGTGCGACGAGCGGCTCCACTACACGGCGGTGCCCGAGTCCACCGGCGACGCGTACGCGGCCGTCGCCGATCGGGTCCGGGAGCTCGAAGAGACCCACGATCTGCCCGGCAACCGCGTCCTCTACCTCGCACTCCCTCCCGGCGCGTTCCCCGACACGATCGCCGCGCTGGGCGAGGCCGGGCTGAACCGGAGCCCCGGATGGACGCGGCTCGTCATCGAGAAGCCGTTCGGCCGGGACCTGGAGTCGGCCCGGTCGCTCAACGCGTGCGTCCACGAGCACTTCGATGAGCGCCAGATCTACCGCATGGACCACTACCTGGGCAAGGAGACCGTCCAGAACCTCCTGGTCTTCCGGTTCGCGAACCCCGTCTTCGAGAACATCTGGAACCGGGATCGGGTCGAGAGCATTCAGGTCACCGTCGCCGAGTCCATCGGCGTGGGCGACCGGGCCGGCTACTACGACAACGCCGGCGCGATCCGGGACATGATCCAGAACCACGTCACCCAGCTCCTGACGCTCGTGGCCATGGAGGAGCCCGCCGCCTTCGACGCCGACGCGATCCGCTCCGAGAAGGTCAAAGTCCTGCGGAGCGTCGCCCCCGTACGCCGCACCGCCGTGGTCCTCGGACAGTACACCGGTGGGACCGTGGACGGCGACGAGGTCCCGGGCTACCGCGAAGAGCACGGCGTCGACGCGTCGTCGGACACGGCGACGTACGCGGCGCTCCGGCTGGACGTGGCCAACTGGCGGTGGCAGGGCGTCCCCTTCTACCTGCGCACGGGGAAGCGGCTCGATCGGCGGCTGACCCGGATCCTGATTCGCTTCCGGCGCCCGCCCGTCGAGATCTTCGAGCCGTTCCAGGACACGTGCGGGATCAGCTCGAACACGCTGGCGCTCACGCTCCAGCCCGACGAGGGCTTCGACCTCGGCTTCGAGGTGAAGACACCCGGCGACGGCGTTCGGCTCACCAGCCAGCGGCTCCGCTTCCGCTACGACGAGGCGTTCGCCCCGCTCCCGGACGCGTACGAAACGCTGATCCGCGACGTCGTCCAGGGCGACCAGACCCTCTTCGTCCACGGCGACGAGGCCGAGGCCGCGTGGCAGCTCTACGACCCCCTGCTCCGCCACCGACCCGACCCCCTGCCGTACCCGGCCGGGAGCTGGGGCCCCGAGGAGGCGGACCGTCTCGTGGAAGAAGACGACGGCTGGATCATCGAATGATCCGGGTCCTGCGCGACCACGAGGCGGCCAGCCGCGCCGCCGCCGAAGAGGTCGTGGCACGGGCCGCCGAGGCGCTCGAAACACCGGGGCGATTCACCGTCGCCCTCGCCGGCGGAGGCACCCCCCGCCGGCTCTACGAGCTCCTCGGCACCGAATACCGGAACCGGATCCCGTGGGACCGCGTCCGCATCCTCTGGGGCGACGAGCGCTGCGTACCGCCCGACGATCCCCGGAGCAACTACCGGATGGCTCGGGCCGCGCTCCTCGGCCACGTGCCCATCGATCCCGATGCGGTCCACCGGATCCGGGCCGAGTACGGGGCCGGGCGGGCCGCCGACGAGTACGACCGGCTCCTGGCCGGGATCGATCGCCTCGACCTCGCCATCCTCGGCGCCGGAGCCGACGGTCATACCGCCTCGCTCTTCCCCGGCCAGATGGAGCCCGATGATGAGCGGTGGGCCCGCGGCGTCGCGGCACCCCGCGGCATGCGGCCGCGGGAGCGGGTCACACTCACACTCCACGCGCTCAATGCGTTCTCCCACGCCCTCTTCCTCGTCACCGGCACGGAGAAGCAGGCGGTCGTCTCGGCGGCCCGGCGCGCCATGGACCACGGGATCGAGCCGGACGCCCCTCCCGCCGCACGGGTCCGGCCGGGCACGGAACCACTCTGGATCGTCGACCGGGCGGCCGCCGGGTAGCGGTTCCCCCGTTCTCGCCCGTCCATCACGCACCCTGGCCGGCCTTGTCCACCACCCCGTCAGTGCACCGGCACCATGATGTGCGCGTACGGCGTGCCCTTCCACATGACGTACGGACCACCGTTCCGGGGGTCGGTCGTGATCCCGTCCAGCTCCGTCGGATCCGGCACGATGATCATCAGGTGCGGACCTTCCACCACCCACTCGTTGTCCTCGGTGGGCCCCTCGGCGAACGGGTCGATATTGCTGGCCCCCGCATCGCCCTGGAGCATGTAGGCGATGCCCGGGCGGTCGATCTCCACGGTGCCACGGGTCTGCCAGGCATGAGCCCACTTCAGCCACGGCTCGTCGAGGCACATGGGCCCGCTGTCCATGCCCGGCGGGGCGGGAAGGCACGTCCAGCCGTTCGTGCCTTCCCGGTGCACGTTCTGCTCCCAGTCCATGACGGTCGCGTTCATCGCCACCACCGCCGGCGCCGCGCTCAGCGCTTCGCGGACGATCGCGTCGTCCGCCTGGGCCGATCCCGGCGAAGGGGAAAGGATAATGAGGACCGCGGCCGAGGCCACGGCACCACGTGCGTTCAGCAGCTTCATGGGTGCCTCCGGAGAGAGGATCTGTGGGTAGAGCAGGCTTCGCTGCCAGGCACCCACACTATTCCGTGGCCGTGGCCCAGAGGTCAAGGATGTCGTGACAGCGCGGCATGGAACGCGTCAAACACAGCTACCACGGCGGCCGAATCGGGCTCATGGCCCGACCCGACAGACTACGCGTATTTGTGGCGGGCGGTGCAGCACGACTCCAAGGCCTTCACGATCACATGCGGGCCCGAACGTTCTTACGCAGCGGTCGTGAAGGTGAACACCATCCCGTAGCTGTCGTTGTCGGGATGCTGCCAGTCTTGGCCCCTGTGCGGATGGTCGCCGCCCATCATGCCGCCGTGCATCATGGAGCCATGCGCCCACTCGCCACCCATGTGCGTGCCGTGGGTCTCCAGGTCCACGTGGTTTCCGTCTTCATCCAGCATGTTCCCGCCGATGTGAATCGTGTACTCCGTGGCCCGCTTGAGGGCTTCGTCCGGTGTGAAGATGAGCTGTGTCGCATCCTCGGAGAGCGACCATGTGCCCGCCACCTCCGGACCGTTGATGTCCCCCTCATGGAGCGCCGCGTAGTCCACCATCGTGGAGTCGATCGCGTGGTTGAACGTGACCGTGACGGGCTCCGCGGGATCGACCTCCGTCGCATCGTCCTGCGGGTCGACGGAGACCAGCTCTGAAGGGGCCATGCCAGCCGTCGTGAAACTGAACACCATCCCGTAGCTGCCATTGTCGGGGTGCTGCCAGCCGCCGCCCATGTGAGCGTGTCGGCC
>JBPRGE010000024.1:0-40866 GCA_051418035.1 Candidatus Longimicrobiales bacterium M2_2A_002
CGACGGTGCTCGAGGGGGCATGCTACGACTGCCACTCCTTCCAGACGGACTGGCCGTGGTACGCATACGTGGCGCCGGCG
Organism: Candidatus Longimicrobiales bacterium M2_2A_002; assembly: GCA_051418035.1. Classification (GTDB taxonomy): domain Bacteria; phylum Gemmatimonadota; class Gemmatimonadetes; order Longimicrobiales; family RSA9; genus JAWVYT01. The sequence continues at coordinate 81 of JBPRGE010000024.1, forward strand.
AAATGGCTGGTCCGCGACCACGTGGCCGAGGGCCGGAGCGAACTGAACTTCACGGCGTGGAACCGGTTGAGCCTGGAAGACCGCCCCCACAAGCTGGAAGAGATCGCGGAAGAGGTGGAGGAGGAGCACATGCCGCTCCGGGGCTACCTGATCCTGCACCCCGAGGCGCGGTTGACGGACGCCGACCGGGAACTGCTGGTGGAGTGGGCCCTGGCGGCGTCCGCGGCCGCCGAGCATGCCGGTGACCCGGGGGAAATGGGTTCGGCGGAAGAAGACACGGACGGCTGAGCCGGGGCGGGAACCGAGGAGATCGCTGCATCGCAGGAGGATCGACCGCGAGCAGGAGCCCCCAACCCCTGGCTTGCCTGACCGGGCCCGGCGACTCGCGCCGGGCCCTACGGTTCAACCGCTGGCTGCCACCATCCGGGTCAGGTACGCGTAGCGGGCGTCCACATCCTCCTGGATCCGCTCGATGTCCTGGTCGTTGAGGTGCTTGAAGCGGCCCTGGGCCCGGATGTAGGGCTCCACCGGGTCGCCGCTGCTCTCCATGGTGAAGCGCCAGCGCATCCCGTCCTCGATCTCCATGAGCGGGAAGACCCGGTTCTGTACGGCCTTCCGACCCAACTCCACGGTCTGCTCGTCGGCCGTCTTCCACCCGGGCGGGCAGGGCGAGAGGATGTGGAGGAACCGGGTCCCCGTGGTATCCCGGGCCCGGCGCACCTTGGCCAGGAGGTCTTCCGGGTACGCTGTGGACGCCGTGGCGGCGTACGGGATCCGGTGGGCCGCCATGATGCTGAGGATGTCTTTCTTCTTGGTCGACTGGGGGTTGTCGTACGGCGTGGTGGTGGTCCAGGCGCCCCACGGCGTGGCGGAGCTGCGCTGGATCCCCGTGTTCATGTACGCCTCGTTGTCGTACGTGACGTAGAGGAAGTTCTCGTTCCGCTCCGCGGCGCCGGACAGCGCCTGGAGCCCGATGTCGAACGTGCCGCCGTCGCCGGCCCACGCCATGACGGTGGTCTCGGTGTCGCCGCGCACGTCGAGCGCCGCGCGGACGCCGGAGGCCACGGCGCCGGCCGTCTCGAAGGCCGTGTGGTAGAGGGGCACGTGCAGCGAGCTCTGGGGATACGGCCCGGCGATGATGCTCCAGCAGCACGCGGGCAGCACCACGATGGTCTTCTCGCCCAACTCCTTGAGGACCATCCGCATGGCGAGGGAGGCGCCGCAGCCGGGGCACGCGAGGTGCCCGGCGTCGAGGAGCTCCCGCTTCGGGACGATGTCCTTGATCATGACCTGGCTCATGCCTTCACTCCCACCCAGAGGTCCTCGCGCGCCGGTGCATCCACCGCCCGCGTCCGTTCGATGATCTCGTCGATGGTCTCCGGCGTGACATCCCGTCCGCCCAGCCCGAGGACGTACCCGTACAGCGTGGGACGGTCGTCCAGCGGGACATCGTAGAGGGCGGACCGGATCTCCTCGGCGAAGATGCCACCATGCCCCGGCGAGACGTTGCGGTCGAGGACCGCCACCTTCTCCGCCACCCGGAGCCGTTTCCGCAGCGCCGCGGTGGGGAACGGCCGGAACATCTTGACCTTGACCAGCCCCACCTTCTCGCCGTTGTCGCGGCGCTGGTCCACCACCTCGCGGGTCGTGGACGTGATGGTGCCGGAGGTGACCAGGATCAGCTCCGCGTCCTCGGCGCGGTAGCTCTCCAGCGCGCCATAGGCCCGACCGGTCAGCAGCCGCCAGTCGGCGTCGATCTCGGGGTACAGGTTCAGCGCCCGCCGCATCGCCTCCTGCTGGTCCCAGCGCATCTCCATGTACGCGTCGGGGCGAACCAGAGCGTTGAACGCCTGCGGGTTCTCCGGGTCCAGCTTGACATCGGCCTCGCGCCGGGGCAGGAACTCGTCCACGAGCGCCTGGTCCGGCACGTCCACCGGCTCGCTGGTGTGGGAGAGGAAGAACGCGTCCAGGATGATCATCACCGGGAGGTTCACCAGCTCGGCCAGCTTGAACGCCTGGATCGTGGTGTCCAGCACCTCCTGGTTGTTCTCGCAGTAGAGCTGGATCCACCCCGTGTCGCGCTGGCTCAGCGAGTCATTCTGGTCGGTCCAGATGTTCCACCCCGGCCCCATGGCCCGGTTCACGTTGGCCATGACGATCGGGTGACGGGCGCCCGCCGCCCAGTGCAGGAGCTCGTGCATCAGCGCCAGCCCCTGCGACGACGTGGCCGTGAAGGTCCGCACGCCCGTGGCGCTCGCGCCCATGCACGCCGCCATCGCCGAATGCTCCGACTCGACCTTGATGAAGCGGGCGTCCAGATCCCCGCTGCCGCACATCTCGGAGAGCATCTCCACGATCTGTGTCTGCGGCGTGATGGGGTACGCGGAGATCACCTCCGTCCGGGCCAGCTTCACGCCCAGACTCACCGCGTGGTTCCCGATCATGACCTTCTTCACAGCCCCTCCCGCGTCATGACAATGGCTCCGCGCGGACACTCCTCCGCGCACAGGCCGCACCCCTTGCAGTAGTCCAGGTCCACTTCGAACCCGCCCTCCGGACGCCGCCGGATCGCGTTGTCCGGGCAGAAGATCAGGCAGAGCTCGCAGTCGTTGCACACGGCGCAGTTGAAGCACCGCCTGGCTTCGGCCACCGCCTCGGCCAGATCGAGCCCCAGGTTGACCTCGCCGAAGTCCATGGGACCGCTCCGCGCCCGCTCCTCGGCACGCTCGGCGTGACGGAAATGGGCCATCTGGAGCTGTGGGATGTCGACCACCTCGTTGGTGGGGTTCGTGCGCCGGACCGGGTCGTCGCCGCGGTAGCGGGACATGCTGACGTTGCCGCTCCCCCAGCGCAGGCCGTCGACCTCGTCGGCCATCTCGGCATCGCCGGTCAACCCCCGCAGGTGCCGGTCGATCCCGATGGCCGCCCGCTTCCCGCTCCCCAGCGCATCGGCCACCGTCCGCTCCTCGCCGGCCAGGTCGCCGCCCGCGAAGAACGCCGGCGCGCTCGTCGCGCCCACGGCGTTCGTGGTCACCGCGCCCCACTCCTCCTCCAGCTCCGTCGGCAGCGCGTCCAGCTCCGTCTCCTCACCGATGGCGGTCAGGACGGTGTCGACCTCGATGCCGAACCCGCCGTCGTCCAGCGGGACCGGGCGCCGACGCCCGCTCTCATCGGGCTTCCCCAGAGTCATGCGGGTCACGTGCATGCCGACGAGGCGGCCGTTCTCGTGCCGGAACGACTCGGGCGAGGCGAGGAATACGAACTCGATCCCCTCGGCCATGGCCTCCTCGACCTCCTGGTCGATGGCCGGCATCTGCTCCCGGGTGCGCCGGTAGACCACGATCGGCTCCGAGCCCAGACGGAGCGCCGTACGGGCGCAGTCCATGGCGGTGTTGCCGCCGCCGATGACCGCGACCCGGTTGCCGAGGTCCGGGCGCTCGCCCCGATTCACCGCCTTGAGGAACTCGAGCCCCGGGAGCACGCCCGGGCCGTCCTCGCCGGGCACGCCGAGGGGACGCCCCCTGTGGGCGCCGGTGGCCAGGAAGACCGCGTCGTAGTCGGCCAGCTCCTGGCGGCCCAGATCGCCCTCGAGGCGGACGCCGGTCCGGATCTCGATCCCCATGGCCTCGTACCGCTCGATCTGCCGGTCGAGAACCTCCCGGGGCAGCCGGTACGCCGGGATCCCCTGGCGGAGCATCCCGCCGGCGGCGTCCGCTTCGTCATAGACGGTCACGCCGTAGCCGAGGCGCGCCAGGTGGTAGGCGGCGGCGAGCCCCGCCGGGCCCGCGCCTACGATGGCGACCCGCTCGTCGCGGGTCCGCTCCGGCGGCGAGGGATGCGCTCGGCTCAGCACCTCGTCGCCCACCGCCCGCTCGATGGCGTGGACGGCGACCGCGGCGTCGAAATCCCGGCGGTTGCAGCCGACCTCGCACGGGTGGTGACAGACGCGGCCCGTGACCGCGGGCATCGGGTTCTCCCGCATCAGCAGGTCCAGCGCCTCCTCGAGACGGTCCTGCCGGAGCAGGTTCAGATAGCCCTGGACATCCACGCCCGCCGGGCACGCCTGGTTGCACGGCGCGACCGCGTCGCGGTACATGGGCCGGATGTACTTCCAGGACCCCGTCTTGTTCTCCATGGTCGTGGTCCGACTCACGGAGATGAGGGGTGCTCCGAACGGGCTAGACATGGGCGACCTCCGCCGCTGCGTCGTCGAGTGTCTGAACGATCTCCGCCGCCTCCCGCGCCGCCGCCTTGTTGTCCTCCGTCCGCGACGGGACCTCCTCGTCGATGGCGGCGCACACGCTGTCCAGGCTCACCAGCCCGGACCACGTGGCGAACGCGCCCAGGATCGCCGTGTTCACGATCGGCTGGGACTTGCTCCCGATCCCCCGGGCCGTGGCCACTGCGCTGGCGTCCACCGTCGCGACACGGAACCGGTCCGCCAGGTGCGGATACGCCGAAGGGGGACGATCCGTGTTGATCAGGATGCCGCCCCCCTCCTTCAGCCCCGCGGTCACGTCGATAGCGTCGACCAGTGTCGGGTCCAGGACGATCAGGTCGTCCGGCTCCCGGATCTCGCAGCGGAGCCGGATCGGCACCTCGTCGAGGCGCAGGAACGCCGTCACCGGCGCGCCCCGCCGCTCCACGCCGAACGCCGGGAACGACTGGACCCAGCGATCCTCCCGGAAGAGCGCGACGGCCAGCACCTTCGAGGCGATGACCGCGCCCTGTCCGCCCCGCCCATGGATGCGAAGCTCCCGCATCGCGCACTCCTTTTCGAGCGTTGCTGTCTGGCACGATTCTCCATTCGGAAGATGCCGGGAAACGACCTGCCACGACGTAGGGAGGTGCTTGAAAGTCGTGTGGGAGATCGCAGGACGGGCGGACGGGAGTTTGCCGGAAACTCGCGGCCGCGGGGCCAGGACCCATTGCCGGAACGGCAGCGGTGCCTCTAGCTTTCGGTAGCCCCATCTACCCGCGGGAGGACTACGAGGAGGTCGGTATGGAGCTGTCCCCCGCCGAAGTGCGCCGCGCCATGGAATGGCTGCTGCCGCTGGGCGTCTGCTGCGCCGAGGCCCAGGCCGATGGCGTACCGTGCCCCGAGCTGGGCCGGGACTGCCTGACATGCGATCAGGCCGAGCCCGTCCGGAAGCTGCTGCTCAAGCTGGCCAGCCGGGAGGCCGGCCCCGACGCGCATTAGCGGATCCGGGCCACCGCCCCGACGGTGGCCACCGCCGCCACGAGGTGCATGGTCTCGAGCAGGACGATCTGCGCCACGGGGACGTCCTGGATCTGGAACGGCGGCACGGCCATGAACAGGACCACCGCCACCGCGATCCCCAGGAACACCATCCACGCCTTGTCCGTGAACAGACGGAGAATGGCGTAGACGCCTACGCCCACCGCCGAGCCGGCCGCGCTCAGCGCCAGCACGGGACCGAGCGTCACCGGCCCACCCCGACCGGGGGCCACGGCGTCGGACGGGAACGCCCCCAGGGCACTGCCGATGAGGTAGAGCGCGCCGTTCACGACCACAGCGACCCCTATAGCCCAGCCCGCGGCCGTCAGGAGCTCCAGGCCCCGCACCGTCCGGGTCCCTCCATCATCCGCCATTCCATACCCCCTGTATCCTCAGTCCGCACCCATGACCGGCGAGCCGCTCCAGTACCGCCATCATAATGCGTCCGCCCCCGTAGCGCGGAGGATCGCCCACCCAGTGGCCCCCGAAGACCACTCCCTCCATGGCACCCCTCACGGTACGACATGGATATCCGCCGCCGCCAGTGTACGCTCCCGGAACCCAGGGCGCCCGGATGAACAAAGAGCGTGACCGTTTGGGCCACGCCCCTCGCTCGCTCGTTCGTGCGACACCGGGTGGCGCCGCGGGATCGATCAGTAGCTCTCCCCGCCGCTCCGCATCGACGGCGGCAGAACCACCGAATCGATGACGTGGATCACGCCGTTGGACGCCTCGATGTCCGCCTGCACGACCCGGGCACCATTCACCCGCACGCCACCATCCACCACGCGCACGTTCAGCGTGGCACCCTGCACCGTCTCCGGCTCCACCTGCTCCGCCGCCATCACGTCCGCGGCCATCACCTTGCCCGGGATCACGTGGTACGTGAGCACCGCCCGCAGCGCTTCCCTGTCCGCCAGGAGCGACTCCAGCGTGCCCTCGGGCAGCGCGGCGAACGCCTCATCCGTCGGCGCGAACACCGTGAACGGACCCTCGGAGCTCAGCGTCTCCACCAGCCCCGCCTCCTTCACCGCCGTCACCAGCGTCTCGAAGCTCCCGGCCTCCACGGCCACGTCCACGATCGTCCTGCCCCCGTCGTTCCCGTACCCCTGCGCCATCAGCGCGCCGGGTACCAGGAGTGCCGCGACCAGCGCCGCGGCAAAGCTCGTCTTCCTCATGTCCAGACTCCTTGGTTCGATTATCCTGTCCAACCATTGTACAGGACATATGGCGCCTAGCCATGGTTTTGTCAAGTGTTTGTAGATTGTAGGCCTTGACGGGAGGTGAACAAAGCGAGAGATTCAGGATCATGACAACAGACTTCGAGGTGCCGCGGCATCCGATCGGGGTGGCTGCGGAACGGACAGGACTGACGGCGGACGTGATCCGTGCGTGGGAGCGGCGGTACGGCGCAGTGGAGCCGGAGCGTGACGAGTCGGGTCAGCGTCTGTACTCGGACGAGGAAGTGGAGCGTCTGCGACTGCTGCATCGGGCCACGGAGGGGGGTCGGAGCATCAGCCGGGTCGTGGATCTGCCGAGCGAGGCGCTGGCGGAGCTGGTGCGAGGCGACGAGGCCGCGCGTGCGGAGCTGCGGCCTGCGGGTGCCGATCTGGAGTACCTTTTCAGCCTCGCGATGTCGCTGAGCGGTCCCGCCCTGGAGGCGTCGCTGCGTCGGGCGGTCCTGGCGCAGGGGCTGGCGAGCTTCGCGGAGACGGTGGCGGCTCCGCTGCTGCGGCGGCTGGGCGAGGGCTGGCACGCAGGCGAGGTCACGCCGGCGCAGGAGCATGTGGCGAGCGCGGCGATCGCGCGGGTGCTCACGGCCCTGCGAAACGGGGGCGGCGATGGTCCGCTGGCGGTTGTGGCCACGTTCACGGGCGAGCGTCACGAGGTGGGCGCGCTGATGGCGGCTGCGGCCGCGGAGCTGGCCGGGTGGCGGGTCGTCTATCTGGGGGCGGATCTGCCGGTGGAGGAGCTGGCGGTGGCGGCCGAGCGTACGGGCGCACGGGCTGTGTGTGTGAGCGCGGTGTACCCGGGCTCGGCGGCGGATCTGCAGGCCCGGTTCCGCACGCTCCGGTCGGAGCTCCCGGACGGGGTCGAGGTGTACGGTGGCGGGGCGGGAGTGGCGCCGATCCGGGAGGAGCTGGCGCTGTTCGGTGTGAAGTGTCCGGAGGGGATGACGGAGCTCCGGGAGGCGCTGGAGCGCCAGGCCGGTGAGTGACCCGTTGACCGAGCCGGGCGACCCGCTGCCCGGGGCCCGGGCGTCGCGGGAGCCGGGTCCGGTCGGCGGTCCGATCCTGGTGACGGGCGCCAGCGGGTACGTGGGCGGCCGGCTGATCCGGGTGCTGACGCAGGCCGGCCACGAGGTGCGGGGGATGTCGCGGCGTCCCGAATTCCTGGACGAGCGGCTCCCGTCCGGTGCGGAGGCCGTGGGCGGCGACGCGCTGGACCGGCCGTCGCTCGACCCGGCCCTGGAGGGCGTCGAGGCGGCCTACTACCTCATCCACTCCATGGAGGGCGACGACTTCCGGGAAGAGGACCGTCGGGCGGCCGGGAACTTCGCCGACGCGGCCCGATCCGCGGGCGTGTCCCGGATCGTCTACCTCGGGGGCCTGGGCTCCGCCGAGGACCTTTCGCCGCACCTGGCGAGCCGGCAGGAGGTCGGGTCGATCCTCCGGGACTCGGGGGTGCCGACCGTCGAGCTGCAGGCGTCGATCATCCTCGGGTCGGGCAGCCTGTCGTTCGAGATGCTCCGTTCGCTGGTCGAGCACCTGCCGGTGATGGTCACACCCCGGTGGGTGAGCCAGGAGGCCCAGCCCATCGCCATCGAGGACATCATGGACTACCTCGTAGCGGCTCTGGACGTGGACCTCGAAGGCAGCGAGGTGATCCAGATCGGCGGGCCCGAACGCGTCTCGTACGGCGACCTGATGATGGAGTACGCCGAGCAGCGGGGCCTCACCCGACGGATGATCCCGGTCCCCATCCTGACGCCGTGGCTCTCCAGTCTCTGGCTCGGACTGGTCACCCCGCTCTACGCCCGGGTGGGACGGAAGCTGATCGACAGCCTGAAGAACGAGACGGTGGTCACCTCCGATCGGGCCCGTGAGCTCTTCCCGGCGATCGAACCGCGGGGCGTGGCCGACGCCATCACGCGGGCGCTGGCGAACGAGGACCAGGAGCTGGCCGAGACCCGCTGGAACGACGCCTTCGCCTACGGCGCCGGGAACGGCGGCTACGGCGGCGAGCGGTTCGGCCTCCGCCGCGTCGACTCCCGGACGATCGCCGTCGACGCCCCGCCGGCCGAGGCGTTCGAGCCGATCCGGAAGGTCGGCGGCGACCGCGGCTGGTACTACGGCAACATCCTCTGGCGGCTCCGGGGCTTCCTCGACCTCCTGGTGGGCGGCGTCGGCATACGTCGCGGCCGCCGGGACCCGGACCACGTCATCCCCGGCGACACGATCGACTTCTGGCGGGTTGAGGCCTACGAGGCAGACCGCCTCCTCCGGCTCCACGCAGAGATGAAGCTGCCCGGCCGGGCCTGGCTCCAGTTCGAGGTAAACGGCGATGACGACGGCTCCACGATCCGCCAGACCGCCATCTTCGACCCGGTCGGCCTCGCCGGGCTGGTCTACTGGTACGGGATCTACCCGATCCACTCCATGGTCTTCGCCGGCATGCTACGGGGGATCGCACGGGCGGCGGAGGATCGGAGCTGAAGCCCGGAGGCGGGGACGCCGCGGGCCCGGGCGGCACCCTTCGCGGGATCGCGATTCCCGGTGTTGCTGGCGGCCGCCCGGTTCGCCAGCTTCCCGTCCGGAGCCCCGCACGCCAGGTCGCCGCTGGCCGGAACCACCGGAAGCACCGGAGAAGATGATGCGTTTGACGCCACGCCGTTCGCGGGTCCTCGTTGTCGCCCTGCCGGTTATCCTGCTGCTGACTGCCTGCGTGTCGGGACCCACGCCGCCTCGCCCGTTCGCCCCGGGCCAGGACACGGCGGCGGCCGCGGCTCCTGCCAACCCGGTCCAGGCCCAGGACACGACCCCGGCCCCGGCCCCTGTCGAGGTCGATGCCGAGTACGTGCGCGAGCACTACACGAAGCGCGAGGTGTACGTGCCGATGCGGGACGGGACCCGGCTCTTCACGAGCATTTACACGCCGAGGGACACGACCCGGAGCTACCCGATCCTCCTCTTCCGCACGCCGTACAGCGTGGCGCCGTACGGTCCGGACGCGTACCCGGGCTCGCTCGGGCCGAGCGGCGCGTACGTGCGGGACGGGTTCATCTTCGTCTACCAGGACGTGCGGGGCCGGATGATGAGCGAGGGCACGTTCGCGAACATGACGCCGCACGTCGCCGACAAGCAGGGCCCGGAGGACACCGACGAGAGCTCGGACACCTACGACACCATCGAATGGCTCCTGGCCCATGTGCAGGGGCACAACGGGCGGGTGGGCCAGTGGGGGATCAGCTACCCCGGCTTCTACAGCGCGGTCGGGATGATCGACGCCCACCCGGCGCTGAAGGCGGTCAGCCCCCAGGCGCCCATCGCCGACTGGTGGTACGACGACTTCCATCACAACGGCGCGTTCTTCCTCCCGCACTTCTTCGGCTTCTTCTGGTTCTTCGGCCAGCCGCGGCCGGAGCCGACGACCGAGTGGCCGGATCGACTGGAGTACGGCTCCGTGGACGGCTACGCCTTCTATCGTGAGCTCGGCCCGCTGGGCAACATCAACGACGACTGGTACCGGCATCGGGTCGCGTTCTGGGATTCGGTGGTGGCGCACCCGGACTACGACGCGTTCTGGCAGCGGCGGAACATCCTCCCGCACCTGCGGGACGTGGCGCCGGCGGTGCTGGTGGTCGGCGGCTGGTACGACGCCGAGGACCTGTACGGCCCGCTGGCCATCTACCGCGCCATCGAGTCGCAGGACCCGGGCAGCGACACGAAGATCATCGAGGGGCCGTGGGTCCATGGCGGGTGGTCGCGAACCGCCGGCGACCGGCTCGGCGACGCGTGGTTCGGCGGCCCGACCTCGCGGTTCTACCGGGACAGCGTGGAGCTGCCGTGGTTCCGGCACCACCTGAAAGGCGGTCCCGACCCGGAGCTCGCCGAGGCGACCATGTTCGATACGGGCCGGAACGAGTGGCGCCGCTTCGACCGGTGGACGCCGGCCGCGGCCGAGGAGCGGTCGCTGTACCTGGGCGCCAACGGGCGGCTGACGTGGCGGTCGCCGGCGGACCGGGACGGGCCTCCGTCGCCGCCGTACACCGGCTTCGTCCCGCCGGCCGGGACGGATGATGCCGGCTACGACGAGTGGGTCAGCGACCCCGCCAGCCCGGTCCCGTTCACGCGAGAGATCACGCTGGGGATGACCCGGCCGTACATGACCGAGGACCAGCGCTTCGCCGCCCGTCGTCCCGACGTGGTGACGTATCGGAGCGAGGTGCTGGCCGAGGACGTGACGGTGGCCGGGCCCATGGTCGCCGAGCTGTGGGTCAGCACCTCGGGCACGGCCAGCGACTGGATCGTGAAGGTGATCGACGAGTTCCCGCAGGACGCCGAGGACACGCCCGCCGCCGAGGACCGGGACGGGTTCCGGACGGGCGGCTACCAGATGCTCGTTCGGGGTGACGTCATCCGGGGCCGGTACCGGAACAGCCCCGGCGAGCCCGAGCCGTTCGAGCCCGGGGTGCCGACCCGCGTGGAGCTGCCGCTCCTGGATGTCCTGCACACCTTCCGGGCCGGCCACCGGATCATGGTCCAGGTCCAGAGCACCTGGTTCCCGCTGGTGGACCTGAACCCGCACACGTACGTGGAGAACGTGTACGACCTGGACCGCACGGCCCCGTTCGTCCCGGCGACCCAGCGGGTCCATCGGACGGCGGAGCACCCGTCGCGGGTCCGGGTCCGGCTGCTCCCCCAGAACCCGTAGAGGCCATGCCGAAGCACCTGATCGAAGGGCTCCAGCGATTCCGCAGCGAGACGTTCCCGCGCTTCCGGGAACGGTACCAGCGTCTGGTGGACGAGGGCCAGAGCCCGTCGACCCTGTTCATCGGCTGCGCCGACTCCCGCGTGGTCCCGGACCTGCTCCTGGACGTGGGGCCCGGCGAGCTCTTTCTGGTTCGCAACGTCGGCGCGTTCGTGCCCCCCTTCGAGCCCGATGGGGCCTACCACGGCACCGCCGCCGGGATCGAGTACGCCGTGCTCCACCTCCGGGTCACCGACATCGTGGTCTGCGGCCACAGTCACTGTGGCGCTGTCCGTGCCCTCTACGACGAGCCCAGCGCCGAGACGCCGCACATCACCCGCTGGCTCGAGCTGGCCCGGGAGGCCCGGTTCGACGACGACGGTGCCGACGGCGACCCCGGCCAGGAGACGCTTCGTCGCGCCGAGCAGCGCTCCATAGCGATCCAGGTCGGCCGGCTGATGAGCTACCCGTTCGTCAGGGAGCGGGTGGAGGAAGGCACCCTCTCGCTCCACGGCTGGCACTACATCATCGAGGACGGCCAGGTCCTGGTCCTGGACGTGGAGCGCGAGGAGTTCGTCCCGGCCGGCGAGTAGGCCCCGGCTCAGGTGCTCTCCGCCTCCAGCACCCGGATCTGGGAGGCGAGCTCGTCGTCGAGGGCGATCTCGGTGCGGCCCATGCGGAGCACCCAGGCGGGCGACCGCTGGACGATCCGGAGCCGGACGCCCGGCAGGATCCCGAGCGACGCGAGCTTCGCGGCATCGGCCGTCCACGGCTCCTCCAGGCAGCTGACCGAGCCCCGGGCCCCACGGCCGAGGTTGGTCAGCGGAACGGATCCGCACTCGGAGCAGCTGCCGTCCTTCGGCACCGGCGCTCCGGCGTCGCACGTCTCCTTCCACCCGGCCACACCCCTGAGGGTATCCCTCAACCGCTCGACGATCGTCATCGGATCCACTCCTTGATCCGGGAGAGCCACCCCGGCTCCCTGGCGTTCTCGTAGCCGCAGTGGGGACAGCGCATCAGGCCGCACCCCTTGCTCAGCGGGCACGCCTGGCACGTGGCCTGGCCCCGATCCTCCACGAACGGCTTCCCGCAGAAGCCGCAGGTGACAGGCTCGCTGTGCTCGCCGGCCCGGGGCTCGCCGGCCCTGGGCTCGGGGCTCGGGGCTCCGGGTGCGGCGTCGCCGTCTGCGGTCGGGCTCGTCGCGCTCCGACCGTCCGCGCGTCGGGGACGGCTCGGTGTGCTCCGGCCGCTGGTCGCGTAGCGGGCGCCGCTGTCGGAGCCCGTCGACTCGGTCCCCTTCGTCAGGTGGAGCAGCGCCATCCCGGGAATGAAGTCTACCATCCGAGCCCCTTGAGCACCTGGTTGAGGAGTGCGCCCGTGCCGAAGGCGAACGGGACGGTGAAGGCGAAGATCGCCATCGCCGTCTTCACGCCGCGCTCCTTGAGCATCATGAGGAACTGGGCCACGCACGGGACGAAGAGCGTCAGCGTGACGGCCGCGACGGTGAGCTGCCGCGTGTCGAGCAGCCCTTCCTGGTTGAGGTCGAAGAGCCCGGCGGCGCCGTAGTCGCGGCGGAAGAAGCCGAAGAGGAACGCCTCGGCCGTCTCGGCGGGCAGCCCCAGCGCGCCCACCACCGGGGTCAGCCCGGCGATGGTCAGCTCGAGGACGCCGGTCAGGTCGCCGATCCAGAGGAGTACGCTGGCCAGCAGGAAGAGCGGCAGCACCTCCAGGAAGTACCACTGCATCCGTGACGTGGTCTTCGTCATGACGTTGCCGAACGTCGGCATCCGGAGCGGCGGCAGCTCCATGTGGAACGTCGGCGACTTGCCCGGCATCACCTTCGAGCTCAGCCACCCCACCAGGAGGAACACGCCGACCATGACACCCACGAGCACGGCGAGCGCCGCGCCGTTCCCGGACAGGATGGCCAGGATCACGCCGATCTGGGCCGAGCACGGGATCGCCAGCGCCAGGAGCAGCGTGGCCAGCACCCGCTCCCGGTTCGTCTCCAGCGTCCGCGTCACCATGGTCGCCATGGTGTCGCACGCGAAGCCCAGGACCATGGGGATCACCGCACGCCCGCTGAGCCCGATCTTCTTGAACGTCCGGTCCACCAGCAGCGCGAGCCGCGGGAAGTACCCGCTGTCCTCCAGGATGCTGAAGAAGAGAAAGAACGTCCCGACGATGGGCAGGATGATCGCCACCGCGTACCGGACACCGAGCGTCAGCAGGCCGTACTCGCCCACGAACAGACCCTGGAGCCACGGCCACGGGATGATCGCCTCGAACGCGCTCTGGAAGACCGGGTTCAGCCCGTTCTCGAAAATCGTCGTCTCCAGCCAGTCGACCACCGTCCCGGCGCCGAACTCGCCCACGAACTTGAACAGCCCCAGGTACAGGACCAGCAGCAGCGCCGGGATCCCGATCAGCGGCCGGGAGAGCGCCGAGCCCAGCCACGTGCGGAACGACCGGGACTCGACCTCCTCGTCGCCGCCGGAGACCGCGCCCTCCAGCGCCTTCTCCGACGCCCGATGCCGCTCGTACGCCACCCGATAGATCGCCGTGTCGGCGAACTCCGACGTGGCCGCCTCCAGCTCGGAGACGGCTTCCGCCCCGTCGTCCGGCTCCGCCGCGGCCACCCACTCCGCCGCCTCCGGGTCGCCCTGGATCAGGAGCGTCGCGAAGACCGTCGGGTCCACCGGGTAGACACCCGACAGCTTGCCACGGACCCGGGAGATCGCCTCGCCCACCCCGTTCGAATACTCGGGGCGGACCGGCGGTGGCGACGCGATCTCCCGCTCCACCGCCGCAGCGAGCTCGTCCAGGCCCCGACCCTTCACCGCCACCACCGGCACCACGGCGATCCCGAGCCGCTCCTGCAGCAGCTCCACATCGATGTCGAGACCCAGCCTCTCGGCCTCGTCCATCATGTTCACCGCCAGGACCAGCGGCCGGCCGACCTCCAGCAGCTGGAGCGTCAGCGGCAGCGCACGCTCCAGGCTCTTCGCGTCCGCCACCTGCACCACCACGTCGGCGTCGCCCTCCAGCACGATACGCCGGGCCACCCGCTCCTCCTCCGTCGTCGGGAGAAGCGAGTACATGCCCGGCGTGTCGATGACCTCCACCGTTCGCTCGCCCAGCTCGCCGTGACCCCGGTCCACCCCCACCGACGTGCCCGGGTAGTTCGACACCGTCACGTACGCGCCCGTGAGCTTGTTGAACAGTGTGCTCTTGCCCACGTTCGGCGCACCCACCAGCGCCACCCGCAGATCGGCATCCGGCTCAGGCTCCGGGCGGCCCGGACTCCCGTAACCCGGCCCGACGCGCGCGCTCTCCGGCACCTCGTCCCGGTGTTCTTCCGTCTGTTTCGTCAGCACCGCCATGTCCGAACCCCGCGGCTTCACCGGAGTCTTCCTTGAAACTCGTTCTCAATTGTGCGAACGGCGGGAGGCTGCAGCAATCGGGAAAGTCCTGTGCGCCGCCGTGGGGGAAACCCCCACCCCGGAGGAGCCGGGGCGATTGCGTCGGGCGCCAGGTCGCCAGAAGTTCAGGTCGGGTCGGAGAGTGTAGCCTGGGTACCACGCGAGGATTCGAGGAATGGAACGGAAGATGGGCCGACGGATCTGGATCGCGGGACTTCTCCTGGTGGTGGGACTGTGGGGGTGCGAGTCCCGCGAGGAGCTGCTGATCGCCTCCACGACATCGACGGAGGATTCCGGTCTGTTCGACGCGCTGCTCCCGGCGTTCGGTGAAAGGCACCCGGAGTACGATGTCCATGTGACGGCGGTGGGCACGGGCCAGGCGCTGGTGCTCGGTCGTCGGAAGGATGCGGACGTGCTGCTCGTCCACGCCCCGGCGGCGGAATCGGCGTTCGTGGCGGACGGCTACGGCACGGTCCGGTGCGAGGTCATGTACAACGACTTCGTGATCGTGGGCCCGCCGTCGGACCCGGCCGGCATCGCGGGGATGACCGACGCGCCGGCGGCGCTGGCCCGGATCGCCGGCGCGGCGCCGGCGTCGGCGTCCGGCGGCGGTCCGGGATCGGCTGCGGCCGGGGCGTCCGGGCCCGGCGCGGCGAGCCCTGTCGACTTCGTCTCCCGGGGCGATGACAGCGGCACGCACCGGAAGGAGCAGTCGCTGTGGTCGGCGGCGGGCGTCTCTCCCTCGGGCGACTGGTACATGGAGGTGGGACAGGGGATGGCGGAGGCGCTCCGGATGGCGACGGAGGCGCGGGCGTACACGCTGTCGGACCGCGCCACGTACCTGGCGCAGCGTGACGCCCTGGACCTGGAGGTGCTGGTGGAGGGCGACGAGCGGCTGTTCAACCAGTACGGCGTGATCCCCGTCACCGGCGCGAGCCACCCCGAGGCGGCCCGTGACTTCGCCCGCTGGATCACCGGCGGCGAGGCCCAGGCGCTGATCGGGGAGTACGGCGCCGAGCGGTTCGGACGGCCGCTCTTCGTGCCGAACGCCGGCCCCTGCGAGGTGCCGGGCTGAGGGCCTCCGGGCCTACTGCCCGTACCCCTCCCAGCGACGGTCCGGCTCGCGGCAGCTCGGCCATTCCATGCGCTCGCCGGTGCGCCGGTCCACCGGCATGACCGTACGGCGCTCGCGGTCGACGAGCTCCGGGTCCTCGGACGCCATGTAGGCCAGCATCGCGATCAGGACGGCGTTGTGCCGGACATTGTCGAACGCGAGCTTGTCGAGGGTGTCCAGGTTGGTGTGCCAGGTGTAGGTGCCGTAGTCCCAGGATTCGGACCAGAGACCGAACGAGGGTGCGCCCGCGCACGTGAAGGCGGCGTAGTCGCTTCCCCCGCCGCCGGGGGTGCCGGGGAAGGACACGTCGAGCTCGTCGGTGAGCTCGGCCGGTATGGCGCTGAGCCAGGCGGCGAAGTGGGAGCCGGCGTCCAGGAGCCCCTGCATGCCGACCCGCGAGATCTTCCCGGTCCCGTTGTCCTGGTTGAACACGGCCTGGAGCCCGGCCACGACCTCCGGATGGTCGGCCGCGAAGGCGCGCGACCCGTTCAGCCCCTGCTCCTCGCTCCCCCAGTGCCCGACCATGATGGTCCGCTTCGGGCTCGGGTAGTAGCGGTTGAGCAGGCGCATGGCCTCGGCCATGACGATCGTCCCCGTGCCGTTGTCCGTGGCGCCGGAGCCGCCGTCCCACGAGTCCAGGTGCGCCGACAGGAGCACGTACTCGTCGGGACGCTCGGTGCCCGGGATCGTCGCGATCGTGTTGAACACCGGCACCCGGCCGCGCATCTGCACCCGGGCATCGGCCCGCAGCCGCGGGCCCTGCTCCGCCTCGGCCAGCCGGTAGAGGAGGCCGAAGTCCTCGCAGCTCACGGAGAACATCGGCGCCACGCCCAGCCGGTCGCCGAAGATACGGCGTGCTCCGTATCCGCCGGACCAGTTCGACGTGAGCAGCCCGGCGACGCCGGCGTCCGCCAGCCTCCGGATGATCTCCTCCTCGCCGTCGCCGAGCGTGGCGAGACGGGCGGCGAACAGCTCCCGGGCGGCCGCCCGGGTGGCCACGATCCCGTCGGCCACCTGCTCGTCGCCGAGCTCCTCCCACTGGTCGAGGGGCCGGCACGTGGGCTCCGGCGGCGACAGGAGGACGAACGCACCCCCGGCCTGCTCGAGCCACGCGGCGACGTCGGCGCCGGGCTCCGGGAGGAGGACGACGTCGCCGTCCACGGCCCCGTCGGTACCGGGGCTCCAGGCCAGGAGCGTGGCGTCCAGCGTCCGGACCCGCGGCGCGATGAGGTCGACGTGCGTGATCCCCCGCTCCCACCCCTTCCAGGTCCCGTACTGCTGGTTCTCCGCGTCGATCCCCCAGCTGCCGTAGAGACCCACCAGCCAGTTGTGGGCCGCGTCGAGACCCGGCGTGCCCGTCAGCCGCGGCCCGATGGAGTCCAGGAGCGCCTGCATGAGCGGGTAGACCTGCGACCGGTTCATCCCCTCGTCCCAGATCCCCTGGATCACGGGATCGTCGGTCGGGAACTCCTGGGCCGCCGCCGGGGCGGCCGTGATCGCCAGCGCCAGCAGCGCGGCGAGCAGACGGGTCGTACGGGACACGTGCGCCTCCTCCGGGTTTCATCGATGCTCTGTGCGGCCACCAAGGTGGGCCGATCGGGCCCCTGCGGGCAACCGGGGGTCCGGCCGAGCCGACGCGGGCCGCTCCCGGTCGCGTCTCCCGGGTCGTGCCGATCGTCCTCCCCGGCCGTCCGGTCGGCCGGTCGCGCTCCCGGTCCCGTCGGCAGGCGCCTTGCACCGTGTAGACGTGCGACGATCACGGAGACGGAACACACCATACGGGAGGCGGCAGTGGAGAGGCGCGTGCTGGGCGAGCAGGGGCTGGAGGTCTCGGCCATCGGCCTGGGCTGCATGGGGATGAGCGAGTTCTACGGCGAGGCGGACGAGGCCGAGTCGACGGCTGTGATCCGCAGGGCGCTGGACCTGGGGATCGACTTCCTGGACACCGCGGACATGTACGGTCCGTTCACCAACGAGAAGCTGGTCGGCCGGGCCATCGACGGCCGCCGGGACGAAGTGGTCGTCGCCACGAAGTTCGGCAACGAGCGTGAGGAGGACGGCACGTTCGTCGGCGTGAACGGCCGCCCGGAGTACGTGCGCGAGGCGTGCGACGCCTCGCTCCAGCGGCTCGGAGTCGACCATATCGACCTGTACTACCAGCACCGGGTCGACCCCGACGTCCCCATCGAGGAGACGGTGGGCGCCATGAGCCGGCTGGTGGAGGCCGGGAAGGTCCGCTACCTGGGGCTCTCGGAGGCCGCGCCGGAGACGATCCGTCGGGCCCACGCGACCCATCCCATCACGGCGCTCCAGACCGAGTACTCGCTCTGGACCCGCTTCCCGGAGAGCGAGATCCTGCCGACCGTGCGGGAGCTCGGGATCGGGTTCGTCCCCTACAGCCCGCTGGGTCGGGGATTCCTCGCCGGCACGTTCGACCGTCCGGAAGACATCCCGGAGGACGACTGGCGGCGGCACAACCCCCGGTTCCAGGGCGAGAACTTCGAGAAGAACCTGGAGCTGGCGGACGCGGTCCGGTCGATAGCCGAGGAGAAGGGCGTCCCGGCCTCGCGGCTGGCGCTGGCGTGGCTGCTGCACCAGGGCGACGACATCGTCCCGATCCCCGGCACCACCGACCCCGGGCACCTGGAGTCCAACGCCGCGGCGGTGGAGGTCACGCTGACCGACGAGGAGCTGGAGCGGATCGACGAAATCGCGCCCGAGGGCGCCGCGGCCGGCCTCCGCTATCCGGAGCCGAGCATGGAGGCCGTGGGGCGGTAGGCCGCCCGGCCGACGGTGGGCACCGGGGCCCGTACCGGCGGCCCCGGTCCCGCCGGCGCCCTCAGCGGCCGCCGCTGACCCGGAGCACCTCGCCGGTGATCCAGCCGGCGTAGTCGGAGGCGAGGAAGAGGACGGCGCTGGCGATGTCGCCGGGGGTCCCGAGCCGTCGCAGCGGGATCCCCTCGACCAGCTCTCGCTGCCCCTCCTCGCCGTACGCACGCCACTGCCGCTCCGTGGCCGGGTTCGAGCGGACGAACCCCGGCGCGATGTTGTTGACCGTGATCCCGCAGGGCCCGAGCTCGTGGGCGAGCTGCCGGGTCAGCCCGATCTGGGCGGCCTTGGCCGACGCGTACGCCTGGATCCCCGTGAGGCTGACGCCTAGCCCCGCGCCGCTGGAGATGTTGATGATCCGGCCCCGGCCCGCCCGCTTCATGGCCGACGACGCCGCCTGGGCCGTCCAGAACGCGGCGGTGGCGTTGACGTCGAAGATGGCCTGCCATTCCTCGGGGCTCACCTCCTCCAGCGGCCGGCCGACCTGCCCCAGCACACCGCCGGCATTGTTGACCAGCACATCGACGGCGCCCGCCGAGGCCTCCACCTCCGCCACGAACGCCCGGACCGCGTCCCGATCGGTCACGTCGACGACCCGGGTCCGGCACCACCCCTCGCACAGCGCCTCCGTCTCGGCCAGCTCGTCCTCCAGCACGTCGCACGCCCAGACCCGGGCCCCCAGCGCCGCGAACCGGTGGGCGATCTCGCGCCCGAACCCGTGCGCCGCCCCCGTCACCACCACCGTCCGCCCATCAAACCGGATCTTCATCCGCCCTCACCGACTCCTGACTCCTGACTCCTGACTCCTGACTCCTGCACTCTTGCACTCTTGCACTCTTGCACTCTTGCATCTTCCCTCACTCCCACGGCCCCTCGATAGCCGCCCGCACCTCCTCGACCGCCACCGCCCAGAGCTCGAGCATCTCCTCGTCCGTCTTCTGGTAGACGCCCGCGAAGTTGCCATCGCCCAGGTAGTTGCGGACCTCGACGGGGTTCTTCAGGGCCATGACCTCGCGCTCGATGGCCGGCTTCGCGCGATCGGGCATCTCGACGCCCTCGAGCCGGGTCCACGGGAAGTTCTCGAGCCACGAGGCGTGGGACGCCACCGGGTCGATCTCCTGGACCCGGGCCCAGGTCCGGGGCGCGTTCCACCAGTTGTGGACCTTCACGGTGGTGGCGTGGTGACGGTCCATCCACTCCACGGCCATGGTGGCCACGGGGCTGTTCCCGCCGTGCCCGTTCACCAGCAGGATCCGGCGGAAGCCCGCGCCGTCCAGACTGTCCAGGATCTCTGCGACCACCCGGAGATACGTCTCCAGCCGGATCGCCACGGTCCCGGGATAGGCCAGGAAGTACGGCGCCACGCCGTACGGCAGCGCCGGAAACACGGGCACGCCCAGCGGCTCGGCCGCCTCGGTGGCCACCCGCTCCGGCAGGATGCTGTCGACCATGAGGCTGAGATAGCCGTGCTGCTCGGTGCTGCCCAGCGGGACGACGCACCGGTCGTCGTGCTCCAGGTATCGCTCCACCTGCATCCAGTTCATGTCCCGGATCCTCATGGTCCCTCCGCCAGCCGTGTGTAGAGCTCGGTCATGGTCTTCATCCCCTTCTCCAGGTGGTCCGCCGGGAACCACTCGTCCGGAGCGTGCATGTTCGCACCGGGGAGCGCGAACCCCAGCACGGCGAGACTCGCGTCGAGGGCGTCCCGGAGCACCGGCGCGATGGGGATCGACCCGCCGTGGGCGGTGAGCGACGGCCGGGTGCCGAAGACCGACTCCAGCGCTCCGGCAGCCGCCGTGAGGAGCGGACCGCTCGTGTCCTCCCGCCACGGTGGGTTGCTCTGGAGCTTCCGGACCTCGAAGCCGACGCCTTCGGGCGCGACCCGATCCACGTGGGCCCGGAGCAGCGTCTCGATGCGCTCCGGGTCCTGCTCCGGAACGAGCCGGGTGGACAGCTTGGCCAGCGCCGACGCCGGCAGCACCGTCTTCTTCCCGGGCCCCGTATAGCCGGCGACGAGCCCGTTCACGTCCAGCGCCGGCCGCGCCCACAGCCGCTCCAGCGTCGTGAACCCGGGCTCGCCGCGGAGCTCGGCTCCGCCGGCGGTACGGCGGAACGCGTCGTCGTCGAACCCGACCCAGCGCCACTCCTCGAGCACGTGCTCCGGCGGCATCACGACGTCGTCGTAGAACCCGTCGATGGCGACGCGGCCGTCCTCGTGCAGCGAGGCGATCACCGCCGCCAGCGCATTGGCCGGGTTCGGCACCGCGCCGCCGTACTGCCCGGAGTGGAGGTCGGTGGTGCCGATGGTCGCCTCGATCTCGAAGTAGGCGATCCCGCGCATCCCGACGATCAGAGACGGTCGACCCGGCCCGAGCATCATGGAGTCGGCGACGAGCACATAATCGGCGTCCAGCGTGGCCGCCCGCTCGGCGAGCCACGCCCCCAGCGAGGGCGACCCGATCTCCTCCTCGCCCTCGAAGAGGAGGACCAGATCGATCGGCAGCCCCGTGGTGGCCAGCGCCGCCTCCGCCGCGGCGATCTGGAGGAAGATCTGCGACTTGTCGTCGGCGGCGCCCCGGCCCCAGATCCGGCCGTCCCGCAGCTCCGGCTCGAACGGCGCCGAGGTCCACGGCCCCAGCGGCTCCGGCGGCTGGACATCGTAATGCCCGTAGATCAGGAGCGCGGGCACGTCCCGGTCGCGGCCCTTGTGGCGGCCCAGCACGAGGGGGTGACCGGCGGTGGGCTCCACGGCCACATCGAGACCGGCCTGCCGCATCCGCGCGGCCAGCCACTCCGCCGCCTCGGCCACATCGCCCCCGTGGTCGGGGTCGGTGCTGATGCTCGGGATCCGCAGGAGATCGAAGAGCTCCGCCCGGAACCGGGGGAGCTCGCGGTTGATGAAGTCGTGTGGACTCGGCATGCGGTTCGGCGTTCGAGTCGCGTCGCGGGCGGCCCGCGTCCAGGGATCCCTCCCCGGCAAGGTCGGGGTCCGGACCGCCGGTGGCAACCGGGTTCGCTCCGGCCCCGACCCGCCCCTCGTTGTGCGACCCGCCGTACCCTACCTTGTCCCCATGGCCCTGACGACGCTGTTCCTCGTGTCCGCCGGCGTGATCGCCGGTATCATGATCCTCCTCTGGCTGCTCAGCCTCCGTCTCGGCGATTCCAGTATTGCCGACATCGCGTGGGGGCCGCTTTTCGTGGTCGTGGCCGTCCTCGGCGCCACGCTCGGCGGCGGCTGGCCCGGACGCCAGCTCCTGGTCCTCGCCATGGTCGCACTCTGGGGACTGCGTCTCGGCTGGCACATCCACCGCCGCAACCACGGCAAGGACGAGGACCCGCGGTATGCGAAGTGGCGGGAGCAGCACGGCGCCTCGTGGTGGTGGGTCAGCCTGTTCCGGGTCTTCCTGCTCCAGGGCGCCGTGCTCTGGGTCGTCTCGCTCCCGATCCAGCTGGTCATGGCGCTGCCCGGTCGCGAGGCGTTCACCGTCTGGGACGCCGTCGGCGAGCTGGTCTGGGCCGGCGGGTTCCTGATGGAGGCCATCGCCGACGCCCAGCTCCGTGCGTTCAAGCAGAACCCCGGGAAGACCGGGATTCTCGACGACGGGCTCTGGCGCTGGTCGCGGCACCCCAACTACTTCGGCGAGGCCGTGCTCTGGTGGGGGATCTGGCTCCCGGCCCTCGCCGTCCCCTGGGGCTGGGCGACCGCCATCAGCCCGATCCTCATGACGCTGCTGATGCGCTACGTATCCGGCGTTCCGCTGGCGGAGGCGATGATGGAAGGACGGCCGGGGTGGGGCGACTACGCGCGCCGGGTGTCGATCTTCGTGCCGGGGCCGAGGAGGGAGTAGGGCTCGGGGCACAGGGCTCGGGGCTCGGGCACGGGCACACGGCACAGGGCACACGGCACGGGCACGCGGCACGAGCACGCGGCACGCGGGCGGCGCGGGGGGCGGTTGCCGCGGCGGGGGGCGACTCGCAGATTGGGCGGACCCCCGGACCGCCTGTTCCCCCCTTTGCGATCGGCAGCCGATGGACTACGTGCGCGTGGCGATCGAGTCGCTGACCGTGGCCTCCCTGGCCGTGGCAGCCCTCCAGGTCTACCTGACCCTGAACAAGCTGTGGATCCGGAAGCACGAGACGGCCGTGGCCGAGAGCATCTCCATCATGGGCGAGACGCTCGGGCTCGTGCCGCTGACCGTGCTCAGCCTCAACTATGCCGTGGACGGGTACTGGGAAGGGATCGTCGACTCGTTCATCTGGATCGTGGCCGGGGCGGTGACCATCGCCATCGGAACGGGGCGGTGGGTGGAGGGGAAGCGGCAGCGCGGGTTCTGGACGCTGGTCCGGGAGGCGCTTCGCCTCGAGCGCGACGAGGTCGGCGACCTGGCGCTCAGCTTCTTCCGGCCGTCGGCGGCGGGCCGGATCCTCGAGATCCTGGGCCAGGTCGCCCTGCTGGATCAGGAGCTGGACGATCGGGAGCGGGCGTTCGTCGAGTCGTTCGCCGAGTCCTGGGGGATCGAGTTCGACTGGGACCGGCTCCAGGGCGGCGGGGGCGGACACATCGACATGGCGCGGCTGCGACGGTCGGTGGAGCAGTACCTGGCGACGACGCCGCCGCAGGCCCAGGTCACGCAGCTGGCCGACACGCTGAGCTCGCTGGTGCGGATCGATCAGGTCACCACCGCGGAGGAGGAGCTGATGCTCGAGGAGCTCCATGGGATGCTCCACGACTATACCGACGACCACGGCTCACCGGCCCGACACGTGGTGGCCGTCGTGCCCCAGGACCCGGACCAGGACCGGGCGCTCGCCGGCCTCCTTCCCGACCTCGAGAAGCGAAGCCTCGAAGGCGGCATGGCCTATCCGGTCGGCCCCTTCTTCTCGCAGCGATACGCCAGTGTCGTGGCCGAGCAGTACCGGGCCATGAAGTTCTTCGCCACCGTGGTCCAGGACGCCGGACAGGTGCCGGCCATCGATCCCTCCCGCATCGAGGTGCAGCCGGAATGAGACACGCGACACCCACTGCTTCCCTGGCCCGGACCCTGGCCCGGATCGCCGCCGCGTGCCTGGCGGCCGTCGCCGCGCTCGCCACCGACGCCCGACCCGTGGCCGCCCAGTTCGGGCCGGTGGAGGCGCTCGCACGCCATGTGTCCGACCTCAGCTTCTACTACGGTCGCGGTGGCTCCGCCTCGAACGGGGCGCTGGACGACGACCCGGTGGGACTGACGTCGTTCGGCGTGGAGCTCCTCTTCGAGGTGGCACAGATCCCGTCGGCGGCCGCCCGTCGGGAGCGCGCCGAGGCCCAGCCGGCCTCACACCGCGTGCTTCGAGAGGTCGAGGTTCGGTACGCCGAGGACGGCACCGCCGACACCGTCTACCACTACGACGTGGTCCGGTCCGAGCCGCCGGCGTACGGCCCCGACGACATCCTGTGGACGCTTGAGGTGGGCATCGGGTATGGCCAGGTGCAGGGGCTCGAGCTCAGCAGCGCCTCCCTCGACCTGAACGCCATGATCCGGACGCTTCCGTCGATCACGCTGTACATGAGCTACGAGCCGTGGGGCACCTACCTGGGCCTGCGAACCGGGTTCCTCCGGACCTACGCCCTCCAGGTCATCGATGGTGATGGCACCGTGTACCCCGGGAAGGCCGAGGCCTTCATGATGGGGGGGCTCGTGGGCTATGCCATCGGTCTGGGACCCACCTACCTCTTCACCGAGGCCGGCTACACCGCCCGGAGCTTCCCCAGCGTCGAGTGGAGTGCCCAGGGCCCGCTTCCCTCCGGCGTGCCCCGCGACCTCGACGTCAGTGGCTGGGGGATCTCCATGGGGCTCCAGTTCCCGGTGCGGTAGGGGGGGATCCGCCGGACGACGCGGATTTCCCTTGGCACGAGGGATCCTTCGGACGACGGGAGTCCTTCGGACGACGGGAAAGCCTTCGGACGACGGGAAAGCCTTCGGACGACGGAAGTCCTTCGGACGACGTACCAGTCGCCACTCTTGACCCCGTCGGACATGCGGTCCGCCGGCAGAACCGGCCAGACAGCCCGTTTCCGGGGAGTCAGCGGACGCAGAAATTCTCAATTTCCCGCAAGACTGGCGGTTCAAACGTCGTCCGCTTGTTTACGTCGTCCGCTTGTTTAACGTCGTCCGCTTTTTTGCGCGTCGTCCGCTTGTTTGCGTCGTCCGCTTGCGTGTCGTCCGCCAGTTTGCGACCCCACCCCGTGACGTCGAGGCCCGGCTCCTGCATCGCAACAGCGCGGACGACGACCTGGACGACGACTGGAAACCGAAGACACGAGGCCCGATGCGGAATACGAGATGGGTGGTGATGATCCTTGCCGTGGCGGCGCTGCTGGTGGCCGGGGAGCTGCCGGCGGCGGCCCAGGACCGTGGCATCGCGGTGGGCGAGACCCCGGAAGCGCCGGTGCTGGAGACCCTCGACGGCGATACGGTGGACCTGGGCGAGATCATCGGCACGCGGCCGGTGCTCGTGGAGTTCTGGGCCACCTGGTGCGCCGTCTGCCGGGCGCTCGAGCCGCGGATACGAGCGGCCCACGAGCGGTTCGGGGACCGGGTGGAGTTCGTGGTCGTGGCGGTGGGCGTGGCCCAGGACCCGGACCGGGTCCGCCGGCACCTGGAGCGGCACCCGATGCCCGGTCGGGTCCTGTGGGACGGCCGGGGCCGCGCGGCCCGGGCCTTCGAGGCGCCGGGCACCGGCTTCATCGCGATCCTGAACGAGGAGGGCGAGGTCGCCTACACCGGCACCGGCACGGAGCAGGACCTGGTGGCCGCCCTGGAGCGCATCACGGGCGACGGCTAGCCCCGGGCCCCCGGGCCGGGAGCGGGCCGCTCCCCCGGGTCAGTCGTCCTGGCCGGCGGTCAGGCTGTCGATCACGGCCTCGAGCTCCTCGTACGCAGTCGGGTCGACCTCTCGGAAGGGTGTCGCGGCGTGGGCGATCCGACCGTCGGGGCCGATAACGAACAGGTTCCGGTTGGTCAGGTTCGGCCCCAGCCGATTGGCCACGGCGCCGTACGCGCCGGCCGCCTCCAGCTCCTTGTCGCTCGCCATGAGGAACTGGAAATCGTCGTCGTGGGCCCAGGAGTGGAGGCCCTCGATGTCGTCGGTGCTGATGGCGATGAGCACGACGTCCTGGCCGCTGTTGAAGATCTGCGCGTACTGATCACGGTACGCGTGCATTTGGATCGTTCAGCCCTTCGTCCTGGCCCGGAAGAAGAAGGCCAGGACCACGGTCTCGCCCTCGTAGTCGCTCAGCGAGACCGGCTCGACCAGCACGCCGTGGCGTGTGGCTCCCGGCAGTGTGAAGTCCGGCGCCTCGGCTCCGATCTCGATCGGCCCGTCCTGGTCCTGGGCCACCGCCGGCTCCGTGCCGGCCAGCGCCAGCGCGGCAGCCACGAGGGCCACGGCGGGGGCTCGCAGTAGTCGTCGCATACTCTCTCCGTTGGGAAGGCTGTCCATGCACGGAAAGATAACGGCGACCGACCCGTGCCCGCGAGCCGCCGCGGGCGGGGAGACCCGCCCGGAAGGGCCACTCCGCAGATTGCCTCCCGCCACCCTCGTGGCATACGTTTGACGGTTGAAGCCCCGATCACACAAAGAGAAAGGCAGCGCAAGGGATGAGAGCTCTGATCACGCTGGGGCTGCTCGTCGGGCTGGGGACAGCCGCGTGCGGGCCGCCCGCTGACCAGGAGGCCGGCATCTTCCCATACGACTACGACAAGGTGGTCCTGGACAATGGGTTCACGGCCTACCTGATCGACGGCGGCGCCCCGGGCCAGATCTCGTACGTGAGCATGGTCCGTACGGGCGCACGCGACGAGGTCGAGGAAGGTCGGACCGGCTACGCCCACTTCTTCGAGCACATGATGTTCCGGGGCACCGAGAAGTATCCGAACTACGACGAGGTGACGGCGTCCATGGGGGCGGCGCGGAACGCGTTCACGTCCAACGACATGACCGTGTACTACCTGGACGTGGCCAGCGAGTACCTGGAGCAGGTCATGGACCTGGAGAGCGACCGGTTCCAGAACCTGGCGTACACGGAGCCCGAGTTCCGGACGGAGGCGGGCGCGATCCTGGGCGAGTACCAGCAGAGCAAGGCGAGCCCCTACGCCTACCTGAACGAGTCGGTCCGTGCGGCGGCGTTCGACGTCCACACGTACGAGCACACGACCATCGGGTTCGAGGAGGACATCCGGGCCATGCCCGAGGGGTACGAGTACAGCCGCTCGTTCTACGACCGGTTCTACCGCCCGGAGAACGTCGTGCTCGTCATCGCCGGGGACTTCGATCCCGCGGAGGCGGAGCAGCTGATCCGGGAGTACTACGGCGACTGGGAGCCGGGCTACGTCGCCCCGGAGGTCGAGCAGGAGCCGCGGCAGATGGCGGCCCGCGACAGCGTGGTCGAGTATCCCGGCCGCACGCTGCCGATCGTGAGCATCAACTACAAGGCGCCGGCGTGGAGCGCGACGGACACCATGGCCGTGGCGCTGGAGGTGCTGGGCCGGGCCGCGTTCGGCTCGAACAGCGACCTGTACCGCGAGCTGGTGATCGAGGACCGGGCCGTGCAGTTCCTGTCGGTCGGCTTCGGGCTGGCCCGCGATCCGGCGCTGGTGAGCCTGACCGCCATGGTCAGCGACCCGGGCAACGTGGACGCCGTGGAGGAGCGCGTCCTCCAGGAGGTCGCCCGCTTCCGCGAGGAGCCGGTGGACGCCGAAGTGCTCGCGGACACCAAGAGCAACATGAAGTACGGGTTCCTCATGGGGCTCGAGGACGCGCGGAGCATCGCGTTCAGCCTGATCGGGTTCGTCATCAACACGGGCGGGATCGAGGCGGTGGAGACGTACTACGACACGCTGGACGGCGTCACCGCGGAGCACCTGCGGCAGGCCGCCCGGCAGTACCTGGTACCGGAGCAGAAGACGACGGTCACCCTGATCCAGGCGGAGGGCTGATATCATGCGACGACTCATACTGATCGCTTGCGTCGCCCTGGTCGGGCTCCCCGGCCTCACCCAGGCCCAGGAAACGGAGACGGACGTGCCGCGGCTCGTGACGCTCGAGGAAGAGGGCTCCCCGTTCATCGCCTTCAACATCTGGGTCCGCGCCGGGTCGCAGAACGACCCGGAGGGCAAGGAGGGGCTCGCCGCCCTGACGGCCGCCATGCTGGCGGATGGCGGGACGGAGACGCACAGCTACCAGGAGATCCTGGAGGCGCTCTACCCCATGGCCGCCGGCTACGGCTACTCGGTGGACAAGGAGATGACCACGTTCACCGGCCGAATCCACCAGGACAACCTCCAGGGGTACTACGAGCTGTTCAGGGCGGCGATCCTGCAGCCGGCGTTCGACCCGGAGGACTTCGAGCGGATCAAGGCCCAGACCATGAACCAGCTCGAGCGGGGCCGGCGCTACAACCGGGACGAGGAGCTCAGCAAGGAGCTGCTCTTCTGGATGGCGTACAAGGGCACGCCGTACGAGCACCCGGAGGAGGGCTACGTCCAGAGCGTGGCCGAGCTCACGCTCGATGACGTGCGCCAGTTCTACGCCGACCACTACCTCCGCGGCAGCGTCGTGGTGGGCGTCGGCGGCGGGTACCCCGATGGCTTTGCCGACCGGGTCCGCGCCGATTTCGACGCGCTGCCCGAGGGCACTGTCGAGCAGCCGGCGCCGCCGGCGCCGCAGATGCCCGATGGAATGAAGGTGCTGCTGGTGGAGAAGGCCACCGACGCGGTGGCGATCTCCATGGGCTTCCCCATCGACCTGCTCCGGGGCGACGACGACTTCATGGCCATGCTCGCGGCCAACTCCTGGTTCGGCGAGCACCGGAACTCCTTCAGCCACCTCTACCAGGTGATCCGGGAGACCCGGGGCATGAACTACGGCGACTACTCCTACATCGAGGCGTTCCCCGCCGGGTTCGCGACGCAGCAGCCGCGGGTGAACGTGGCCCGCCGGAGCCAGCTCTTCGAGATGTGGATCCGGCCCATTGCCATGACCGACCCGGGCACGCTCCACGACCGGGCGCTCTTCGCCACCCGCGCGGCGCTCCGGGAGCTGGACAAGCTCGTGACCGACGGGATGACCGGGCAGCACGTCGAGGAGACCGTCGCGTTCCTCCGGAACTACTCGGTCAACTGGGGCAACACCATCACGCGGCGCCTGGCGTACGCGATGGACGACGCCTTCTACGGCATCGACGACCCCGGCTACCTGGCCAGTATCCGGCCGGGGCTCGAGGCGCTGGACGCCGAGACGGTGAACGCGGCCATCCGCGAGCACCTGCAGGCCGGGAACCTGTACCTGGTCCTGATCACCGCCGACGCCGAGGGGATGAAGCAGAAGCTGCTGGACGCGACCCCGACGCCCATCACCTACGCCGGCCCGCAGCCGCCCGAGGTGCTCGCCGAGGACGAGGAGATCGCGCGCCACCCGATCCCCGTGACGGAGGACGACATCACCGTCATTCCCATCGAGGAGGTCTTCGAGAGCGGGAACTGAGAGGCGGAGTCAGGAGGCAGGAGTCAGGAGTCAGGAGTCAGGAGTCAGGACCGAGGTTGAGCGTCTGGGCTGACGCCTGACGCGAGGACAGGGTGCAGGGTGCAGGATCCCGCGATCTTGCATCCTGCATTCCTGCATCTTCACGCCGGCTCGATCCGACCTTTCCCGCCCGTCACCTCCGCCACCGCGTGCCGGAACTCGGCCAGCTGCTGGGAAGGGACGGCCAGCTTGAGACGCACGTCGGCGCCGTACTCCTCGTCCATGAGGACCGCGTCCAGCTCCTCGGCGATCCGGACCATGGGGTCGCGCTGGGCGTACTCGACGGCCACCCAGACCGCGGACCGGTGGACCCGCTCGGCCACGGGGAGCGACACGAGCGCCTTCTGCACGCCGCCGGAGTACGCGCGCTGGAGCCCACCCTTCCCCAGTTTCACCCCGCCGTAATAGCGAGTCACCACCGCCACCACCTCGCCCACTTCGGCGTGGAGGAGCGCCTCGAGCATCGGCCGGCCGGCGGTGCCGTGCGGCTCACCGTCGTCGCTCATCCCCACATCCGCGGTGGACCCGGGCGGCCCGGCGACGAACGCCCAGCAGTTGTGCGTCGCGTCGTCGAACTCCGCCCGGATCCGGTCGACGAACGCGTGCGCGGCTTCCGACGTCTCCGCCCGCCCCACCGTGGTGATGAACCGGCTCTGCCTGATCCGCTCCTCCACCCGATGCTCCTTCACCGGCACCGGATACCGCTCCTCACTCATTCAACCCCCCGCGCCCACGCCCCACGCCCCCGGCAC
Organism: Candidatus Longimicrobiales bacterium M2_2A_002; assembly: GCA_051418035.1. GTDB lineage: Bacteria > Gemmatimonadota > Gemmatimonadetes > Longimicrobiales > RSA9 > JAWVYT01. Next base: position 29,967 of record JBPRGE010000024.1, read on the forward strand.
TCCTGCACTCTTGCACTCTTGCACTCTTGCACTCTTGCACTCTTGCACTCTTGCACTCTTGCGTCCGCCTCCGCCGTCAATCCACCCCCTCCGGCGTCGCCCCCCCGATCGGGATCGCGTCGTCGATGATGTCCGCGATCTCCACCAGGTCCTCGTCGGTGAGGAACAGCTCGGCGGCCGGCGCGGCGCCCTCGATGTGCTCGGGGGTGCGGGCGCCGACGATGGCCACGTCCACGGCCGGGTGGGCCAACACCCACGCGATGGCGAGCTGCACGACCGTGATCCCCCGGTCGAACGCCAGCTTCTCCAGCCGCTCGACGATCTCGACGTTGTGGGCGAAGACATCGCCGGTGAACCCGGAGAGGTCGCTCCGCCAGTCGTCGTCCGGGAAGGTCGTGTCCTCGTCGTACTTCCCGCTCAGCAGCCCGTGGGCCAGCGGCCCGTAGACGAGCGTGCCGACGCCGTGGGCCTCGCAGTACGGGAGGATGTGCTTCTCGATCTCGCGCCGGAAGATGTGGTACGGCGGCTGGAGCGTGTCGAGCTTGGCGTACCGCTCGAACGCCAGCATCTGCCCGGCGCTGTAGTTCGACACGCCCACGTACCGGACCTTCCCTTCCTCGACGAACTCCTGCAGCGTGTGCGCCGTCTCCTCGGCCGGCGTGTCGGCGTCCGGCCAGTGGACCTGGTAGAGGTCGATGTAGTCGGTGCCCAGGTACTCGAGGCTCTCCTCGAGCCCCTGCCGGAGCCACTCCCGACCGGCATCCCGGGTCAGCCCGCCATCATCCGCGGGCCGCAGGCCGCCCTTCGTGGCGAGGACGACGGACTCCCGGTCGTTCTCGATCTCCTCCCGGAGCGCCTCGCCCACCACCTTCTCCGACTGGCCGAAGCCGTACGCCTGGGCGGTGTCGAAGAAGTTGATGCCCAGCTCCCGGGCCCGGCGGATCGCGGCCTTCGCCGCCTCGAAATCGATGTCGCCCCAGTCGCCGCCCAGCTGCCATGTCCCGAAGCAGACCCGTGAGACCTCCAGGTCCGTCTCTCCCAGTCGCGTGTATTCCATCGTCGGCTCCGTGCTCGTTGACCGCTTCGTGCTCGCCTGACTGCATGATGCCGGGACCGTGCCAGCATCCCTTGCCCCGCCTGCCTTCACACCTACGTTGCCCTTGGCCGCGGCACTCGAAACAAAGGGACGCGCGAACGCCGCTGCCAGGTCGATCTCGCGCTCGAAACCCACGACCCGAAAACGAGACAGCCGCCATGAACCCGATCCCGACCCGAATCCTGCTGACCGCCGTCGTCGCCTGGCTCCTGCTGCCCACGATCGCCGCCGCCCAGTACGTGCCGCCGCCCGGGAGCTGGGAGCGGCGGGCACCGGAGGAGGTGGGGATGGATCCGGGCGCGGTGCGGGCGGCCGTCGAGTTCGCCCGGGCCAGCGAGTCGACGAACCCGCGGGACATGGTGGAGAACCACTACCGGGCGTTCGCGCGGGAGCCGTTCGGCGAGGCCATCGGACCGATGAAGACCCGGGGACCGCAGACGGGGATCATCGTGAAGGACGGCTACATCGTGGCCGAGTGGGGCGAGCCGGCCCGGGTGGACATGACCCACAGCGTGACCAAGAGCTTCCTGTCCACCACCGTGGGGCTGGCGTGGGCCGAGGGGCTGATCGGGAGCGTCGACGACCGGGTCGGCCCCTACCTCCCGCCCATCCTCCTGCCCCCGGGCGATGGCGAACCCGACGCGGAGGCCGGCACCGGGTTCGGCGCCCGGCGGCCCGTCCACCTTTTCCAATCGGAGCACAACCGGCAGATCACGTGGAGCCACCTGCTGCGGCAGACCAGCGACTGGGAGGGCACGCTGTGGGGCAAGCCCGACTGGTCCGATCGGCCGGCCTCCGATCCCGACACGTGGATGACGCGGGAGCGACCGGCACCGGGCACGCTCTATGAGTACAACGACACGCGGGTCAATCTCCTGGCTCTGGCCGCCACGCTCGTCTGGCGGGAGCCGGTACAGGAGGTACTGCTCGAGGAGATCATGCGGCCCATCGGCGCCTCGTCCACCTGGCGCTGGCACGGCTACGCGAACTCGTGGATCCTGCTGGATGGCCTCCGGGTCCAGGTCCCCAGCGGCGGCGGGCACTGGGGGGGCGGGATGTTCATCAACGCCTACGACCAGGCCCGGTTCGGGCTCCTCACCACCCGCCGGTACCGCTGGGGTGATCGGCAGCTCCTGCCCGTCGAGTGGTGGGAGATGGCCACCACGCCCACCGGGGCGAACCCCGGCTACGGGTTCATGAACTTCTTCCTCAACACCGGCCGGCAGCGGTTCGCCGCGGCGCCCGAGGCGGCCTGGGTCCACCTGGGGAGCGGGACCAACATGATCTACTGCGACCCGGAGCACGACCTGGTGGTCGTCGCCCGCTGGATCGACGGCCGGGCCATGGAGGAATTCGTCGCGAAGGTGCTGGAGGCGATCGAGTAGGCGTCGGCCGGGACACCTCGAGGGGAGGCGGTACCCACCGGCACGTCCCTTTCCGCCATGGCGTCGCCCCGCCGTGACCGGCAATGTGGCCCGGCGAGGGAGCTGGCGACCGACCCGGACCGGGTAACCGACCCAGCGCTGATCCTGCCGGCGGTCGGAGTCAGCGGTCGGAGCCGGTGCGTGACCTGGCAGCGCGCATCCGGGCCCGAGTCGGCGGCGCGAATCGAGAAACGCTTGAGCCGGGACGAGACGGTTGCTGCCTTCGCGCCGTATGGGAGGCCAATGTGGAAGGAGAACCGCCGGCGCCCGGCTCGATCGCTCCATTGACCGCTCCACGAAGGTGAATGTGGAATCGGGCGGTGGCAACCGAGGCGAGTGCGCGATTGACGCCACCCCGGATTCCCGTCGGGCGCCGGACTCCGGAGCGGGACGCATCGTCGCGTGAAGCTGGAAGGAGGAGGCAGTGGACCGAGCCCGAAATCCGTCCGTCGATGAACGGGTCGCGGGGATCGCGGCCCGCCAGCAAGGAGTCGTCTCCCGGGCCCAGCTGCTCGAGGCAGGGCTCACGCGGGGCATGATCGACGGGCGAGTCAGGCGAGGATGGCTGAAGCCGCTTTACCGGGGCGTCTACGTGCTCGGGTCGCTCGCGGGACTGCTGCGGCCGCCGCGGTCGAGGGAGATGGCGGCGGTCCTGGCGTGCGGCGCCGGCTCGGTCGTGAGCTGCGACAGCGCCGCGTCGCTCTGGGAGATCGTACCGCAGCGCGGCGACGACGAGCCGGTCCATATCACCCACACCGGCTCCCAGCGTCGACATCCGGGGATCCGGGCGCACCGGGTAGCGTCGCTGCCCGGGACACACGTGGCGGCTGTCGCAGGCATCCCGGTGACCGCGCCCGCCCGTACGCTCGTCGACCTGGCGGGTCGTGTCAGCGGCCGGGACCTGGAGCAGGCCGTCGCCCGGGCGGAGCGTCTCGGGCTGGTCGAGGTCCCGGAGCTGAGGGCGCTGGTCCGGTCGGCGGGTCGGAAGCCGGGGATCGCGGCGCTGCGGGAGACGCTGGCGCGGGGCGATCCCGCCCTCACGCGCTCGGCGGCCGAGGAGCGGTTTCTGGCGCTGGTCCGGCAGGGTGGTCTGCCCGACCCGGAAACCAACGTCCCGGTCGGTCGTTACGAGATCGACTTCCTCTGGCCCATGCGCGGGGTGGCCGTCGAGGTGGACGGGTTCGCCCACCACTCGTCGCGCCGACAGTTCGAGCACGATCGTGGCCGGGACACGCAGCTCGCCGCAGAGGGGATCCAGGTGCTGCGGGTCACGTGGCGACAGCTGGTGGACCGGCCCCATTCCGTCCTCGTCCACGTGGCCCGGACCCTGGCCCTCGCGGAGGCTCGTGCTCCGCGTCGGCGATAACGATCAGCCGTTTCAGCGGCCCGCAGGACATCCACGACCTGGCCGGGGACGTGGGGGAGTGGGTCGTCCCCGACTGGTACTCCTCGGCAGCTTCCCCTCCAACCCCGAGACCCGCGTGTCCCGGGGCGGCTCGTTCCGCGATGAGCCGCTCTTCCTGCGGGCGTCGAATCGGAACAGGGGGCTCGGGTTCCACGCCGCGTTCTCCGGACCGACAACGTCGGCTTCCGCGCCGTCTGGCCCGTGGACGGACCGGCCCGGGTACGCTATCGTCCCGGGGACCGGCTCCTACCCGAGCCACCGAACCGAGGCCAGACCATGTTCAATATCCGCATACCGGCCGCCGTCGCGATCCTTGGGCTCGCGGCGTGCGCCACCCAATCAACCCCGAGCGCAGACGTGACCCAGGCTCCCGAGGCGGCACCACCCGCCACCCAGGCACTGCCCGACAACCCGCTCCTGGCCGAGTGGACGGGCCCCTACGGCGGGGTCCCGGCCTTCGACGCCATGGCGCTCGAGGACCTCCCCGAGGCGCTGGACGCCGCCATGGCCGACCACCTCGTGGAGATCGACGCCATCGCGTCGAACACGGCAGCGCCCACGTTCGAGAACACGATAGCCGCGCTGGAGCGGTCCGGCCGGGCGCTGGACCGGGTCATGACCTACTTCGGGATCTGGAGCTCGAACCGGTCGTCGCCGGAGTTCCGGGCCATCCAGGGCGAGTACGCGCCGAAGCTGTCGGAGCACTCGACCCGGATCATCCAGAACGACGCCCTCTTCCGTCGGGTCGAGGCCGTCCACGAGGGCCCGGAGATGGCCGAGCTCCGTCCCGACCAGCGCCGGGTCGTCGAGCTGGCCTACGACCAGTTCGCCCGGAACGGCGCCACGCTCACCGGCGAGGCGAAGGCGCGCTACGCGGCCATCAACGAGCGGCTCGCCGGGCTCCACACCGCGTTCGGCAACAACGTGCTGGCCGACGAGGAAGGCTACGTCACGTACCTGACCGAGGACCAGCTGGGCGGGCTGCCCGCGTCGTTCGTCCGGGCCGCGGCCGCCGCGGCGGCGGAGCGCGGCCGCGAGGGCGAGTACGCCATCACCAACACCCGGTCGTCCATGGACCCGTTCCTGACGTTCTCCGACGAGCGGGCGCTCCGGGAGAAGGTCTGGCGCACCTACTACAACCGGGGTGACAACGGTGGCGAGCACGACAACAACGCCATCATCGCCGAGATCCTGGAGCTCCGGGACGAGCGGGTCGGCCTCCTGGGGTACGACACCTACGCCGAGTGGCGCCTCGAGAACCGGATGGCCAAGACGCCGGACCAGGCGCTGGAGCTGATGGAGGCCGTCTGGCCGGCCGCCGTGGCCCGGGTCCACGAGGAGGTCGCCGACATGCAGGCCATCGCCGACGCCGAGGGCGCCGGGATCACCATCGAGCCCTGGGACTACCGCTACTACGCGGAGAAGGTGCGCCAGGACCGCTACGACCTGGACTCCGACGAGGTGAAGCAGTACCTGCAGCTCAGCAAGCTCCGCGACGCCATGTTCTTCGTGGCCGGCGAGATCTTCGGCTACGCGTTCACGCCGGTGCCCGAGGGGACGGTCCCGGTCTTCCACCCGGACGTCGAGGTCTTCGAGGTGACCGACCGGGAGACCGGCGAGCACATCGGCCTCTGGTACCTCGACGCCTACGCCCGGTCCGGGAAGCGCTCCGGCGCCTGGGCCACCACGTACCGGAGCCACGAGACGTTCGACGGGAAGCGGACCGTCCTCGGCTCGAACAACTCCAACTTCATCAAGGGCGCGCCCGGCGAGCCGGTCCTCATCTCGTGGGACGACGCGACCACGCTGTTCCACGAGTTCGGCCACGCCCTCCACTACTTCTCGTCCACCGTGGCGTACCCCACGCTCAACAGCGGCGTCCGGGACTACACGGAGTTCCAGTCCCAGTTGCTGGAGCGGTGGCTGCTGACCGACCCGGTGATCGACGAGTACCTGGTCCACTACGAGACGGGCGAGCCCATGCCCGAGGCGCTCGTGGCCAAGATCAAGAACGCGGCCACCTTCAACCAGGGCTTCGCCACCACCGAGTACCTGGCCTCGGCGCTCGTCGACATGAGGTACCACACCCTCGAGGACCCCAGCGGGATCGACCCGGACGCGTTCGAGCGCGAGGTCCTCGAGGAGCTGGGTATGCCCGACGAGCTGCCCATGCGGCACCGGAGCCCCCACTTCGGCCACATCTTCAGCGGCGAGGGCTACAGCGCGGGGTACTACGGCTACATGTGGGCCGACGTCCTCACCGCCGACGCCGCGGAGGCGTTCCGGGAGTCGCCCGGCGGGTTCTACGACGCGGCGCTGGCCGAGAAGTTGGTCGAGCACCTCTTCGCGCCCCGCAACTCCATCGACCCCGCGGAGGCGTACCGCGCGTTCCGCGGTCGTGACGCGAACATGGAGGCGCTGATGCGGGACCGGGGGTTCCCCGTCCCGGAAGAGGACGAGGGCTAGACCCGGCCCGGCGGCCCGCTCCTCTGCGGGCGGGCCGCCACCCCTCCGTAACCGCCGTCCTCCGCGACGGAGTATTCCTCCCGCGGACGTCGCCTAACGCTGGGGTACCCGCACCGGGTATTCCGGCCTGTCGGCCCGCACCGGCGGCTCCAGCTCCAGCAGACGGAGCACCTCGGCGATCGCCGCCTCCAGCTGCGGGTCCCGGCCGTCGGCCAGGAGCGAAGGGTCCATCTCCACGGCGATGTCCGGCTCCACGCCCTCATTCTCCACGATCCATTCGCCCTCCGTGGAGTAGATCCCGAAGGTGGGTACGGTCACCACCCCGCCATCGACGAGCGGCGGTACACCGCTGATCCCGATGAGCCCGCCCCACGTCCGCTTCCCCACCAGCGGTCCGAGCCCCGCCTCCCGGAAGAGCCACGGGAACATGTCGCCACCGGAGCCGCTCCATTCGTTGATCAGCATCACCTTGGGGCCCGTGTGCGCCACCGGCGGCCACTGCCAATCGAGGCCATCACGCACGGCCCAGAAGTTGGTGACCGGCCGGTTCAGGAGCTCGATGAACCGGTCGGGAATCTGGCCGCCGCTGTTGAACCGCTCATCGATGATCAGCCCGTCCATGGCGAACTGTCCGGTGAACTGGCGGACCAGCTCCGTCTGCCCGCCCACGCCGGTGTCCGGGACGTAGATGTAGCCCACGCGTCCGTCGGTCGCCTCGGCCACCGTCCGGCGGTTGGCCGCGATCCACGCCAGGTTCCGCAGCCGCGCGTCCGCCCCCGGCGACAGCGTCTCCACCAATACGATGCGGGTGCCCTGACCGTCGGCGTCGTCGGCCACGGTCAGCTCGACGGTCGCGCCGGCCAGCCCCTGCAGCGCGGCCCAGGGGTCCCGGGACGGGTCCAGGCGCCGACCGTTCACCGCCAGCACGTAGTCCCCCTCCTCGACGGCCAGGCCGGGCCGGTCCAGGGGCGACCGCACCTCCAGCTCCCATTCCGCCGGACGGACGATCCGGTCGATCCGGTACGCGCCGTTCTCCACGGCCCAGTCGACTCCGAGCAGGCCCACGCTCCGGCGCTCCTCCTGCTCCACGTCCCCGCCGCCCCGGTAGGTGTGGGACGCGTTCAGCTCGGCGATCAGCTCGCCGATGACGAAGTTGACGTCCGCCCGGGTGACGGCGTGCTCCAGGAGCGCGCCGTAGCGGTCCCGCATGGCCGGCCAGTCCACACCGTGCATGTCGGGGTCGTAGAAGTAGTCCCGCTCGAGCCGCCAGGCGTCGGTGAAGAGCTGCCGCCACTCGGCACGGGGGTCGATGGTCGCCAGCATCCCGCTGGGGTCGAGAGGCTTGTCCAGCTTCTGGCCCGGCGCCACACCCACGATGGCGTACCGGCCCTGGTGCATGGCCAGCATCTTCTTCCCGTCGGCCGTGACCAGGAAGGTCGTGGCGTCGTCCAGCACGGTCTTCTCTTCGCGGGCCTCCAGGTCGTAATAGACCACGGGCTGGGGCGCGGCGTCGCCCCGGGGCGAGCCCGTCCGCGGGTGCCGGTGGTAGAGCACCTTGCCCGGGACCGCCTGCAGCTCGCCGTAGTTGCCCGGTGCGGGCGGCAGGACCACGGCACGGGACTCGATCGCGTCGAAGTCGATCTCGATGGCCGGTGTCGACGACCCCGGGTCCTCCCCGTCGTCGCCGGACTCCTCCCCGTCGCCGCCGGACTCCTCCCCGCTCTCCCCGGCCGCCTCGTCGTCGTTCCGGGGCGCCAGCGGGGAGTCCACGTCGGTCCGGAGCGGCACCGCCGCCACCACGCTGGAGTTCGCATAGATCCAGGTGGCGTCCACGTCGCCATAGCTCGGGACGTACTCCCGGTTGGTCAGGAAGTAGAGGTAGTTTCCGTCCGGATCGAACGCCGGGCTGAATGCGTTGTAGAACCCGCTCGTCACCTGGTGCGTCTCGTCCCGCTGGGTGTCGTACACGAAGATGGCGCCCGCCCGGGATGGTAGGTCGCCGCCGTACGCCAGCCACCGGGAGTCCGCCGACCAGCTCGGCGTGAAGCCGGCCAGGGCACCATGGAAGAAGTAGTGGCCCTGGCCCACCTGCCGGGTCTCGCCGCTCTCCATGTCCGTGACCTGGATCCGCATGGCCTGGTCGATGAACGCCACCTTCCGGGAGTCCGGCGACCAGTACGGGCGGTACCGATAGCCGGGGCCCAGGTCCGTCACGGTACGCGCCTCACCCGTGCCATCGGCGGCCTCGACCGCCAGCTGGTACTCGCCCGTCCGGTCGCTCCAGTAGGCGACCCGGCGGCCGTCCGGCGACCACGCCGGGTACCGCTCCGCGCTCCCGGACGACTCCGTCACCGCCCGGACCACCCCGTGCTCCGCCGGGACGGTGTAGACGTCGCCCCGGGCCTCGAACAGCGCCCGCTCGCCGCTGGGCGAGACGTGGGCGCTCATGATCGCTTCGCCGACCTCCTCGATACGGGGCCGGAGCGTGGCGAAATCGGTGACCACCGAAACCTCCACGGGCCGGGCCTCCTCGGTATCCAGATCCAGGAGCCAGAGCTGCCCGCCCTGCTCGTAGACGATCTCGTCGGGGCCCACCGACGGGAAGTGGATGTCGAAGTCGGTGTGGTCCGTGACCTGGCGTATCTCGCCACTGCCTCGCTCGTACGCCCAGATGTTCATCCGCCGGTCCGGCGCCCGATCGCTCAGGAAGTACAGCGTGCTCCCGTGCCACATCGGCTGGGAGTCATTGCTGTTCTCGGTGGGGACCTTCGCCGCCTCCCCGGTCTCCAGGTCGAACAGCCAGATGTCCGTAGTCAGCCCGCCGCGGTACCGCTTCCACGTCCGGAAGTCTCTCCAGTTCTGGAGGTAGGCCAGCGTGCGACCGTCCTCCGACAGCGCCCCGTACTCGGCCCACGGCAGGGGGAGCTGTTCCGGCAGCCCGCCGGTGGTCGGGAGCCGGTACAGCTTGTTGAACCGGTCCTTCTCGCTGGTCATCGAAGAGGCGAGCAGCACGGCGTCGGCGGAGGGGTACCAGTCCACGAGCCTGTCGCCCGCCGGGTGGTGCGTGAGCCGCGCCGGGACGCCGCCACCCACACCGATGACGTACACATCGTCGTTCCCGTCGTAGTTCGCCGTATAGGCGATCCGGCCGCCATCCGGAGAGAACCGCGGGAACAGCTCCTCGCCCGCGGGCGTGGTCAGTCGCCGGGCTACGCCGCCTTCCTTCGACACGACCCAGATGTCGCTCCCATAGACGAAGGCGATCCGGCTGGCTGACACGTCCGGGTACCGGAAGAGCCGGGCATCGACCTGCGCCGCCAGGGGCGCGGCCGTGAGCACTGCGGCGATGAGTGGCAGGAGGAGGCTCGCGCGCGGGAAACAGAGTCGTCGCATGGCTGGGCACCGGGTCGCGGAAATGAACGGCCGGGCCCTCCGGCCCGGATACCGCTCCAAGTTGGCCGATCGTGGCAGGGTCGCGCAAATGCACGCACCGGGGCCCCGACGAGAATCGGCCGAAAGGACCGGGGACGATGGCGGCGGCCCTTACACCCCCCGCCCACCGGAGGCCCCCGCCACCCCCACCCGCCGGAGCGTCCGCCGCGCCCGCCCCGTCAGGAACGCCACGCCGCCGATCCGGCCCACGAGGAAGGCGATAGCGGCCGCCGTCACGCCGACCATGCCGATCCCCCAGCCGAAGAGGGGGAAGAGCGCCGCGATGGTGGCGACCTCGATCACCGTAGCCACGGTGATCGGTCGCGTACGCCGGCCCTGCACCTGGATGGCGCGCTGGAAGGCGAGCACCACGCTCAGCGCCGGGAGCGGCGCCATGATCTTCGTGGGCGTCAGCGCGAACGCCGCCAGCTCCTCGCTCAGGCCCGAGACGGTGATGAACCAGAAGTCGGCCAGCGGCGTGAAGGCGACGAGGGCCAGCCCGCCCGACGCGATGATGGCCAGCACCGTGGCGAACCGGGCCAGCTCCGGGTAGTGCTCGAACCGCTTCCCCATGAGCGCGATCGCCGCCTCCTGGAAGCTGAGCCCCAGCGCGCGGAAGAGGAACGAGAGGGAGTGGACCACCGGGAACACGGCCAGCGACTCGATGGGCGCCGGCGCCCGTCCCATGAAGAACGTCAGCATCGGCTGCACGGTCAGCCCGATCAGCGACGTCAGCGCCAGCGGGTAGTAGAACACGGCGATGGCCCGATAGCCTTCGTGGGCGGGCGAATCGTCCTCCGGCGCCCGCGCCCTGACCCGCAGCTCCCGCACGGTCCGGATCGCCATCAGCCGCGCGGCGATGGCCTCCGTCACCACCCCCGCCGAGAGCGCCGCCGCACCGACCCATGCACCGGGAACGTCGGTGGTGAAGTACAGCACGAGCGCCGTCGCGCTCATCCCGGCGAGCCGGAGCACCGTCCCGATGGCCACGAGCCGCGTCCGGCCGGACCGGATCAGGAGCCCGTGGATGAACCGGCGGTACCCGATGGCCGCCGGCCACGGCAGGAGGATCCAGAG
>JBPRGE010000025.1:0-45211 GCA_051418035.1 Candidatus Longimicrobiales bacterium M2_2A_002
CCGCTCGCCGGCTGCTCCACGGTCAGCGCACCCAGCACGTGGTCCGGAACCACGGTGTCGGTAAGGCGGTCGACGCGCCAGACGATCATCCGGCGGGCGTCGACCTCGCGGCCGAGGGTGTCGAGGACGTCCTCGACGGCTGCGCCGGCCAGCTCCCGGTCGTCCTCCTCCCGCTCCTGCTGCCGGACCCGTTCCGGCGGGGTGCCGCCGAGCAGGCGGGTCCACTCGTCCAGTCCGAGCCGGAGCCACTCGTCGGCGATGGGCCAGCCGACGACGGCCAGCGCACCGGCCGCGGCGGCCGCGATCCCGCCCATCAGCTCGAGGCCGGACAGACCGCCGGGCATGACGAACGCGAGCCACAGGGGCAGGAGGATCCCGAGGCCCGCCACACGACCGGAGACCTTCACCGTTCCGATGCCGGGTCGGGGCCGCGGTCCGGGAGCTGATTGATGCGGGTGGCGGCCACGGCGGCGCCGAAGCCGTTGTCGATGTTCACGACCGTAACGCCGGCGGCGCAGCTGTTGAGCATCCCCAGGAGCGGCGCGAGCCCGCCGAACGCGGCGCCGTACCCCACGCTGGTGGGCACGGCGATCACCGGTGTGCCCACGAGCCCGCCGACCACCGACGGGAGCGCCCCCTCCATCCCCGCCACCACGATGACGACGGCGGCCCTGCGGAGCGTCTCGCCCTCGCCGAGCACCCGGTGGATCCCGGCCACGCCCACGTCGTAGAGCCGCTCGGTGGCGTTGCCGAAGGCGGCGGCGGTCACGGCGGCCTCCTCGGCCACCGGCACGTCACCGGTCCCGCCCGTCACCACCAGGACCGGTCCCCGCGTCCGGGGGGCGGCCTCCGTCTCCTCCGGCCGGGACGCCGGCTCGTGGAACGTCCGGGCGACGGGGTTCGCCTCGCCGGCCGGGAACGCCCCGGCCAGCGCGTCCATCCCCGGCTCCTCCAGCCGCGTCACCAGGAACCCGTCGCCGCGCCGGGCGAACCGGCGACCGATCTCCACCAGCTGCTCCGGCGTCTTCCCCGGCCCGAAGACCACCTCGGGGTGGCCCTGCCGGAGCCCCCGGTGGTGGTCGAGCCGGGCGAACGCCGAGTCGCCGTTCTCCCCCTGTCCCACGGCCTCCACCGGGAGCCAGGCGAGCCGATCCAGAGCGGCCTCGGGCGAGGCCTCCCCGGCGGCGACGCGGGCCAGGATCTCGAGGACCCGGTCCCTCACGCGGCCAGCACCCCGGTCTCGGCCCGCTCCAGGTACGCCTCGAGTCGGGTCTTCATCTCGTCGAGCGTGGTCACCTGGAAGAGCTCCTGGCGGAGCGAACGCCCGTCCGGCAGCCCCTTCGTGTACCACCCCAGGTGCTTCCGGAACTCGAGGATCGCCCGCTCCTCATCGCCGCCGAAGGCGATGGAGTTCTCCGCGTGCTCGACGGCGATCGCGAACCGCTCGGCCACGTCCGGGTCCTCCGGGATCGGCTCGCCGTCCAGCGCCGCCCGGGCCTGGCGGAAGATCCAGGGGCTGCCGTGCGACCCGCGCGCGATCATGATCCCGGCGCACCCCGTCTCCTCCCGCATCCGCAGCGCGTCCCCGCCGGACCGCACATCGCCGTTCCCGACCACCGGGATCTCCAGCGCCTCGGTCACGGCGCGGATCTCCGACCAGCGGGCCTCCCCGCCGTACATGTCCGTCCGCGTCCGGGGATGCAGCGTGAGCACGCTCGCGCCCGCCTGCTCGCACCGCAGCCCGATACCCACCGGGTCCCGGAGCTCCGCGTTCCAGCCGCTCCGGATCTTCACCGTCGTGGGCAGGTCGATGGCGTCGGCCACCGCCCGGATGATCGACTCGACCAGGTCCAGGTCCCGCAGACACCCCGACCCGCCGTTCCGCTTCACCACCTTCTTCACCGGGCAGCCGAAGTTGATATCGACGAAATCCGGGGCGTATACCTCTTCCACCAGCGCGGCGGCCTCGGCCATGGCCGCCGGGTCGGCCCCGAAGATCTGGACGCCGATGGGACGCTCCTCCTCGGCGAACCGGAGGTAGTCGTGCGTACGCTCGTTCCCCCGGCGGATCCCCTCCGCGCTGACGAACTCGCTCACCACCACGTCGGCCCCGAACCGACGGCACAGCCGACGGAACGGCGACTCGCTCACACCCGCCTGCGGCGCCAGGAACAGGGGCGTCCGGTCCCGGAAGATCTGATCGATGGCCGAACTCATGGCACGAATCTAACGGGCGTATGGGGGCGGTTCAATCGCGCCCGGGGCTCGCCTTTTGACACCCTTTCGGCGGACCGGTATTTTTCCGGGTTCAGATAATGAATCAGGAGGCATGGATGATATTGCGGGAATTCTTCGATACGGACGTGGTCGACCTCGAGCTCGAGGGCGAGACCAAGGATGAGGTGCTCAAGGAGCTGATCGCCCTGCTCGAGCTGGACGAGAAGAGCGAGGGCATCCTCTTCAAGATGCTGAAGCGCCGCGAGAACCTGGGCTCTACCGGGATCGGCCGCGGGATCGCGATCCCGCACTGCCGGTCACTGGTGGTGAACCGGCTCCGGATCGCCTTCGGCCGCAAGAAGGACGGGATCGATTTCAACGCCATCGATGACCAGCCCGTCCACCACCTGTTCCTGATCGTCGCGCCGCCGCTGGAGGTGAGCAACCAGTACCTCCCCGTCCTCGGCAAGATCGCCCAGTTCGCCAAGGAAGACGACGTACCCGATCGCCTCGCCGCCCTCGAAGACGCGGACGAGTTCCTCGCGCTCCTCGAAGAGAAGTCGATTTGACTGTGGCCATGAACGAACAGCTCGAGATACTGCTCCAGATCCAGGACCTGAAGGCGAAGCGACAGGACCTCCAGGAGGTCGACGCGGCGGCGAAAGTCCAGGAGGAGGAGTTCAATCTGAACATCGAGGAAGCGACCTCGCAGCTCGACGCCAAGATCGAGGAGATCGTCGAGGAGCTGGAGCCCACCGTCCGGGCGCGCTACAGGCGGCTGGACAAGGGGCTCGACCGGGTCGTGGTCCCCGCCATCAACGGAGTCTGCTACGGCTGCTTCGTGGCGGTGGCCACGGCCGTGGCCACCGACCCGGAGGAGAAGCAGAAGCTGCACAACTGCTCCCACTGCGGACGGTTCCTCTACTTCGTGGACTGACCGCGCGGGCTACTTGGCCACGATCATCTTCATGATCTGGCTGCGACCGTTCACGATCAGCTGCAGATAGTACATCCCGGACGCGACCTGGCGACCGTTGTGGTCCAGGCCGTCCCAGAACGCTTCCTTCTGTCCGGGCGTGTAGTATGTCAGCCCCTCGACCGGCGTTCCGCTCCCGTCGGGGTGTCCAAGCGCCATCGGGTTCGCCACGAACTGCTGCAGGACGTTGAAGATCCGCATGGTCACCACCACGTCCTGCTGACGTCCCTGGTCGTCCACGAAGAGCTCGGGGCTCAGGGTGAACGGAATCCGCGTGGTGGGATTGAACGGATTCGGGTAGTTCTGAAGAAGCTCGAAGCCGGAATCGCTGGCGCGAGGCGACGCGTCGCTCCCTGGATCCTGTGCCGACACCGCGGCTGGCATGAAGGCGAGGATCGCGAGGATAATGACGCCGTGTAGACAGCGGCGTCCCATGGGTCTCCTCCGCACGATCCAACTGTGCAGTAGCCGAATGCTCGATTGGCCTCCGGGTCATCGGGACCTGGTGGAAAGTGGTCGAATGAAAGGTAGATGACCACTCAGAGCCGGTCAAGAGCGGCTTGACGCCCCCCGGGCGATCACGGCCCGGCCGTCCGCCTCGCGCGCGGTCACGCCCGTTCGGTCGAAGTACTCGAGGAGCGGGATCAGGTGCCGCCTCGAGACCTCCAGCACATCCCGGAACTCGCCCGGCGACAGCCCCGTCCGTCCTCCCAGGCGCTCCCGGACCCGCCGGACGGCCCCGGCGAGCGGATCGGCGTGGATATGGAGGTCGTGCTCGATCCGGACGAGGGTCCCCTCCGCCTCGAGCAGCTCCACCAGGTCCTCGAGCAGCGATGGCGACGCGTCCAGCTCCCCCACGAGCTCGTCGAGACGGGGTGGAGCGACCCCCCCGGCCCGCACCGCCTCCAGCAGCCGATCCCGGAGCGCTCGCTGCTCGGGAGTGAGCGTCACGTGGAAATCCGCGCGGGCGACCCGTCCCCGGCGCGTCACCAGCTCCGCGTCCTCCAGCAGCGCGTCGAGCGCGTGCTCGACGAGCTCGTCGGCCGCATCCGCGGCGGCCGCCTGGCGGAGGGCGGCCGGGTCGATCCCGGGCCGGGTCGGCGTGCTCTGGTGGTAGCGGTCCACGGCCGCCAGGAGCCGCTCGCGGGCGTCCGTGACGGCCCGGGCGGCGAAGGCCCGGTCGCCGACCTCCACGGCGCCCGGCCCCGCCAGCGCCCGGTCCACCTCGGGCGGAGCGGCACCGGTGTCCACGGGGAGCCGGTCCCGCCGGATTCCCGCGCCACCGGCCTCCGCCAGGACCGCCTCGACCGCCGCGGTGGCGTCATCGCCCGGGAGTGCGGCGAGCCGCTCCAGGTCGTCGGCCCCGACGGCCGTGCGCTTCGGCGGGATCGGCTCCAGGACCACCCCACCGCCAATGGTGGTGACCGGCGAGTACGACCGGACGACGAACCGGTCTCCGGCCCGGGCGACCAGTGGCGTCTCGAGCCGGAGTTGGATCAGCCCCTGGCGTCCCGGGTCGAGACGGTCGGCGTCGAGGAGGACCGCACGGGCCATGACCTCGGCCGTCGCCAGGTGCACCCGGAGGCGCTGCCACGGCTCGATGCTCCACCGGACGCCCGGGAGCACCCGGAGCGAGGTGGTGAGCCGCGTCGTCTCATCCCATCCGGGGTGTGTGACGACCGTGCTGCCCCGGGGGACCGCATCCCGGTCCACACCGGCCAGCGCGATGGCCGCCCGCTGCCCGGCCTCGACGGCGTCCACGCTCCCGCCGTGGACCTGGAGCCCCCGGACCCGGACGTCGAGGCCACCGGGCAGGATCCGGACGGTGCTGTCGCGGGCGAGGCGGCCGGACCAGACGGTCCCGGTGACCACGGTCCCGGTCCCGCGCACAGTGAACGTGCGGTCCACGGGCATCCGGAAGAGGTCGTCGGGCCGTCCGCGTCGGCTGTCGAAGACCTCCTCGAGCGCGCCCCGGACGGCTTCGATCCCCGTACCGTCGGCGGTGGACGTCGGGATCACGGGCGCGCCGGCGAACGGGGAGTCCGCGAGGAAGTCGGCGATGTCGTCGTGGACGAGGCCGAGCCACTCGTCGTCCACCAGGTCCGTCTTGGTCAGGGCGACCACCGCCCGGTGCACACCCAGCAGGTCGGCGATGGCCGTGTGCTCCCGGGTCTGGGGCATGACGCCCTCGTCGGCGGCGACGACCAGGAGCAGGACATCGATCCCGGTGGCCCCGGCGAGCATGTTCCGGATGAAGTCCTCGTGGCCGGGGACGTCGATGACGCCGATCGTCCCCCGGTCCGTGTCGAGGTGGGAGAACCCCAGGTCGATGCTGATCCCCCGCTCCTGCTCCTCCGGCAGCCGGTCGGTATGCTCGCCGGTGAGCGCTCCGATCAGGGCGGTCTTGCCGTGGTCGATATGGCCGGCCGTGCCGACGATCCCCCGCACGGCGCCCCCGTCCGTCACAGCTCCCCCACCTGGCCGGCGAGGAAGTCCAGCGACCGGAGCGACCCGGCATCCACGAGGTGGTGGGCCAGGAACCGGGCCAGGAGCTGCCAGTGGGCGGCGGTCCGCTCGAGCTCCACGATCTCGCCGGCCAGCAGGGCCCGCAGGTGGGCCTGGGCCTCGGGCGGGAGCACCCGACCGCCCCCGCCGCCCCCGCCGCACGTGCCGCACAGCAGGCCACCGGCCCCGTAATCGAAGAAGAGGTCGGCCTCGGGCAGCGGGGCCGAGCAGTGCACGCATCGGTGCAGCGACGGCGCGAACCCGAGAGCGCCGATGATCCCCCACGCGTGGGCGAGCGCCATGGGCTCCACGGTCCCGGTGGGCGCGGACTCCAGGTCGGTCAGCGCGGCCCGAACCCGGTGGAAGAGCTCCGGCGCCGCCTGCTCGCTCGAGGTCCGGAGCACGATCTCGGCGATGAGGGAGGCGGCGCCGAACCGCACGAGGTCGCGGCCGAGGGCCTGCCGGGGCCGGTTCAGCTCGAACTCCCGCAGCGTGTGGAGATCGCGGTTCTCCTTGAGGTAGAAGGTGGCGCCGCCATCGGTGAACGGCTCCAGAACGCCGCCGAACCGGCTCCTCGCGCGCCGGGCGCCCTTCGCGATCACCGACTGGACCCCGTACCCCGCCGTCAGCAGACGCAGGATCTTGCTGGTCTCGCTGTACGGGAACGCCTGCAGGACGGTGGCATCGACCGTGACCAGCGGCATGTCAGGCCCCGGGTGCCAGCTGCTCCTTCAGCTGATCGCGCCGGGCCTCGAGCCGCTCCCGCTCTTCTGCGTCGAGCGCCTCACCGGGGTCGGCGAGCCGGTTCTCGATCCCGGCCACCTCGATCACCGCCTCCCGGGTGCGACGTCGCCGGTAGCGGGGCGCCGTGAAGATGAACGCGGCGGCCGCGGAGACGGCCAGCAGCGCAACGAGCAGGAGCGCGCCGGTGTCGCTGTCGGTCTGCCGGGTGGCCCGGCTCGGACGCGCCCGGGCCGGCGGCGGGCCCGCCGCACCGCCGAGCGCCGCGCCGACCGCGCCGATCTCCGACTCCGGCCCGACCTGCAGGACGTAGCCGGTGACCGGCTCGCCGCCGCCCTCGGCCGCCGGGCCGACGTACAGCCGCTCCTGGTACCGGACGGCCGCGAAATAGACGGACGAGTCGCTCGTCGCCAGCGGGAAGCTGAACTCCCCGTTCGGGCCCGTCGTGTCCCGTCCGGCGACTGCGCCGCCGCCGGTGCCGACCCGGTGCAGGACCACGGCGGCACCCACCAGCGGCTCGCCGTCGGGGCCGAGCGCCACACCGGCGATCTCCTGCGCGGAGGCCGTCGAGGCCGTGGCCAGCGCGGCCAGGACGGCCGCGAGGACGAGGACCGTACGCAGCGGCAGCGCCCGGATCGCTCCGGCACACTCCGGCCGCGACCTCATGGCGTGAACCGCCCGAAGTCCTCCGGGTGCAGCCGCCGCAGATACTCCTTCAGGTCCTCGGGCGGTGGCGCCTCCTCCGGCGTCTCCCCCTCCCCCGTCTCGCCCATCTCCAGCGCCCCTTCCTCGAGCTCCTCGGGCTCGGAGATCTCGATGGACGTATGCTCGAGCAGCTCCTCGGCGGTGAAGATCGCGGCGTCCATCCGGAGCGCGATGGCGATGGAGTCGGAGGGCCGGGCGTCCAGGCTGAAGAACTCGCCGTCCCGGGTGATGATCATCTCGGCGTAGTACGTGTTGTCGACCACCTTGGTGATCACCACCCGCTGGAGTGATCCGCCGAGCCCGGTGATGGCCGAGGCCAGCAGGTCGTGGGTCAGCGGCCTGGAAAAGTTCATCCCCGCCAGCTCCATGGCGATGGCGCTCGCCTCGCCGGGCCCGATCCAGATCGGCAGGACCCGGGGCCCATCCGACTCCTGGAGGATGACCACCGGCGTGTTCGAGTTCCGGTCCAGCCCCAGGCTCTGCACGGTCACTTCTTTCATCAGGCCTCTCGCGCTCGATTCGGCTCTCCCCCCCGCCCCAACAAGTACTCCCGAACCCCGCTGGGGTTCAACCGGTCGGTGAGCCCCCGCTCGCCCCGCCCCCCGGTCGCGTCGCTCATCCGCACCGCCGGGCACCCGACGGGCGCGGGCTACACCCCGGCCGCGTCCTCCAGCGCGTCGACCCGGTCGGTCTGCTCCCAGGGGAACAGCCGGACCGTGCGGCCGTCCACATCCCGGTCCTCGGGCGTGCGTCCGAAGTGGCCGTACGCCGCCGTGGGGCGGTAGATCGGGCGGTTCAGCCCGAGCGTCTCGATGATGGCCCGGGGACGGAAGTCGAACACCTCGCGGAGCGCCCTCGTGATCGCCGGGGCTTCGACCCGGCCGGTGCCGAACGTGTCGACGTGGATGCTGACCGGCTCCGCCACCCCGATGGCGTACGCCAGCTGGATCTCGCACCGCCGGGCGAGCCCGGCCGCCACCACGTTCTTCGCGGCCCATCGGGCGGCATACGCGCCGGACCGGTCGACCTTGGTCGGGTCCTTGCCGCTGAACGCGCCGCCCCCGTGCCGACCGGTGCCGCCGTACGTGTCCACGATGATCTTCCGGCCCGTGAGCCCGGCATCGCCGTGGGGGCCGCCCACCACGAACCGGCCGGTGGGGTTCACGTGGAACGTGACCGTGTCGCGGTCGAAGAGGTCCTCGGGCATGACCGGCACGATCACGTGCTCGATGACCGCCTCCCGGATATCCGCCAGCGTCCGATCGGGCGCGTGCTGCGTGCTGACCACCACCGTATCGACGCGGACGGGGCGGTCCCCGTCGTACTCCATGGTGACCTGCGCCTTGCCATCGGGCCGCAGCCACGCCAGCTGGCCGGAGCGGCGCAGCTCGGCCAGCCGGTGGGTCAGCCTGTGGCTCAGCTGGATCGGCGCCGGCATGAGCTCGGGCGTCTCGTCCACGGCGTACCCGAACATCATCCCCTGGTCGCCGGCGCCGCCGGGGTCGACGCCCTGGCTGATGTCCGGCGACTGGCGGTCCACCGAGACCATGACGCCGCACGTGTCGCCGTCGATCCCCCAGCTCGACTCGGTGTAGCCGATGGACGCGATGGTGCCGCGGGCGAGGGCGCCGTAGTCGGGCGTCTCGTCGGTGGTGATCTCACCGGAGATCACCACGAGCCCCGTGGTGACGAGGACCTCGCAGGCGACCCGGCCGCCCGCGTCCTTCTCCAGGACCGCGTCCAGCACCGCGTCGCTGACCTGGTCAGCGATCTTGTCGGGGTGTCCTTCGGTGACGGACTCGGACGTGAACAGATGTGTAGCCAAGAGGTCGGTCCCTTCGATTGTCTGGTCGGATGCGGCGCCGGGCCAAGTCTAGACGATCAGTCCGGGGCCGACAAGTTCCAGCGCCCGGAGAACATGGACAGGTCGAGCCACTCCCCGAGCGCCTCCGTGAGCTGCTCGCGCACGGTGGTCGCGTCGGGCGCGTGCATCACCTCGTCGACCCGCTCCCGGGCGTCGGCCGCGGGCACGGTGCGGACCACCTTCTTGATCTCCGGCAGCGCCGATGGCGCCACGCTGAGCACGGAGATGCCGAGCCCGAGGAGGAGGTAGACGCCCAGAGGGTTCGCCGCGAGCTCGCCGCACACACTGACCTCGAGCCCCGCCTCCCGTCCCGCGTCCACGGTCTTCCGCATCAGCTGGAGCACGGCCGGGTGGAACGGCGTGAACCGGGACGCGAGCCGGGCGTTGTTCCGGTCCACGGCCAGCGTGTACTGCGTCAGGTCGTTGGTGCCGATGGAGAAGAAGTCGGCGTACGGGGCCAGCTCGTGGGCGACCAGGGCGGCCGCCGGGGTCTCGATCATGACGCCGACCTTGTAGCCCGGGTTGAACGGGATCCCCTCGTCGTGGAGCCGGTCCTCCTCCTCCTCCAGGATCTCCCGCGCGGCCTTGAGCTCCTCCAGGTCGTTGATCAGCGGCATCATGATCCGGATGTCGCCGTGGACCGTGGCCCGGAGCATGGCCCGCAGGTGCGTCCGGAACAGGTCGGGTCGGTCCAGGCACACGCGGATCGCTCTCCAGCCGAGGTACGGGTTCTCCTCGGCGGGCATATTGAGGAAGAGCGGGAACTTGTCGCCCCCGAGGTCGAAGGTCCGGATCACGACCGCCTGGTGGGGGAACGCCTCGGCGACCTCCCGGTACGCCCGATACTGGTCCTCCTCCGCCGGCATCGCCTGCCGACCGACCACCAGGAACTCCGTCCGGAAGAGCCCGACCCCCTGCGCGCCGTATTCCCGCGCCGTCTCGGCCTCGCTCGGCAGGTCGATGTTCGCCCGCAGCACCACCGCCTGCCGGTCCGGCGTGACCGCCTCCAGGTGCACCGTCTCGGCCAGCCGCTCCGTCCACTCCCGGCTCCGGGCACCCCGCGCCTCGTACGTGTCCAGCTCGTGGGCGGTCGGGTTCCCGATGACCCGGCCGGCCCGGCCATCGACGATGAGCGGATCGCCATCGTCGATGGAGGTGGACAGGTCGCCGAGCCCCACCACCGCCGGGATCCCCAGGGCTCGGGCCAGGATGGCCGAGTGGGACGTGCGGGTCCCGGCGTCGGTGGCGATCCCCAGCACCCGCTCGGGGTTCAGCTGTACGGTGATGCTGGGCGTCAGCTCCCGGCCCACCAGGATCACCGGCTTCTCGATCCCGTCGAGGACGCCCTCCAGGTCATCCACGCCGACCAGGTGTCGCACCAGGCGGGTCTCGACGTCCACCAGGTCGTTCAGCCGGTCCATGACCATGGGGTGCCCGGTCTCCCGCCACTGGGCCTGGAACTCCAGCATCCGCAGCTCGAGGGCCCGGGCCGCCGAGATCCGGTTGTCGGCGATGTACGACTCCACATCCCCGATGAGGTCGGCGTCGTCGACCATCATCAGCTGGGGCTCGAAGATCTGGGCCTCCACCGACCCGAGCCGCTCCGCCGTCTCCGCCTGGATCGTCTCGATCTTCCGGCGGGTCGCCTCCCGGGCGTCGCGGAACCGCTGGATCTCCCCCTCCACCTGCTCGGACTGGATGGTCTGATGGGGGACCCGTCGACGGTCCCACACCACCACGTGGGCCGGCCCGATGACGATCCCCGGACACGCCGGTGCGCCGTCTCGCACGATTCGCTCGCCCATGCTACTCCTCCCCGAACCGGGTGTCCACGAGCGCGGAGAGGGTGTCCACCGCTTCCTGTGCGTCGCTGCCGGCCGCACGGATCACGATCTCGGATCCCTGCTCCGCCGCCAGCATCATCATACCCATGATGCTCTTCCCGTTGACTTCCAGCTCTTCCCTCCGGACCCACACGCTCGCATCGAACGTGTGCGCCTTCTTCACGAACTCCGCCGCGGGACGGGCGTGCAACCCGTACTTGTTCTGGATCCGCACGGTCCGCTCGCAGGTCCGCTCGTCGTCCGTCATCCCAGTACTCCTGCCAGCAGTCCGCCCAGTGCGAGCGCCAGCGCGCCGGCGACGCCCGCGCGGCGTGCGATCCGTCCCCAGAGCGCGCCCGCCAGCACGCCCACGCCCGCCAGCGCCATCCATCCCGGTCCCGGGTCGCCGGCCGCCGCCACGCCCTTCGTCACGATCAGCGCGATCACGACCCCGGCCATGAACGCCCCGGCCGCCATCAGCCGGGGCGGGAGCCGTCGCATGACCGTGTGCCGCAGCCGCTCCGCCACGCTGCGGCCCTCCGCCAGTCCCACCCGGAACCCCCAGACCATCAACCCGAAATGGATCGCGTTGTAGACGCAGAGGAAGACCACGATCGCGGCCCACCACGACGCCCCGACCAGGACGAGCGCGAGCGCCAGGAGCACGCACAGCGGCCGCACCCCCGTCCACACCAGCTGGTCGCCGAGTGTGCCGAGGGACCCCCGGAGCGCGGTCTTGAACCGGTCGATGATCGACGGGTCCTCGCCCTCCAGCTCCATCCGGATCACCGCGCCCAGCGCCAGCGGCGCCAGGTAGGGATGGCTGTTGAACGCCCGCTCGTGCCGGCGGACCGCGGCGTCCAGCGCAGCCGGATCCCGGTAGATGGCCCGCAGCGCCGGCAGGATCGCGAACCCGAATCCCGTACCGGTCAGCGTCTCGTAGTTCCACGAGCCCTGCACCGCCAGCGAGCGGAGGAGCACGGCCGTCTGCGTCCGGAGCCCGATCATGGGACCGCGATCGCCAGGGCCACGCCCACCCCGATTCCGAGCGCCAGCGCCAGGCGTCGGGCCCGGAGCCCGCCGAACACCGGCACGGCCGTCCCGATCATGGTCGCCGTCACCAGCGCGAGCAGCGCCATGGTGCTGCCGCCGTCCAGGCCCCAGAGCGGTGCCGCGAGCTGGAGCAGCGCGGCGGCAAGGAGCCCACCGCCGGCGGCCACCACCGCGCCGCGGGCGAAGTCGAGCGCCATGGCGGTCAGGTGCAGCCGCTCGAGCCGTCGGGCGGGCATGCCCGCCGTCCGCAGCAGCAGTCGTCCGTTCTGCCGCCGCAGGAGCACGACGCTCTCTCCGGCCGCCCATTCCCACGCGACCCCGAAGCCCACGGCCAGCGCCAGTGCCCCGGGCACCAGCGGCGTGCCCGCGACGGTCAGGTACGCGGCGACGGCCGCGACCGTGGCCGTCCCCGACTCCGGGTAGCGGGCCGCACCGATCGGCAGCACGAGGAGCGCGAACGCCTCCATGATGAACCCGACCGCGAGCCCCGCCATCGGGTCGCCGAGCACCGCACCGGTCAGCGTCCCGGCCACGAGCGGCCGGGAGATCATCATCTGCGGGAACGACGTGGTGTCGAGGCCCACCAGCCCCCCCAGCACGGCGACGGCCGCCCACCCGCTCATCCGTCCCCGACCAGCTCGTCGAGCCCCACGCGCCGCGCGCCGGGCACGTCGCGGGCGGCCACCCGCGCTCCGCGGTCCTCCAGCGCCCGCAGCGCCTCCCGCTCCCGATCACCCAGGAACACGTACCGCAGCACCCGCCGTCGGCCGGGCTCGTGGTGCACGCCCCCGATGTTCACCTCCGCGCCCTCCAGGCCGCCGGTCTCCGCCAGCCGGAGCATGGTCTGGATGTCCCGCGTCAGCACGATGATCCGGTCATCGCTGCTCTGCCATTCCGGGAGCCGGTCCACGGCCGTTTCGACGGTGGTGAACTCCGCGGTCATGTCCACGGGGACCCCCACGGCGTACAGCTCCTGCTCCCACGGCGACTCGGCCAGCGCGTCGTCGACGACGACGATCCGGTCGGGCTCGAGCTGGGTGCCCCAGCCCACGATCACCTGTCCGTGGATCAGCCGCTCGTCCACGCGATAGAGAACGACCGGCATGTCACGCCCGCTCCGGCAGCGCCTGGACCGCGCTGCGGCCCCGGTCCACGAGCCGCTCGACGAGATCGTCCAGCGGGAGGTGTCGCTTCATGGCGAAATCGAGCAGCATCGGCAGGTTCACGCCCGTGATGACCACATGGTCCGGTCGCCCCACGCACAGCCGCTGCGCCGCGATCCCGCAGCTTCCCTCCCGCAGGTCGGTGAAGATGATGGACGGGCCGGCTCCGGCCAGCAGCGCGTCCAGCGCGTCCCGGATGGCGTCGGGCGCCAGCCCCTCGTTGCTGAGCGGCTGCAGCGCCCCGGGCTCGAGCCCGGCGATCGACTGGACCGCGCCCGCCAGCGCCTCGGCGAGCGCCGAGTGGGCCACCACCACACCGCGGATCATCGCGTCGTCACTCATAGTCCTCTTCGAGGTAGTCGCGGACCGGCCGCATCGCCGCCTGCAGGCTCGCGTTGAACCGCTCCGCCGAGTGGATCCCGGAGTACTTGAGGAGGTGGTTCATGGCGATCACCTCGGCGATCACCGTGATGTTCTTGCCCGGGTTGAGCGGGATCGTGACCTGCGGGATGTTCACGTCCAGGATATCGACCTGCTCCGCCTCGAGCCCGGTCCGCTCATACGTGTCCCGGTCGTTCCAGTCCACGAGCTGAACCACCACCTCGATCCGCTTCTGCTGCCGGATCGACCGGATCCCGAACAGCGCCGGGATATCGATGATCCCGATCCCGCGGATCTCCATGTGGTGCCGCTGCAGCTCGTGGCCCCGGGCGATGAGGACGTCGTTGCCCCGCTTGGTGATGTAGACCAGGTCATCGGCCACGAGCCGGTGGCCCCGCTCCACCAGGTCGAGCACGCACTCGCTCTTCCCGATCCCGCTGCGGCCCACGAACAGGAGCCCCACGCCGTAGACATCGGCCATGGAGCCGTGCATGGTGGTGGTCGGCGCGAACCGCCCCTCCAGGTACGGCTGCAGGCGGCGGTAGAAGTCGCCGGTCTTCAGCGTGGTCCGGATGACCGGGATCCCGTGCTCGATGGCCGCCTCCAGCAGCCGGTCGGGGACGTCCATCCCCTTCGTCACGACCACGCCCGGCATCTGGATCGCGAAGAGGCGGTCGAGGACCGACTCGAGCTCGGCGGCGTCCACGGAGCGCATGAACGACAGCTCCGTCTCGCCCAGGACCTGGAGGCGTCCCCGGGGCATCCGCTTGTCGAACCCCGTGAGGATCAACCCGGGACTGGACAGGCCCGGCCCCTCCACCACCCGGTCCAGCGGCACGGTCGGGGTGAGGATCTCCAGCTCCAGCGGCTCGCGCTTGTCCGCGTACAGCGTGTCGATGGTGAGCTTCTCCACGCCCGCGCCGCCTATTCCTCGATGATGGCGCCCGCCGGCGGCGCCTGATGGTCGACGCGCTTCGAGCGCTCCCGCTTCAGCTGACGGCCCAGCTTGTCGAGGGCACTGTCCAGCGACTTCCGCTTCGAGGAGTTCTCGGATTTCGCGATGAGGGCCGGGATGCCCGGGACCTCCGCCCGCGCCTCCGTGGAGAACTCGCCGTGATCATTGTCGAAGATCAGGTCGACGGCGATGAGTCGCGGCTCGTACTTCGTGAGCCTCCGCGTCCGCTCATCCGCGTACTCGCCGAACGAGTCGGAGATGTCCACGTGCCGGGTGGTGATCCGAACGTCCATGCATCCTCCCGTTGTTGAATCCCATCAGCGGGACCCTACGACCGCCTCGAGGAACGATTCCGTCTCCTCGGCGGCCCGGTCCCAGGTGAATCGCTCCGCGAACCGGCGGGCATTGCCGCCCAGCCGCTCGCGCAGCGTCTCATCGTCGATCAGCGCGCGGATCCGCTCCGCCAGCGCCGGTACATCGTCGTGGGGGACCAGGAACCCGGTCTCCCCGTCGACCACGGAGTCGCGCAGCCCCGGGGCGTCGCTGGCCACGGTCGGCGTCCCGCACGCCGCGGCCTCCAGATTCGTGATCCCCCACCCCTCCTTGGGCGAGGTCAGCACGTGCACCCAGGCCCGGCGGAAGAGGCGGAGCTTCTCCTCCTCGCTCACGAACCCGGCGAACGTGACGCGGTCGCCGACGCCGAGCTCCTCCACCAGCGCCCGGAGCTCCGGCTCGTGGTCCCCGGTGCCGGCAATGACCATCCGCACGTCCAGCCCCTGTGAGGCGAGCGCGGCCACGGCCCGGATCGGCAGGTCCACCCGCTTGTAGCGCTTGAGCCGGCCGAGGTAGAGCACGGTCGGGTCCCCGAACCGGCCCGCCGGTCCGTCCGGGTCGCAGGGGCCGAGGTCGACGCCATTGGGGATGACCGCGATGGCCTCCTCGTCCAGCCCGCGCGACCCGAGGTCACGGGCCGTGCTGCGGGACACGGCCATGGTGGGCGTCTTTCGGTAGATCCTGCCCAGAGGTCGCTCCAGTAGCCAGGTGGTGGCCGCCACGGGAGCCGACGCCTCCTGGAACGCCGTCGCACCGAACAGGTGGTGCACGAGGAGCGTCACGGGGTGCCCTGCCCACAGCGGGGTCATCAGGGGCACCTTGTTCAGGTCCTCGACCAGGACGTCGAACTCCCGCCGCCTGAACCGTCTCCGGTAGTACGCCGGAGCCGCCAGGCTGAATGTATAGCGCCCGCCGGTCCTGTGCACCTCCATCCCGTCCACGCGGTCCCTCTGCTCCCCGCCCTTCCACCCCGACACCAGCAGCGTCACGTCGTGCACCCCGGCGAGCCGGCCGAAGATCTCGTGGAGGTGGGTCTCCGCCCCGCCGGCCTGGGGGTTCATCCGGTCCTGCCAGTTGAGGACCAGGATCCTCATTCCCGTTCCAGCCGCTTCATCAGCGCGTCCAGCACGCCGTTGACGAACCGGGGACTCTCGTCGGTGCCGTAGCGGTCCGCCAGCTTCAGCGCCTCCCGGATCGACACCCGCGGCGGCACGTCGTCGAAGTACATGATCTCGGCCGCACCGATCCGCAGGATGTTCCGGTCGATGACCGAGAGCCGCTCGATCCGCCAGTTGCTGATGGCGTCCTGGAGCGCCGCATCGATGGGCCGGACGTGGTCCGCGATGGTGCCCACGACCCGGCGCAGGTAGTCGCGGCGCGACGGGGCCACGCGGCGATGGGTCAGGAAGTCGTCGAGGACCACCTCGAGGTCCGTCGCGTCCCGGGCCTCCCACGCGTACAGGGTGTGGAGGGCCCAGGCCCGCGCCCTACTCCGCTCCTGCACCGGACGCCAGCGTGCGGTACAGGTCGCTCATCTCCAGCGCGGCCAGCGCGGCCTCCCACCCCTTGTTCCCCTTGTCGCCGCCCGCCCGGGCGAGCGCCTGTTCCCGGGTGTCGGTGGTCAGCACCCCGAACGTGACGGGCGTGTCGTGCGCCACCGCCAGCGCCTGGACGCCGCGGGCCGCCTCGCCGGCCACGTAGTCGAAGTGGGGCGTCTCGCCCCGGATCACGCACCCGACGGCGACGATCCCGTCCCAGCCGCCGGCCCGGAGCGCGGCGCCCGCCGCGCCCGGGATCTCGAACGCGCCCGGGACCCGGGCCACGACCACGTCGTCCTCGGCCACGCCGTGCTGGACCAGCGCGGAGCGCGCCCCATCCAGGAGCTTCTCGGTGACGAGCTCGTTGAAGCGGGAGACGATGATCAGGAACCGTCGCCCCTTTCCCTGTGTCGACCCTTCGATCTCGCGCACCCTCACACCTCCTGTTCGGCGCCCAGCTCGGCCTCGGTGGCCTCCGGCGGCTCCTCGATCCTGCCGTACGACCCGCCATCTCCCAGCGCCGGCTCCACGAACTCCGGCAGGATGTGCCCCAGCTTGCTGCGCTTGGTCTCCAGGTAGTGCCGGTTGTGGTCGGTGGGCTCCATGTGGATCGGCTCGCGGCCCGTGATGGTCAGCCCGTACCCCTCGAGCCCCACGATCTTCCGGGGGTTGTTGGTCAGGATCCGGATCGAGCTCAGCCCCAGGTCCAGGAGGATCTGGGCGCCGATCCCGTAGTCGCGCAGGTCCGGCTTGAAGCCCAGCGCCTCGTTCGCCTCGACCGTGTCCCGCCCCGTCTCGTCCTGGACCTTGTACGCGCGGATCTTGTTGGCGAGCCCGATCCCCCGCCCCTCCTGCCGGAGGTAGACCACGGCGCCCCTCCCCTCCTCGTCGATCCGGCGCATGGCGGCCTCGAGCTGATCGCCGCAGTCGCAGCGGAGGGAGTGGAAGACGTCGCCGGTCAGGCACTCCGAGTGCATGCGGACGAGCACGTCGTCCCGCTCCTCGATATCGCCCTTCACGAGCGCCACGTGCTCCAGGCCGTCGATCTGGTTCTCGAACGCGACGACCCGGAAGGCCCCGTGCTCCGTCGGCAGCGACGCTTCGGCGACCCGCCGCACCAGCCGCTCGTTGGCCAGCCGGTACGCCACGATCTGGGCGACGGTGATGAACCGGAGGTCGTGCTCCTCGGCGAACGCCTCCAGCTGCGGCCGCCGGGCCATGGTGCCGTCCTCGTTCATGATCTCGCAGATCACGCCGGCGGGCGGGAGCCCCGCGAGTCGCGCCAGGTCCACCGATGCCTCGGTCTGGCCGACCCGGCGGAGCACGCCGCCGGGCGTGGCCCGGAGCGGGAAGACGTGCCCGGGGCGACGGAGGTCGCTCGGCCGGGTCTCCGGGTCGACCAGCAGCTCGATGGTCTTGGCCCGGTCACTGGCGCTGATCCCCGTGGTCACGCCGAAGCGGGGATGGCCATCGACGCTCACGGTGAACGCCGTCCCGAACGTGTCGGTGTTCTGGTCCGCCATCAGCGGCAGCCCCAGCTGGTCGGCCCGGGTCGGCGTCAGCGCGGCGCAGATCAGGCCGCGCGCCCTGCTGGCCATGAAGTTGATCGCCTCCGGCGTGACCTTCGACGCCGCAAGCACGAGGTCGCCCTCGTTCTCCCGGTCCTCGTCATCGGCCACGATCACCATCCGGCCCTCGCGGATGTCGCGAATGGCCGCCTCGACGGTATCGAACACCGGGTCCATGTCGCTCATTCGGCCTCCCCGCGGCCGCGCTTCTTCATGTAGTCGACGACGAACCGTCCGATCATGTCGCCCTCGAGATTAACCCCATCGCCGGGCGTAAGGTCCCGCAGCGTGGTGTGCTCCCAGGTGTACGGGATCAGCGCGACCTGCGCCACGTCCGGCGCGGGCATGGCGTTCACGGTCAGGCTCACGCCCGCCATGGAGATGGAGCCGTGCAGCACGGTCACCTCGCCCACGACGTCCGGGAGCCGGACATCGAGGAGCACGTGCTCGCCGTCCCGCTCCACCCCGACCACGTCGCCGACGCCATCGACGTGGCCCTGGACCAGGTGCCCGTCCAGCCGACCGCCCAGGCGCAGCGCACGCTCCAGGTTCACGCCCGACCCCACCTCGAGGCCGCCCAGCGTGGTCCTCGAGAGCGTGGTGGCGATGGCCTCCGTCTCGAACCCGCTCTCCGTCACCGACGTAGCGGTGAGGCAGACCCCCTCCACAGCGATGGAGTCCCCTTCCCCGAGCTCCGCCGCGAACGGCGTCCCGATCCTGAGCCGGCGCCCGTTGTCGACCGGCTCCACCGCCTCGACCCGCCCCACGGCCTCCACGATTCCGCTGAACATCATTCGCTCCGATCTATGATGAAAAGGGCGTCGCCGCCCATCGCTCGAACGTCCACGCATCGGCCCCGGAACTCCGCGGCCCCGGGAAAGGCCGGTACCCCCTGCGATCCGAGGACCACCGGGGCCTGGAAAATATACAAACGATCGACCCGCTCGGCTTCCAGCAGCCCGGCCCCCAGCCGCCCGCCGCCCTCGCAGAAGACAGTGCGTACGCCGCGCGAATGGAGCCGGTCCAGCGCCGCTGCCAGCTCGAGTCCGTCCCCGGACCGGGGGACCCGCTCCACCTCCACGCCCCTCTCCTCGAGCCGGGCGACCCGATCGGCCGGCGCGTCCTCGGCCGCCAGCACCAGGACCGGGACCTCCGCGGCGGTCCCCGCCAGCGTCCCATCGGGCGGGAGCTCCGCGCCCGGGTCCGCCACTACCCGCACGGGCGGGACCCGGGGTGCCGGGGCGTGCCGCACGGTGAGCGACGGGTCATCGATCCGGGCGGTCCGCCCGCCCACCAGGATGGCATCGTAGCCGCCCCGGAGCCGGTGGACCTCCGCCTCGGACTCCGGCCCGGTGATCCGCGTCGGCTCGCCCGGCCGGGCCGCGATCCGGGCGTCGAGGGAGAGGCCGAACTTGAGCGCCACGAACGGACGCTGCCGCTCGATGGGCGCCAGGAACGTGGCGTTCTGGGTCCGCGCCCGCGCCTCCTCCACCCCGCCCACCACTTCCACGCCAGCCTCCCGGAGCCGGGCGCCCCCGCCCGCGGCGTCCGGGTGCGGGTCCGCCACGGCATAGACGACCCGGGCGATCCCGTGCTCCAGGATCGCGTCGGTGCATGGTGGCGTCTTGCCGTGGTGTGCGCACGGCTCCAGCGTGACGTAGAGCGTGGCGCCCCGGGCCCGCTCGCCGGCCTCCCGGAGCGCTTCCACCTCCGCGTGGGGGCCGCCGTACTCCCGGTGCGCACCGCTGCCGACGACCTCCGCGTCCCGGACCACGACCGCCCCCACCAGCGGGTTCGGGTGGACCCGCCCCCAGCCCGCGGGCGCCAGCGCCAGCGCCCGGGCCATGAACCGGCGGTCGGCCTCCCGGCGTTCCTCGTCGCGACGGCTCATGGCGTCACCCGGAGAGCCAGCCCGATCCACCACCCGACGGGGTCGAACTCCACTCCGGCGGGGAGCGTGGTCGACGGCGGCCC
The DNA here is from genome assembly GCA_051418035.1 of Candidatus Longimicrobiales bacterium M2_2A_002. Taxonomy (GTDB): domain Bacteria; phylum Gemmatimonadota; class Gemmatimonadetes; order Longimicrobiales; family RSA9; genus JAWVYT01. The sequence continues at coordinate 19,797 of JBPRGE010000025.1, forward strand.
CTCCTGCCATCCACCTTCGATTACGGCGTGGTAGATCAGCCGGCTCCACATGATGCTCCCGAACCCGGACCACCGACGCATGACCGCCTCGGCCGCCAGGGCGCTCGGCGCCCCGTCGTAGCGGAGCCACACGTCGCTGGCGTAGCGGTCCCAGGCCACACCGCCCGCCAGGCGGAGCCCGAAGATCCGTCGACTGGCCGCGAGCGTGGCGTTGAGCCCCGACACGCGCCCCCGGAACGAGCCGTCCGTCGCCAGGCCTTCGGGGTCGCCGAGCGTGACCGTCCCGCTCCGGCCGTACGCCGCGGTCAGCGACACGCCCGGCAGGGTGAACGACTCCCGGAGGATTCCGAGCCGGAGCCCGGCCATCCCGCCCCACACGGTCCCGCTGCGGAACCCGCTCCCGCCCGGCAGCTGCGCCACGGAGAGGCGGCCCACCACATCCACCGAGAGGAACCCTCCGACGGTGGGCAGCGGCGCGAGCCCGTGGGCGAGGGCCACGGAGGACTGGAGCGCCAGGGAGCTCACGATCCCGGTTTCGGAGCTGGTTGAAGCCCGGTCGAGGAGCGGCGGGACGGTGGTGGGTACGACGGCCGCCCGGACGGCGATCCCGATCCTGGGGCTCCCGGCGAGGCGGAGCCCGCCGGTGCTGGCGGTTCCCGGGACCGGGTTCCCGCCCCAGAGCGCGAGGCCGATCCTGGGCTGGATCCCCTGGACGGCCGACGCAGCCAGATTGCACTCGAACCCGGCGATGGCCGTGCTGCAGACGTCGTCGAGCTCGGCCTGCGCAGCCGCCTCGCCCGTCCCGCCCGCGCCGACGGCCAGGAGCAGTGCGACGGCGGGGGCCCTAGTCCAGTACGACAGCCGCTCCGTCACCCGGCCGCTCCTCCACGGACCCCAGCACCCACGCCCCCTCGCCGGCGGCCTGGAGGGCCGGGACCAGCGCGTCGACCGACCCGGCCCCGACGACCAGGATCATGCCCACACCCATGTTGAAGGTGTCGAACATCTCCCGTTCGGCCACGCCGCCGGCCTCCATCACGCCCCGGAACTCCGCCGGCACCCGCCAGCTGCCGGTCCGGACCCGGGCCCGGAGCCCGGCCGGCATCGCCCGGTCCAGGTTGCCCGGGATCCCGCCCCCCGTGATATGGGCCATGGCGTGGATCTCGCCGGTGGCGAGCAGCGGCGTGATCGCGGGGGCGTAGCTGCGATGGACCCGGAGCAGCACCTCGCCCACGGGGGCGTCCGTCCCGGGGAACGGGTCGTCGAGTGCCAGGCCGAGCCGCTCGAAGACCAGCTTCCGCAGCAAGGAGTAGCCGTTGGTGTGGAACCCGTCGGAAGCGAGTCCGATGAGCGCATCGCCCGCCCGGACCCGTCCGGCTCCGGGCCGGTCGTGCTCCTCCACGATCCCCACGATGAACCCGGCGAGGTCGTACTCGCCGGGGTCGTAGAAGTCGGGCATCTCGGCCGTCTCGCCGCCCAGGAGCGCGCACCCGTTCTCGCGGCAGCCGCGGGTCAGTCCCTCCACCAGCTCACCCACGACGCCCTCCTCGAGGGTGCCCATCCCGATGTAGTCGAGGAAGAAGAGCGGGCGGGCGCCCTCGACCAGGATGTCGTCGACGCAGTGGTTCACCAGGTCGTGGCCGACGGTGTCGTGGCGACCGGCCCGCATGGCGACCTTGAGCTTGGTGCCCACGCCATCGGCGCTGGCCACCAGGACGGGCGCGTCGAGCCCGTCAGGCACCCGGAAGAGCCCGCCGAACGCGCCCACATCGGACAGGACCCCGTCGGTCTTCGTGGACGCCACCAGCTCGCCGATCCGCCGCTTCGCCCGCTCCGCGGCCGCCCGGTCGACCCCGGCGTCCCGGTAGCTCAACCCGTCAGCCATGGACCGATACCGGGTGCTCGAACGCGGTCATGCGACGGAACTCCCGGACCCGCTCGTGGACCTCGGCCAGCTCGACGTCCCGGAGCCGGCCGACGCCCATCTCCTCGCACACGAGCGACCCCGTGGCGGAGCCGTAGATCATGGCCCTGCGCAGCTCTTCCACGTCCGTGGACCCGACGTACGCGAGCCAGCCCATGAACCCGCCGGCGAACGCGTCGCCCGCGCCCGTGGGGTCGAAGACCTCTTCCAGCGGGTAGCCCGGCGCGAAGAAGGTGTGGTCATCGGCGAAGAGGAGCGCGCCGTGCTCGCCTTTCTTCACCACCACGGTCTCCGGGCCCCGCTCCCGGATCCAGCGGGCGGCCCGGGTCAGGTTGTAGTCGCCGGAGAGCTCGCGGGCCTCGCTGTCGTTGAGCATCAGGCAGTCGACGCGGCCGAGCAGCTCGAGGAGCGCGTCCCGCTTCCCTTCGATCCAGAAGTTCATGGTGTCGCACGCCACGAACTGCGGCGCATCGACCTGGTCGAGGACCTCGAGCTGGAGGACCGGGTCGATGTTGGCGAGGAAGACCCAGGCGGTGGACCGGAACGCTTCGGGGATCTTCGGGCTGAAGTCGGCGAACACGCCGAGGCGGGTCTCCAGCGTCTCCCGGGTGTTCATGTCGTAGTCGTAGCGACCGGCCCAGAAGAAGCTCTCGCCCGGTGCCCGCTCGAGCCCGGTGAAATCGACCTCCCGCTCCTCCAGGAACGCCAGCTCGTCCTCCGGGAAGTCGTCGCCGATCACCGCGACCAGTCGGACGGGCTGGAAGAGCGAGGCCGCCGCGGAGAAGTACGTTGCCGCGCCGCCGAGCGTGCGCTCCTCCCTGCCGAAGGGCGTCTCGATCTGATCGAGGGCCACGCTGCCCACGACGAGTATGCTCATCCCTCGTCCTCCCTCTCCATCCGATCGGGCGCGCTCAGGCCGAGCACGGCCAGCCCGTTGCGCAGGACGATCCGGATCCCGCGGGCCAGGGCGAGCCGGGCCATCCGGAGCCCCGGGTCGTCCACGAGCACCGCCAGCTCCGGGTTCCGGCTCGGATTGCCCGAGTGGTACCAGGAGTTGGCCATCCCCGCGGTCTCCTCAAGGTAGTCGCACACCGTATGGGGTGCACGATCGGCGGCCGCCCGCTGGATCACCTCCGGGAAGCGCGCCAGCTGCTTGATCAGCGCCCGCTCGTCCCCGGTCTCCAGGCGGTCCAGCTCCACGGCCTCGGCGGCCATCGGAGCGGGCTGCACGTCGGCCTTCCGGAAGATGCTCATCATCCGGGCGTGGGCGTACTGGACCTTGTAGACCGGGTTCTTCTCCGAATGGTCCAGCGCCAGGTCCAGGTCGAACGTCATCTGCGTCTCGGCCCGGCGCATGAGGAAGAAGTAGCGGGCCACATCAGTGCCCGTCTCCTCGAACAGGTCCCGCAGCGTGACGAAGTCGCCCGCGCGCTTGCTCAGCTTCACGCCCTCGCCGCCGCGGATGATCCGGACCATCTGGACCACCTCCACGTCGAGGAAGCCCTCGAGCCCCAGCGCCGCCAGCCCGGCCTGCATCCGGGGAACGTAGCCGTGGTGGTCGGCCCCCCAGATATTGATGGCGTGGTCGAACCCCCGCCGGGCCTTCTCCCGGTGGTAGGCCAGGTCCGGGAGGAAGTAGGTGTAGCTCCCGTCGCTCTTGCGCAGGACCCGGTCCTTCTCGTCGCCGTACCGGGCGGTGCGCAGCCACAGGGCGCCCTCGGCCTCGTAGATCAGCCCTCGCTCCTCGAGCTCGTTCAGCGTCTCGGGGATCCGGTCCGTCTCGTAGACCCGCGACTCCGGGTACCACTCGTCGAAGACGATGCCGAAGTCCTTCATGTCCCGGGCCTGACCGGCCTTCAGCCGCTCGATGGCCCAGTCCCGGAAGATCTCCAGTCGCTCGGCGCGGTTCGCGTCGGCGATCTCCTCGCCCATCTCGGATTCGGCCGCCTCGGCCAGGTCCTGGATGTAGTCGCCGTGGTAGCCGCCCTCGGGGATCGGTACGTCCTCACCGTGGAGCTGACGCCAGCGCGCGTCCACCGACTCGGCCAGCCGCTCGATCTGGACGCCCGCGTCGTTGACGTAGAACTCGCGGTGCGGCGCGTCGCCGGACCAGGCGAGGAGCGTCGCAATGGCGTCGCCGAGGGCGGCGCCGCGGCCGTGCGCCACGTGCAGCGGCCCCGTGGGGTTGGCCGAAACGAACTCCACGATGACCCGCCGGGGCTCCTCCACGTCGCTCCGCCCGTATCGCCGGTCCTCGAGGAGGATCCGCTCCAGCAGCCCGTACAGCTCCGAGTCGGTGAGACGGAAGTTGATGAACCCGGGCCCCGCGATCTCGGTGCTCCGGACGCCGGCCCCCGAGGCGTCCATCTCCTCCAGGATCCGCTCGGCCACCTCCCGGGGCGGCTGCCCGAGCCGGCCGGCCAGGACCATGGCCAGGTTGGTGGCCCAGTCCCCGTGCTCCGGGTTCCGGGGCCGGTCGAGCTGCACGTCCACGTCCTCGACCCCGAGCGACCGGACCGCTTCCGCGAGCTTCTCCCTCAGCTTGTTCTCGGCGTTCACTCCCCGCTCCCCTTCTTCCCGCTCGTGCCCGTCCCCGCGTCACCGGAACCGGAACCGCCGGAGCCGCCCGAACCGCCGGAGCCGCTCTCCTTGCTCTTCCCCGTCCCGCCGCCCTTCTTCTCCTTCTCGGCGGCCTTCCGGTAGCTGTCGCTCCGGTAGTCGGTGATGTAGAAGCCCTCCCCCTTGAACAGGAGTCCGGCTCCGCCGGAGAGCATGCGCTCCGCGTCCGCACCGCACTCGGGGCACTCCGCCTCCGGCGGATCGGTCATCCGCTGGAACTTCTCGAACTCGTGCCCCTCCGGGCACCGGTACTCGTACGTGGGCAATGCCGTCTCTCCGTTCACGTGCTCCTGTGCTCGCCCCACTCGCGGCGCAGCACATCACTGATCTCTCCCAGCGTGGCCATGGCCTTCACGGCCCCCACGATCGGGGGCAGCAGGTTCCGGGACCCGGCCGCGGCCTCGGCCACCCGCTCGAGGGAGGCGGCGACCCCGTCGTCCTCGCGCCCGTCCCGGATCCCGGCCAGCCGTTCCTTCTGCTCGCTCTCCATGGTGCCGTAGTCGGGCTGCTCGATCCGGGACCCGGCCTCCTCCTCGCGGTACTCGTTCACGCCGACGATCACCCGCTCGCCGCTCTCCACCGCCCGCTGATGCGCGTACGCCGACTGGTGGATCTGCTCCTGGAAGTACGGGATCGCCGCGGCGGCCCCGCCCAGCGCGTCGACCTCCGCCAGGTACTCGCTCACCTTCGCCTCCAGCGCGTCGGTCAGCGACTCGACGTAATAGCTCCCGCCCAGCGGGTCCACCGTCTCCGCCACCCCCGACTCGTGGGCCAGGATCTGCTGCGTGCGCAGCGCCAGCTTCGCCGAGTCCTCGGTAGGCAGCGCCAGCGCCTCGTCGTACGCGTTCGTATGCAGCGACTGGGTGCCGCCGAGCACCGCCGACAGCGCCTGTACCGCCACGCGGACGACATTGTTCAGCGGCTGCTGCGCGGTGAGGGTGACACCGCCGGTCTGCGTGTGGAACCGGAGTCGCGCCGAGCGGTCCGACGCGCCGTACCGCTCGCGCATGAGGCGGGCCCACAGCCGGCGAGCCGCCCGGAACTTGGCGGCCTCCTCGAACAGGTCGTTGTGGGCGGCGAAGAAGAAGGAGAGCCTGGGCGCGAAGTCGTCGACATCGAGCCCGGCGGCCACGGCCCGGTCGACGTATTCGAGGGCGTTCGCGAACGTGAACGCAATCTCCTGGGCGGCCGTGGCGCCCGCCTCGCGGATGTGGTAGCCGCTGATGGAGATCGTGTTCCACCGCGGGACCTGGTCCGCGCAGAACCCGAACGTGTCGGTGATCAGGCGCAGGCTCGGCTCCACCGGGTAGATGTACGTGCCGCGGGCGATGTACTCCTTCAGGATGTCGTTCTGGATGGTGCCCGCCAGCGCCTCACGGGGGACGTCCCGCTCGTCCGCCAGCGCGACGTACATGGCCAGCAGGATGGCCGCCGTAGCGTTGATGGTCATGGAGACGGAGACCTTCCCCAGCGGGATCCCGTCGAAGAGGGTGCGCATGTCGTCGAGCGTGTCGATGGCCACACCGACCCGGCCCACCTCACCCGCCGCCATGGCCGCGTCCGAGTCGTACCCCATCTGCGTCGGCAGGTCGAACGCCACACTCAGCCCGGTCTGCCCGGCATCGAGCAGGTACCGGTACCGCTCGTTCGTCTCCCGGGCGGTCCCGAACCCCGCGTACTGCCGCATGGTCCAGAGCCGCCCGCGGTACATGGTCGGGTAGACGCCGCGGGCGAACGGGAACGCGCCCGGCTCGCCCAGCTCCGGTGCCGGCGCGTCGGCGGGGCCATAAACCCGCTGGATCTCGATCCCGCTCGTGGTGCTGAACGACTCGCGTCGCTCCTCACTCATCCCCGGCCTCCCCGTCCACGGCATCGAACTCCACCAGGATCGCCCCCTTCTCCACCGGCTCGCCGGGCTCTACCAGCACCTTCGCCACCACGGCCTCCGACTCCGCCTTCAGGTCGTTCTCCATCTTCATGGCCTCCACGATCGCCACGCTCTGGCCCGGCTCCACCCGGTCGCCGGCCTCCACGGCCACGCTCACGACCAGCCCCGGCATCGGCGCCCGGATCGGTCGCGGGCCGAGGTCGGCGGCGGCCTGCCCCGTCATCTCCCGGATCGCACGGGTCCGCTCGTCCACGACATCGGCCTCGAACGGCTCGCCATCCAGGTACAGGGCCCACGTCTCGCTCTCGCCGCGACGCGCCACGAGGGTGTGGGACCGGCCGTCCACGAGGAGCAGCCGCGTCGGCGTGCCCGGGACCTGGGCCAGGTCGCCGACCACCGCCTCCCCGTCGACCCGGGGCACGTCCCCGGTCAGGTCCACCTCGAACTCCTGCCCTTCCAGCGTCACGTAGTAGCGCATCGCTCCAGCTCCACCACAGTTTCCACGTGCGCGGTCTGGGGGAACAGGTCGAAGCAGCGGATCCCCGCCACGTCGTACCGATCGCCCAGCCGCTTCAGGTCCCGGGCCAGCGTGGCCGGATCACAGCTCACGTACACCAGACGGGCCGGTCCTTCCGCCGCCAGCCACGACGACGCCGCGTCCTCGACGCCGGTCCGGGGCGGGTTCAGGATCGCCACGTCCACCGGGAGCGCTTCCTGCAAGCGCTCCGCCACCGTCCCCTCCAGGATCTCGCTCTCCGGCGCCGCCCGCCGGGCCTCGGCCACCGCACCGGGGTGCGCCTCGATCCCCACCACCTCCACTCCCGAGCGCGCGAGCCGCCGGGCGTACAGCCCCACCCCGCAGTAGGCGTCCAGCACCCGATCCGGCGACGTGGCCCGCACCCGGTCCAGTACGTGGGCCTCCAGCAGCGCCGCGGCCGACCGGTTCACCTGCGTGAACACATCGCCGCTGAGCTCCAGCTCGTCGCCCGACCAGACATCACGCAGCGACGACTCGCCCGCCAGGAGCCGGTGCTCCTTCGCCCGCTCGGGCCGGTGCCAGACCGCCACCAGCGGGACCACCTCCTCCAGCAGCTCCTCCGGCCGGCCGGGAGCGTACCCGCCGTCCACGACCAGCGCCACCGCGCCCGCCTCGGTCGACCGGAGCGTCAGCCGAAGCTCCTCGCCCGACGGCAGGCGGCCCGCGTTCGGGCCCCACACCGCCCGGAGCCGACCCCAGGCCTCCGCGATCGGGGGCTCCGGCAGCAGGCAGCCGGCGTCCACGTCCACCAGCCGGTCCGGCGCCTCCAGCGCCCGGAACCCGGCGACCACACCGCCGTCCTCGCGCCGCAGCGTGAACGTGACCCGGTTCCTGTACCGGAACGTCTCCGGCGACGGTTCCACCTCCGCCACCGTCACGTCCCGCTTCCCGATCCGCTGCAGCGCGTCGGTCACGATGCCCGCCTTGGCCTCCAGCTGGGCGACGTACTCAAGGTGCTCCAGCGTGCACCCGCCGCAGCGCGCGTAGTGCGGGCACGGCGCCTCCCGGCGCCCGGGGCCGGGGGTGACCACCCGGACCAGCTCCGACCGGGTCCAGCGCGGCTTCTCCTCCGTCAGCCGCACCTCCGCCCGATCGCCCGGCGCCGTACGATGCACGAACGTGACCCGGCCGTCCTCCAGACGACCGACGCCGGCCCCTTCGCTGGTGATCCCCGTGATATCGACGACGTGCATGGCGGGCCAAAAGGTAGCCCGTCCGCCCCGTGGCTGAAAGGACGGACGGGCCGTGACCCCCGGCGCGCGACCGGCGGACGCTCAGGGCGACTCGGGCGTCGCCTCCCGCGGTGCGCTCCCTTCCCCGGCCGCGGCCTGCGACGGGCCCGTCCCGGGGCCCTCCAGCGGCGGGATCCCGGGCCCCTCGTCGATGCTGCCGGGCGCAGCGGCGGCATGGTCGGTCCCGACCTCCCGGACCACCTGGATCGCGTCCTGGTTCACCACGACATCACCCAGGACCTTGTCCCGCGGCTGCAGCTCCGCCTCCTGCAGCGGCACGAACGCCGGAGCGGACTGGAGGTAGTCCGTGAGGCGCTGGTTCGTCACCAGCAGGAGTCCGGCGGAGAGGAGGTATCCGCCCTCGAGCTCGACCTCGACCCGACGCGCGGAGCCGGCGGCCTGGGCGCTGGTCAGCGACAGCTTGCCATCCTCGGACGCGGCCCAGAGGATCTTGTCGACCTTCAGCGCCATGTGCGGGACGATCTCCCCGGTGCCCAGCCAGCTGATGCCCGTCAGGTTCACGTACCGGTTCCGGCTGGCCAGGTACGTCGAGAGGAACTGGCCACGGGGGACCTTGGCGTGGGCGTCCAGGACCCGGTGGTCGCGGAGGAAGAGGCGAAGGCGCCTGGGGGGGTTCGCGTCGGTCTGGTTCACTGTTGCTCCTCGGGGTTCTGGCTCGCGCGGCTCTTCAGGCGCTCCCGCTCCGCCTCCAGCTCGGTCCGTGCCTCCTCGTACCGGCGGTACAGGTCATCCAGCAGCGGTGCCATCGCATCCACGTCCTTCGCGCTCGCCCGGTCCTCGGCCGCCTCCGCCGCGCGCTGCAGCGACCGGGCACCGAGATTGGCCGCCGTCGACTTGAGCGAGTGGACCGCCCGGTGCAGCGTGGCCAGGTCTCCAGCGTCGTGGGCCGCACGGGCCGCCTCGAGCCGGATCGGGGCGTTCTCCAGGAAGAGATCGATCATCTCCACGATGAAGGAGCCCCCGCCGATCCGGTCGAGGCGGGCCAGTGCACTGTCATCGAGCGCCCTCTGTCCCATCATCTCACGCCATCCTCGCCCGACGCAGCGCGGCCTTGATCCGGGCGATGAAGCGGGGCGGATCCAGCGGCTTCCGCAGGTAGTCGTCGGCGCCGCCCTCCATCAGCCGATACTCGTCCTCCGGGTCGGGCGATCCCGTCAGGACCACCACCGGCAGGGACAGGGTCGCGCCGGACGAGCGGAGCGATGCCAGCACCTCGCGCCCGCCCAGTGTCGGCAGCTCCAGGTCCAGCACCACCAGGGCGTGGCTCCGGCCCTCACCGATCACGTCCAGCGCCTCATCGCCGTCGGCGGCCTCCTCCACCTCGAATCCGTGCTTGTTCAGGATCGTCCGGACCAGCAGCCGGTCCTCGGGGTCGTCATCCACGATCAGGATCGGCGCATCCTCCGCCGGCGCGCCCAGCTCCATCGATGGCTCATCCACGACGACCGGCTCCTCGTCCGGGTCGATCGCGTCCGGCTCCACGCCAAGGTCGCCAGCCGCGGCCGCGATCAGCGCCTCCGCGGCGCCATCGTCCTGGTCGCCGTTCAGCGCCACCGCATCCACCATGTCCAGGTCGGTCCCGACCCCGCCGAGGGGCGCCCCGTCCGCGTCCGAGTCCGGGCTCCGCCCGCCCGTCGCGGGCTCCGCCTGTTCCGGGGGCGTGCCGGGCCCGGAAGCTCCGGCGTGGAGAGCTGCCACGTCGGGATCCTCGTCGCCGGGAGCCTCGTCGCCGGGGGCCGGCTCCGTCCGGCTCGGCGTCCCGGCCGACGGGGGCTCCGGAGGCGCGACGTCCTCGCCGGCCGCGCGGCTCGCGGACGGATCGCCGCCCGGGAGCCCGTCGCCCGGGTCCTCGGCTTCGAGTCCGAGCACCCGCTCCAGCTCCTCCAGCGTGGTCTCACCGCTCCGGACCCGCTCGACCCCGACCTGCTGCAGCGGCCGCATCCCGGCCGAGACGGCGGCGTTGTACAGCTCGGTGTAGGTGGCGCCCCCGGTCACCATGTCGGCGATGCTGTTGTTCATCAGGAAGACTTCCTGGACGGGGAGCCGGCCCCGGTACCCCGTCTGGGCGCACCGGCGACACCCCACGCTCCGGATCGGCGGCCGGATGTTGTACAGCTTCGCCAGCCGGATCTCCTCCTCGGTCATCTCGCCCCGGATCGGCTCGCCGCACTCATCACACACCTTCCGGACCAGGCGCTGGGCGAGGGCGCCGCGGAGCGTGGCGGCGATACTGGGCCGGTCGAGGCCGATATCGAGGAGTCGGGCCACGGCGCTCACGGCGTCATTGGTGTGGAGCGTAGCCAGGACCAGGTGGCCGGTCATGGCGGCCTGGACGGCCACCTCCGCCGTCTCCAGGTCCCGGATCTCGCCCACGAGGATCACGTCCGGATCCTGTCGCAGGATCGCCCGGAGCGCGCTCGCGAACGTCACGCCCCGCTTCTTCTGCACCTGGATCTGGGTGATCCCGGGCAGCTCGTACTCGACCGGGTCCTCCACGGTCATGATATTGACCTCGCCCGTGGCCAGCTCCCGGATGCCGGCGTAGAGCGTTGTGGTCTTCCCGGAGCCCGTCGGGCCCGTCACGCAGACGATCCCGTCCCGGTTCGACAGCAGCTGGCGCAGCCGGCCGAGCTCCCACGGCGGCAGCCCGATCTCGCTGAGCTTGGCCGCCTGGCCGCCCCTCAGGATCCGGAGCACCACCTTCTCCGCCTCCCGGGTCGGGACCGTGGAGATCCGGACATCGTACGGCCGGCCCTCCACGACGATCCGGGTGCGCCCGTCCTGCGGCCGCCATTTGTCGGCGATGTCCAGGTTGCCCATGATCTTGATCCGGGAGACCACCCGGATCAGCGCGGGCAGCGGGAGCTGCATGTAGTTGCGGAGCACGCCATCGACCCGGAACCGCACCGTGCCGCCATTGGCGCCCGGCTCGATATGGATGTCGCTGGCGCCGTTGATGGCGGCATCCCGGAGGATCAGGTTGGTGAGCTTGATGACCGGCGCCGCCTCGGCCTCGGCTTCGGTCACCTCGTCGGGTCCACTCCGGTCCCGGATCACCGAGACCTGGTCGGCGATGGCCGCGTCGACCCGGCTGAGCAGGCTCTCGATCACCCCGTCCGCGCTGTAGCTCGCGTTGATGGAGTCGAGGATGAACGGCGGCGGCGCCACCTCGAAGACGGCCTTCCGGCCGGAGATGAACCCCAGCGCCTGCTCGGCCGCGAAGTTGGTCGGGTCGCTGGTGGCGACGGTCAGGTGCCGGTCGTCCTCCCGGACCGGGAAGATCCCGTACTGCCGGGCGATCTTCTCCGGGACCAGCTTGACGGCGGTCGACTCGGCGCTCCCGAGCTCGGCGACCTTCAGCCGGAAGTAGTCGCCCACGTGGCCCGCGAGCTCGTCCTGGGAGAGGCCCGTCGCCTCGCACGCGGTCATCCACGCCTCCGCCGACGGCATCCCGGGATCGATGGCCAGGTCCTCGGCGCCCGCGATCCCCGCCCGTCTCAGGACGTGAACGAGCCAGTGCTTCTTCTGAAGGCTATTGGGCACGAGCGACCCTTCGCCGACGAGGAACAAGGACCCCGCTCAGGCGTGAATGTGAGTGATCTGCGCAGCGCTGCCCGGAGGGCGGTCGTACGGGAGAGCGCGGTAAAATCATGTTAGAAACGATACCTGCACGGGGCAAGGCGCGGCGCGACCCCGCCGCCCCCTTCACCGCCAGCCCATGTCCCGCCACCGCGAGGTCCGCCCGTCGCCGCCATCGATGCGTCGGATGGCGCGCCGGCTCCGCTCCTCCTCCGCCAGCAGCGCGGCGGCCAGCGCGGCCGCCCGGAGCGTCTTCTCGCCCGGGTTCCGGTCCAGCAGCTCCGGGTGCTTGTCCAGGTACTTGATATCGATGTCACCGGCCCGGAAGTCCGGCTCCCGGAGCACCCGGCGGTGGAACGGCGCGCTGGTCTCCACGCCCACGATCTGGAGCTCGCCGAGGGCGCGCAGCATGCGGTCGATCGCCGCCTGCCGGGTCGGTGCGTGCACCACCAGCTTGGCCAGCATCGGGTCGTAGAAGAGGGAGACCTCATCGCCTTCCTGGATCCCGCCGTCCCACCGCACGCCGGGGCCTCCGGGCACATTGAGCAGCTCGATCCGCCCGCTGGACGGGAGGAAGCCGTGGGCCGCGTCCTCGCTGGTGATCCGGCACTCAATGGCGTGGCCGGTCCATTCGATGTCGTCCTGGGCGAGCGTGAGCCGCTCGCCCGACGCCGCACGGAGCTGCCACTGCACCAGGTCCACGCCGGTGACCAGCTCGGTCACGGGGTGCTCCACCTGGATCCGCGTGTTCATCTCCAGGAAATAGAACTCGCCGTCCTGGTACAGGAACTCCACCGTCCCCGCGTTCCGGTAGCCGACGGCCTCGGCCGCCGCCACGGCCGCGCTGCCCATCTCGGCCCGGAGCTCCGGCGTGATCACCGACGAAGGCGCCTCCTCGATCATCTTCTGGTGCCGCCGCTGGATCGAGCACTCCCGCTCCCCGAAGTGGAGCACCGTGCCGTGGTGGTCTGCCAGGACCTGGATCTCGATGTGCCGGGGCCCCTCGAGGAACTTCTCGACGTACACGCTTCCATCGCCGAACGCGGCCCGGGCCTCCCGCGACGCCGCCTCGTACGCCGGGACCAGCTCGTCGGGCTCCCGGACGACCCGCATCCCCTTCCCACCACCACCGGCCGCGGCCTTGAGCATGACGGGGTAGCCGACCTCCGCGGCCACCGAGATCGCCTCATCCGCGTCCGCCAGCGCCTTCGCCGTGCCCGGCACCACCGGCACACCGGCCTCCATCATCGCCGTTCGGGCCCGGGTCTTGTCGCCCATGGCCTCGATGGCGGCGGCGGGCGGCCCGATGAACGCGAGCCCGGCCTCCTCGACGGCCCGGGCGAACGGCGCCCGCTCGGCCAGGAACCCGTACCCCGGGTGGATCCCGTCACAGCCCCGCTCCTGCGCCACTTCCACCAGCCTCTCGATCCGCAGGTAGGACTCCGCGGCCGGGGGTGGCCCGATCAGCACCGCCTCATCGGCCGCGAACACGTGGAGCGCCCACCGGTCCGCCTCCGAATACACCGCGACGGTCTCGATCCCCAGCTCCCGGCACGCGCGGATGATCCGCACCGCGATCTCGCCCCGGTTCGCCACCAGCACCTTCTTCAGCGCGCTCACAGCGGGATGTTCCCGTGCTTCTTCCACGGGTTCTCGTCCCGCTTGTTCCTCAGCATGTCGAGCGCGCTGATCAGGCGGGGCCGGGTCTCCCGTGGATCGATGACGTCGTCGACGTACCCCCGGGCAGCCGCGATGTACGGGTGCGCGAACCGCTCCCGGTACTCGGCCTCCTTCTCCTCCGCCATGGCCTCCGGGTCATCGGCCCCGGCGATCTGCCTGCGGAAGAGGATCTCCACGGCGCCCTTCGGCCCCATCACCGCGATCTCGGCCGTCGGCCACGCCAGGTTGATGTCGCCGCGGATGTGCTTCGAGTTCATCACGTCGTACGCCCCGCCGTACGCCTTCCGGGTGATGACGGTGACCTTCGGCACGGTCGCCTCGCTGAACGCGTAGAGCAGCTTCGCGCCGTGCCGGATGATCCCGCCATGCTCCTGGGCCACGCCGGGCAGGAAGCCGGGCACGTCCTCGAACACCACCATCGGGATATTGAACGCGTCGCAGAAGCGGACGAAGCGGGCGCCCTTGTCGGAGCTGTTGATGTCCAGCACACCGGCCAGCACGGCCGGCTGGTTCGCGATGATCCCCACCGACCGACCGCCCAGGTGGGCGAACCCGACCAGGATGTTCTGGGCGTAGTCCGCGTGGACCTCGTAGAAATCCCCGTCGTCCACCACCCGGCGGATGACCCCGTGGATGTCGTACGGCTTGGACGGCTCGTCGGGCACGATCCCCAGCAGCTCCTCGTCCTGCCGGTCGAACGGGTCCCCCGACTCCCGGAACGGCGGATCCTCCTTGTTGTTCTGCGGGATGAAGTCGAAGAGCTTCCGGATCGCCTCCAGCGTCTCCATCTCCGAGTCGTGGGCGAAGTGGGCCACGCCGGACGTGGACGCGTGGACGTCGGCGCCGCCGAGCCCCTCCATGTCGATATCCTCGTGGGTGACCGTCTTCACCACGTTCGGCCCGGTCACGAACATGTAGCTCGTGCCCCGGACCATGTAGACGAAGTCGGTGATGGCCGGCGAGTAGACGGCGCCGCCGGCACACGGGCCGAGGATGGCGCTGATCTGGGGCACCACGCCGGACGCCAGCGTGTTGCGGAGGAAGATGTCGGCGTAGCCGCCGAGGCTGACCACGCCCTCCTGGATCCGGGCACCGCCGCTGTCGTTCAGCCCGATCAGCGGCGCACCGTTGGTCATGGCCAGCTCCTGGACCTTCACGATTTTCTCCGCGTGGGCCTCCGAGAGCGACCCGCCGAAGACGGTGAAGTCCTGGCTGAAGACGTAGACCAGACGCCCCTTCACCGTGCCGTAGCCGGTCACGACGCCGTCGCCGAGGAACTTCTTCTCCTCGAGGCCGAACCCCGAGGTCCGATGGGTGACGAACCGGTCGAGCTCCACGAAGCTGTCATCATCCAGGAGCAGGTCCAGCCGCTCCCGCGCCGACAGCTTCCCCCGATCGTGCTGCGCCTGCAGGCGCTTCTCACCACCTCCCAGCTCCGACTCCCGCCGGAGCTCCTCCAGCTGCTTCAGCTTCTCCTGCATGCTCATCGACGCGACCCCTCTCCCTCCGTTGAGTCCGGCTTCGGCGGCACGGGCACCGGCATCTCGTACTCCCACGGGAACGGCGCCGGCTCCAGCTCGCCCCCGCGCGTCACCACAAGGTACGGCGTCCGGACGACTCGCCCGGACCGGACCGACAGCTGCCCGGTGGCGCCGCGGATCCCGGCCAGGAAGCCGAACCGTCGCGCCAGCGCGTCCGGTCTCAGCATCCGGTTCGGGAGCGCCTGGAGCACCAGGTTCGCGGCGTCGTAGCCGAGGGCCGGGAGCGGATTGTCCAGTGACCGGCGATACCGCCCCTCGTACAGCGCCACGAACTCCGGGTCCGCCGTCGCGGCCGCCCGGTCCGGCGGGAAGTGCGACGACGCGATCACACCCTCCAGGTCCCGGGCCGGTACGACCCGCCGCACCTCGGCGCTCGCCCACGCCTCATCGCCGAACACCTGCACACCGGCCGAGTCCAGCCCGTAGAACGCCACCTGCGGCGCGATCTTCGGCACGTCCTGCCGGGCCGCCGCGACGTAGAGCGCGAACGGCCGCTGGCGGGCGCCGTCCCACGGATCCTCCGCCCCCGGTTCCGGTCCCATCGCGGTGTCCGACGGCGCGAGCATCCCGGTCATCCGGAGGAGCCGCTCCCGGGACATGGTGTCCGCGGCCATCCGGTCCCGGATGATCCCGAGCGTGATCAGGCTGTCCACCAGCGCGCGGTCCACCCCGAGCGGGTCCCTGGGCGCCACGGCCTCCAGGATCCGGTCCATGTGCGGCCCGAACGTCGTGGTCCCCGAGTCGTAGGGGACCATGGCCCGCACCTCGCCGCCCAGCGACTCGAACTCCACGGCGAACGCCTGCGCCTTCAGCTCGTACTCCCGGTCCCGGGCATAGAGGAGCGCCGCCTGCCCGAAGCCGACGTCCCCGGCGTAGCGGCCCAGCGCCTGGGCGCCCCGGCCGTCGCTGCTGCTCAGCGTGTACGCCTCGGGCCACTCGGGCGTGCCCGCGGCCGTGGGACTGATCAGCACGCGCCGCGGGTTGTCGCGGGCGGCCGCCGCCGCGGCGAGCTGTCGGGGGAGCAGCGGGCCGACGATCGCCAGCGCGCCCCCGCGCTCCAGCGCGCGGACCGCGGCGTCGGTCCCCACACCTCCGGAGTCGTCGGCCACCATCAGGTCGATGCGCCGGCCCTGCTGACGCTCGGCCTCCTCGATGGCGAGCTGGATCCCTTCCAGGAGCCAGTCCGCGTACCGGACCAGGACCCGGGGGCCGCTCCGGGGCAGGACCGCGCCGATCACCGCCGGCTCCGGGGCCGGCGGGGCCATCGCGTCCTCCGCCAGCCGGGCGAGCTCGCGCGCCTGCTCCGCCTCGGCGGACCCCGGCGGTCGCGTCTCCGCGTACGTCTCCGCCAGCTCACGAGCCCGCTCGTACCGGCCCAGCGCGAACGCCGCGCGGGCACCGACCCAGCGGGCCGTCCCGGCCGACCCGCTCGCCGGGTACTCCGACAGCAGCTGTTCCGACAGCCCGATCGCCTCCTCCAGCTCCGCGGCCTCGTACGCCCGCTGCGCCCGGACCAGCACGTCCGCGGCGAGGTAGTCGTTGGCGTACCGGGCGCTGTCGACGGCACCGCCCGGCTCGACCACCGCCGTGTCGCGCCGCGGCTCCTCCGGTGCCGGACCCTCCGCGCCCGACGCCCCCGGACGGGCCTCCCCTACCGTGCACGCCAGCGTCATCACCAGCACGGCCCCCAGCGGTGCCCAAAGACTCAGCTTCCTCACGTCGTTCAAGCCCTTCCCTCGTTCTGGATCACGTTCTCAGGCAGGGGCGGAAACTACGGTGCCACCGCATACGAAAAAAGGGAGGCGAGCCGACAGTGCGGCCCGCCTCCCCGTTTCCGCCCCGCGCGATCGACCGCGCTCGAAGCGGCCACCGCGCGGCCCGGGCTGGTCGGAAAAACCGTCCTAGGACTTCTCTTTCTCGTCCTCGTCGTCCTCGGCGGCGTCGGCCCCGGCCTCTTCAACCTCGGCTTCCGCCGTGGTCTCCTCCTCGGCTTCCGCCTCGACTGCCTCGACCGGCTCGACCGCTTCGTCCGCTTCGGCCTCCACCTCGGCTTCGGCGACCACTTCCTCCTCGGCCTCGGCTTCGACCTCATCCTCCTCGGCCTCCGCTTCGACCTCATCCTCCTCGGTCTCGGCTTCCTCCTCGTCGGACTCGACCGCCGCCCCGGCCTCCTCGGGCGCCTCGGCCTCCGCGTCCTCGGACTCGACGGCCGCTGCCGTTTCCCCGGCCTCGGTCTCCTCCTCATCCGCTTCAGCGGCCTCCACGGCCTCTTCGTCTTCCGGCGCCTCCACGCCGCCTTCCGGCTCGTGGATCTCCGTGATCGCCAGGACGATCCGGCGGTTCACGGCGTCGGACTCCAGCACCCGGAGCTCGGCCTTCTGGCCCTCGCTCATGGCGTCGGCCGGCTCGCCGACGTCGTCAGGGAACTGGCTGAAGGGCACGAAGCCCTCCACGTCGTCGCCGAGGTCCATGACCACGCCATCGTCCAGCACGCGGGCCACGGTGCCCGCGGTCTCCACGCCCGGCGAGTACTGCTCCACCAGGCTGTACCACGGGTCGTCCTGCATCTGCTTGAGCCCGAGCGAGATCCGCTTGTTCTCGGCGTCCACGCCCAGGACCATGACCTCGACCTCCTCGCCCTTCCGAAGGACCTCGGACGGGTGCTGGATCCGCTTGGTCCAGCTCATGTCGGAGATATGGATCAGTCCATCGATCCCCGGCTCGATCTCCACGAACGCGCCGAACGACGTCAGGTTCCGGACGATGCCCTTCACCTTGGTGCCCGTGGGGTACTTGACCGGCAGCGCGAGCCACGGGTCCTCCTCGATCTGCTTCATCCCGAGGGAGATCTTCTCCTCGTCCCGGTCGACCTTGAGGACCACGGCCTCGATCTCGTCGCCGATGCTGACGATCTGCGACGGGTGCTTGATGTTCCGCGTCCAGCTCATCTCGCTGACGTGGACCAGCCCCTCGACACCCTTCTCCAGCTCGACGAACGCGCCGTAGTTGGTGATGGACACGACGCGGCCCAGGATCCGGGACCCGACGGGATACTTGTCCGCCACGTCCTTCCACGGGTACGGCAGGAGCTGCTTGAGCCCCAGCGAGATCCGCTCCCGGTCCCAGTCGATGTCCAGGACCTTCACGTCAATGGAGTCGCCGATGTCCACGATCTCCGACGGGTGGCCCACACGGCCCCAGCTCATGTCGGTGATGTGGAGCAGTCCGTCCAGCCCGCCCAGGTCGATGAACGCGCCGAAGTCGGTCACGTTCTTGATCACGCCCTCGCGGACCTGGCCGACCATCAGCTCCTTGACCAGGTACTCCTTCTTCTTCTCCCGCTCCCCCTCCAGGATCACCCGGCGGCTCACCACGATGTTCCGGCGCCGCTTGTTCAGCTTGATGATCTTGAAGCTGTATCGGTTGCCGATCAGCTCCTCGACGTTCGGCACCCGCCGCAGCGCGATCTGCGAGCCCGGCAGGAACGCCTCCACGCCCATCAGGTCGACCGTCACGCCGCCCTTGATCTTCCGCTTCAGGATGCCCGGGACCTCGTTGTCCTCTTCGTACGCCTTCTTGATCTTGTCCCAGACCCGGAGGAAGTCGGCCTTCTTCTTCGACAGGACGACCCGGCCGTCCTCGTCCTCCAGCTCCTCGAGGAAGACCTCGACCTCTTCGCCCGGCTCCAGCTCGTCGGGGTCCGTGAACTCGTCCTTCGTTACCGAGCCCTCGCTCTTGAAGCCGACGTCCAGCACCACCGTGTTCTCGGTGACCCGGAGCACCGTGGCCTTGACGATCTCACCCTCCTCGATCTCGCTGAGGGTGTCCTCGTACATGGCCAGCATCTCCTCGTACTCTTCGAGGCTGTACTCGTTCTCCTCGAAGAGCTCCGGCTTGATGCCGACCTCACGGGCCCGCCGGTCGATCTGGTCCTGGGTGTATTCCCGCTCCGCCAGCTTCTCGTCGGGGTCCCCGGCCTCGACCACCGCTTCTTCCTCGGGGGCGATCTCCGCCACGGAGTCTTCCTGCTCCTCTACGGGTTCCTGGAGTTCCGTCGGGTCCTGCGGGCTGGGGTCCTGCGTCTGAGTCTGCGTGGGTGTGTCTGCCATTCTCCTGGGCGTCCTGTCTTCGCCGCTGAGCCACGGGGCTCCCGGCGGTTCGAGTGATAAACAAACGGGGGCGCTGACCTCCCCGCGCCCCGTCGTCGGCCCCGCTCTGGAGCCGAACAGCCTTGTAAGGTACCGCCGTCCCCGGCGGGGGTCAACCGCCCGGAGGGCGAGCCGCGGCCACGGCCGCGCGGGCCGATGCGAGCTCCAGGATGGCCGCCACCTGCTCGTCGAACGTGAGCGCGGTGGTGTCGACCCGGACGGCGTCGCCGGCGGCCCTGAGCGGGGCCACCTCCCGCTCCCGGTCCTGCCGGTCCCGCTCCCGGAGCCGATCGATGGCGCCGAGCAGCGTGTCCCGGTCGGGGTTGTCGACGCCCTCCTCCCGGAGCCGGCGCCGGGCCCGGACCTCGGGGTCGGCGACCAGGAAGATCTTCAGCGCCGCGTCCGGGAACACGGCCGTACCGATATCGCGTCCGTCGACCACCACGTCCTCGGCCTCCGCCAGCCTGCGGAGCCGGCCGAGGAGCCACTCCCGGACGCCCGGGATCCGGGCCACGTGCGAGACGTGGTCGTTCACCGCGTCGGTCCGGAGCTCCCGGTCGACGACGTCTGCGCCGACCCGCATCCGGAGCCCGCGTCCCCCGCGCTCACCCCGGACCTCGAGCGCGTCCAGCCGGTCGGCACCGAGCTCGTCCCATTCGGCCTCGGGTACGCCGTGCTCCAGCAGCGCGTAGGTCAGCGCGCGGTAGAACGCGCCCGAGTCCACGTGCAGGTAGTCGAGCCGCTCGGCGACCTCTCTCGCGGTGCTGCTCTTCCCCGACCCGGCCGGGCCATCGATGGCGATGATCACGCCGCCTCCATCTCCTGGTTCACGCGTCGCAGCTCGTTCCAGAACCCGGGGTAGCTGATCTCCACGGCCTCCGCACTCCGGATCCGGATCTCGTTCCCCGGCCGCGCGCCCAGCACGCCGAACGCCATGGCGATCCGGTGGTCGCCGAACGCGTCGACGTGGCCGGACAGCGGGCCCGCCCGCCCGACGATGGTGAGGTGGTCGGGGCCGTCGTCGGTCTCCACACCGAGCGCCCGGAGGTTGCGGACCAGCGCCTCGATGCGGTCCGTCTCCTTGACCCGGAGCTCCGCTACGCCGCGGAACCGCGTCTCCCCGTCCGCGCACGCGGCCAGCACGGCGAGGACCGGGACCTCGTCCAGCAGCGTCGGGATCTCATGCTCCTGGACCGTGGTGCCCCGGAGCGGGCCCGGCCCGGCGACGACGTCGCCCACCGGCTCCCCGGCCCGGTCCGACATCGGGTCCCGCCCGATCTCCGCGCCCATCCGCTCCATGACGTCCAGCGCCCCGGTCCGCGTGGGGTTCAGTCCCACGCCGCGCACCCGGACGGGGTGCCGCAGTGCTCCCAGCGCCAGGAAGAAGGCGGCGGACGAGATGTCGCCTGGCACGGTCAGCTCCAGCGGGTCCAGCCGTGCCGGCGGGTCGAGCCGGACCACATCGCCGTCGGCGCCGGGCGCGGACCGTACGTCAGCGCCCATGGCCGCGAGCATCCGCTCCGTGTGGTCCCGGGGCCGGCCGGACTCGGCGACCCGGACCTCGACGCCCGCCGTGAGCCCCGCCAGGAGCATGGCCGTCTTCACCTGCGCGCTCGACCGGGTATTGCCCATGTCGATGGGCTGCAGCGCGCGGGTGCCCCGTATCCGGATCGGGAGCCGGTCGGGCTCGCCGAGCTCGTCGAAGCGGGCGCCGCACGCCTCCAGCGGCCCGGTCACGCGTCGCATCGGCCGGCCCCGAAGCGATGCGTCGCCGGTCAGAACGGCCTCCGCGTGGGACCCGGCCAGCGCGCCGAGAAGCAGCCGGGCCGTGGTCCCGCTGTTCCCGCAATCCAGCGCCGCGTCCGGCGATCGGAGCCTCCGGAGCCCGACGCCCGTGACCACCGTGGACGGCCGATCGGTCCGGATCTCCACGCCGAGGGCCTCGAGCGCCGACGCGGTGGACCGGATATCGGCGGAATCCAGGAGCCCGGCGATCCGGCTCTGCCCCTCCGCCAGCGCCGGCAGGATCAGCGCCCGGTGGCTGATGGACTTGTCGCCCGGGACCGTGACCTCGACGGGGTCGGACCCGCTCATTCGTCGTCGGCGTCGGGGTACGGGATCTCGATCTCCATCCCGTCCCGGGCCACCATGGCGCCCGGGAAGACGGCCCGGGCCTCCTGCTCCAGCGCCGTGGGGTCGATCCCGTACCGCGGCGATATGTGCGTGAGGGCCAGCCGGCGGGCGCCGGCCTCCCGTGCGATGATCGCGGCCTCCCGGGCCGTCGAGTGCTCCGTCTCCCGGGCGCGGTCCGCCTCCTCCTCCGCGAACGTGGCCTCGTGGATCAGCAGGTCGGCGTCCCGCGCGTGCTCCACGGTCGTCTCCTGCGGCCGCGTGTCGCCGGTGTACACCACCCGTCGGCCCGGACGCGCGGCTCCGACCACCGCGTCGGGGTCGACCGTCCGCCCATCGGCCTCCACCGTCTCGCCCCTGTGGAGACGGCCCCAGAGCGGGCCCTCGGGCACGCCCAGCTCCCGGGCCCGTTCGGGGTCGAACCGCCCGAGGCGGTCGTGCTCGACCAGCGCGTAGCCCAGCGAGTGGCGACCGTGTCGGGTCCGGAACGGGACGATGTCGTAGCCGTCCCGCTCCACGGCGTCGCCCGGCCCCAGCTCCCGGATCTCCACCGGGAACGGGATGCGGTCCACGCCGAGGTGGACCGCCGCGTCCACGATCGCCCGCTCGCCCCGGGCACAGTGGAGCCGCATCGTCTCCTCCCGTCCCTGGAGCCCCATGGTCCGCAGGAGCCCCGGCAGCCCCAGCAGGTGGTCGGCGTGCATGTGGGTGAAGAAGATGTCGTGGAGCGCGAAGCCCGTCCCGTAGCGCATCATCTGCCGCTGGGTCCCCTCCCCGCAGTCGAAGAGGAGCGTCTCCCCCAGCCGCTGCATCAGGATCGCGCTGACGTTCCGGCCCACCGTCGGGCGGCTGGCCGCCGTGCCCAGGAAGACCACCCGGATCATCGGACCGCCCTCCGGGCCACCGGCTCCAGCAGGAGCAGCGCGTACGCCGCGTAGACGGCCCGCGCCCACGGCGTGAACACCGGCGCCACCAGCGCGGCCAGCCACCCGACCGCCACCAGCCCGGACCGGACCCCGGACCGCTTCGCCTCGTGTCGTTCCCGCTCGCTCTCGTGCAGCGCGGTCAGATCCCCGCGCTGCGCGTACGTCTGCGCCATCTCGTCCGCCCAGATCCCGGCTGCCGCCTCCCGCAGGAACCGGAACGCCGCCCGCACCATGTGCCAGGCGGCGGTCGCGATCCCCGCGACGGCGAGGAGTGTGAGTGCTGTTTCCACGGGGGCCAACCTACCGGCAATCGGCGCGCCGCGGCAAGGCGCGGCAAGGCGCGGGCAACGCCCGGCGGGTCCCCTCGCATCAAAGGGGCGAACCGACGATGAACCCGGCCCCGAGGGGTCGACTGCGAAACGGAGTTGGACCATGCGACATTCACGATTCATCGGCCGGCGCACCGCTCCCGTCCTGCTGGCGGGCGCGGCGCTCCTCGCCGCCTCGGGCGCGACGGCCCAGGAGCCCGAGGTCGACACGCAGCGCGAGAACTGTATCTGCTTCGACGGCGACGAGGTCCCCCTGGCCGGCACCTCGTTCCTCCGGGGCGACCGGGCCCGGCTCGGCGTGATGCTCGGTGACGAGGTCGAGGTCGACGGCGGAGTCGGCGTCGAGATCCAGGACGTGATGGACGACGCGCCCGCCGCGACCGCCGGGCTCATGGCCGGCGACATCATCACCGCCCTCGACGGCGAGCCGCTGGGCGACGACGCCACCGAAGCGCTCATGGGCATCATGGAGGACATCGAGCCCGGCGACGCCGTGGAGGTGACCTACGTCCGGGATGGCGACCGCCGCGTGGCCAACGTCGTCACGGACCGCATGGATCGGGTCAGCTACCTCTTCCCCGGTGGCGAACGGAGCTTCGACGTCCGCATCGCCCCGCGCATGCGGATGGGAAGCCGCGGCCGGCCCGGAGACCGGCTTCACGACGGGCCCGACCTCCGGGTGATGACCCCCGGCCGCTTCTTCCGGTCGGCCGCCCCCGGCGGCCTCGACCTGGTGGCGATGAACCCCGGGCTCGGCGACTACTTCGGCACCGACGACGGCGTCCTGGTGGCCGACATCGACGACGACTCCGAGCTCGGCCTTCGCGCCGGTGACGTCATCCTCGCCATCGACGGGCGGAAGGTCCGCGACGCCGCCCACGTCCGGGCGATCCTGGACTCCTACCGGCCGGACGAGGAGATCATGCTCGAGATCGTCCGGGAGGCCAGGACGATGGAGGTCACCGGGACGCTGCGCTGAGCCCGGCGCAGCGGAAGGCCACGGCGACCGGACGAGCCCGGCGCGGCCACCACGACGGCCGTCCGAGCCC
Source organism: Candidatus Longimicrobiales bacterium M2_2A_002 (assembly GCA_051418035.1). Classification (GTDB taxonomy): domain Bacteria; phylum Gemmatimonadota; class Gemmatimonadetes; order Longimicrobiales; family RSA9; genus JAWVYT01. The sequence continues at coordinate 43,401 of JBPRGE010000025.1, forward strand.
GGCGCGGCCACCACGGCGGCCGGCCGGGCCGCCCCGCTGACCGCAGGCAGGCGGGTGCGGGGCAACCGGACGGCAGGGACGTCCGGGCCGGGGGACGTCCGGGCCGGAGGATGTCCCGGGCCGGGGGCCGTGCGGGCCGGGGGACGTCCCGGCGATCGGGAGAAGTCCCCATGGATCGCTTCCCGGGGGGGATCCATGGGGATTCCTGTACACAATCTGTTCACGATGCCCCACGGATGGCCTCGCCCGTGAATCCCCGGGGGATCGCCGACACATTTCGTAGTCGATCCCCCACTGAAGCCGAACGGGGCGGACCCGTGGGGATTCGTCCCGCTCTGCCATGGACGCCCGGACCGCACGACTCCGCCCCACATACTTCAATTTGCCGCACGGACAGCCGACAGCCAGATTGCAGGACATACCGTACACACCCTTCACGAAGCCCCGCCGCCGGCGGCGCGGTCCACCTCTGACGCCGAATCGCAGACGCTCCATGACGAGGCCACCACCCTGTGCGGTGATGCCGACCGCCGCGGTGCCGTCCCGGATCACGCCGTTGGCGCTGTTCGCGACGGCAGTCCTCGCGGCCGCCCCTGCGCCGCTCGCCGCGCAGCGGACGGAGCACGGGGACTGGTACCACGTCGCCCGGGCCGACTCGGCGGCGTCCGGGACTGCTTCCTTTGCCGGGACCGCCGGCCTGAACGGCGCCGGCGAGATGAGGGTGTTCTGTGGCGATCGGGGGACACCCGTCGTCGCCTTCCTTCACCCGCCCCTGGTCGGGACACGGACGGAGGCGGATGTCCGGCTGTTCTTCGAGCACGACTCGGTCACTACCCGGCACGAGGGCGACGTGGCGCCCGATCGGCGGAGCACCCGGATCCCCGATCGGGCGTTCGAGGCCGTTCGCCTGATGGCCCGCGACGACGACAGGCTCCACGTCCGTATCGAGACGGCTGATACGGCTGGCGGCGCCGTTGGCCTCCTGCTATCGGCCGTGGGACTGCGCGACGCGGTCCGGCAGCTGGAGTGTGTACGGCCACTGGCCGACACCGGCCCGATCCGCCCCCGGATCGTGAATCCACAGGAGGTGGCCGAAACCCTGCGCCGGCTCTACCCCCCACTCCTGCGGGACGCCGGGATCGGCGACACGGTCAACGTCCGGCTGCTCGTCGACCGTAGCGGACGCGTCCGTGAGGCGGCGATCAACGAGCCGAGCCGACACCCCGAATTCGACGAGGCCGCACTCGACGTTGTGGAGGTCATGCGGTTCACCCCGGCCTACAACGGACCCCACAGGGTATCCCTCTGGGTGGCGCTGGACGTCACCTTCGAGGTCAGTGCCCCGTAGCGCCCGCGAATTCCGGGGGTGGGATTCGGAACCGACGCGCCCGCTCCCGTTGAGCGAAGCGGCGCCCGCACCCCCGTCGCGGAGGTCGGATCCCACCCGTGCCCAACAGCCGACCATGAGTGGCGGGATGAATCATGCCCCGCAGAAGCCCATGAGTGCCGGGGGTGGGGTTCGGAACCGACGCGCCCGCTCCCGTCGAGCGAAGCGGCGCCCGCACCCCCATCGCGGAGGTCGGATCCCACGCGTGCGCCACAGGCGTCCGTGAGTGCCGGGATGAACCTTGCCCCGCAGAAGCGCATGAGTGCCGGGGGTGGGATTCGGAACCGACGCGCCCGGTCCCGTTGTCCGGAGGCGCCCCCGCCACCCCCTAGGGGCTGGAGGTAACCCCCCGGGGCCCAACAGCCGACCGTGAGTGGCGGGATGAATCATGCCCCGCAGAAGCCCATGAGTGCCGGGGGTGGGA
>JBPRGE010000026.1:0-34347 GCA_051418035.1 Candidatus Longimicrobiales bacterium M2_2A_002
CTACCCCCCCACCAGCGCAAGCAGCCACGCTGCGCCGAGGGCCGCGTAGATCCCGAGGACGTATCCGACGACGGCCATCAGCAGCCCCACCGGCGCCATGGCCGGGTGGTAGACGCCGGCCACGACGGGTGCGGACGCGGCGCCACCGACGTTGGCCATGCTCCCGGTAGCGATGAAGAAGAGGGGTGCGCGGATCATGCGGGCCACGAGGACGAGGATCCCGACGTGTATCGAGATCCAGAGCACGCCGGCGGCCAGGAACGCGGGCGCCGCCAGGACGGCGGCCAGGTCGGCCTTGGCGCCGATGGCGGTCAGCAGGAGGTAGAGCGCGAGGTAGCCGACCCGGGACGCGCCGTGCTCCTCGAGCCGTCGGATCGGGGTGAAGGAGAGCAGGAGCCCGACGGTGACCACGAGGAGGACGGCCCAGGTCGTATGGCTGATGATGGTCGGGTCGCCGAGGGTCGGCATGGTCTCGCCGAGCCCTACGGCGAGGACGGCGCCGGCGAATCCGATCCCCACGATCGCGGCCAGCCACGGCAGTGACACGGGGTGCTGATGCTGCTCGGCCTCGGCCAGTCGGCGGTTCGTCTCCTCGAGGGCTTCGGTGTGGGCGTTGAACTTCGAGTCCCATCTGTGCTGCCAGCCGCTGAAGAAGAGGAGCACGCCCATCCAGCCGTAGCCGACCACGGTGTCGACCACGATGACGGGGCCCATCAGGGAGTCGGGCGTCCCGACGCTCTCGGCGATGGCCACCAGGTTCGCGGTCCCGCCGATCCAGCTCCCGGACAGCGCGGCCAGCCCCATCCAGGCGTCCTCCGGCAGGAAGCCGCCGAAGACGGCCATGGTGATCGGGGCTCCGAGGACGATCCCCAGCGTCCCGGCGACGACCATGATCAGGGCCATGCCGCCCAGCTTGGCCACGCTCTTGAGATCGATGGTGATCATAAGGAGCACGAGCGCCACCGGCAGGAGGTAGCGGATCATCCAGTCATAGACGGGCGAGGCGGGCGGCGTGATCCCGACCGTCGTCGAGATGGTCGGGATGAAATAGGCGTAGATGACCGGCGGCGTGACCTCGAACAGCTTCTCGAGCCGGGGGATGCTGCTGAGCCAGAAGACCAGTCCGAGAACGGCCGCCATGTAGGCGAAGATGGCCATCGGGTCCGTCAGTAGCGCCTGCTCCATGCTCCTCCTCCGGTGGTTGGCTTCGCCGAAACTAGGGGCACCGGCCCCGCGCATCCACCCTGCCGGGCCTGGCGGCCGCCCCGGCGGTCGACCGCCGTCGCCACAAGGTGTTGGTTCCCGGTGGATCGTGGTACTTTCCCGTCATGGCGGGAAAACTCAGTCCCAGGGCTCAGGTCAGGATGGCCGCGCTGCAGAAGATGGTGGACAAGATCCACAACGTGCACGGGCTGGTGGAGAAGTACGCCACCGCGCGGAACCCGCAGCACGCGGCGCAGATGTCGATGCCCATGAAGCGGGCGTTCAGCAAGCTCAAGCTCGATCTCATGGGCGCCGGCTTCGACACGATGTCGCAGCAGGCGGGCGCCATGGAGATCGCGGCCGGCCGGGGCGGCTCGCAGCGCAACAAGACGCGGATCCTGCGCGAGGGTGTCGGATCGCTGCGCTTCCAGCTCGAGCAGGAGAAGCGGAAGCTGGTGACGGAGGAGCAGCGAGAGCAGCAGCGCGTCGAGCGGGAGGAGCGGCGCGCGGAGCAGGAGCGCGCGGAGCAGGAGCAGCGCGTGGAGCCGCGGCCTCCCGGCCAGGAGCAGTCCCGCCCCGAGACCGAAGACGACGAGCCGGACCCGGTCTGACCGCCCCTGCGACCTCCCCGCTGCGATCATGGCCCGCAACCGCCTCCCGTCCGCCGAAGGCCTGATCCGCCGGATCCGGCGCGAGCTGGCCGAACCGATCCGGCAGCTCCAGCTGTCGCTGCTCCTCCTCTTCGGGCTGATCGTCCTCGGCACGGTGGGCTACATGATCCTCGAGGGCATGACGCTCGTCGAGGGCCTCTACATGACGGTGATCACGCTGGCCACCGTCGGCTTCAAGGAGGTCCGGACGCTGGACAACGCCGGCATGATCTTCACCACCGTGTTGATCATCGTCGGGGTGGGAACGGCAGCGTGGGCCATCAGCAACGCGGCCGAGGTCATGCTCGGCCAGACCTTCTGGACATCCGTCCAACGCAGGAGGAACCGCAGCATGATCGAGACGCTGAAGGATCACCATATCATCTGTGGCTACGGCCGTCTCGGTCGCCAGATCCTCCGGGACCTGAACGTGCGGGGCGAGCCGTTCATCGTGGTGGACTGGGACGAGGGAGTGGAGGACGAGCTCCTGGAGGCGAATGTGCCGCACCTCATCGCCGACGCCACCCACGAAAGCGCGCTCGAGGACGCCGGCATCCATGAGGCCCGCGGCCTCGTCGCCGCGCTGGATGACGACGCGCAGAACGTGCTCACCGTCCTGACCGCTCGCGAGCTCAACCCCCGGCTCCTCATCATCGCCCGCGCCGGGTCCGAGCCGCTGGAGAGCAAGCTGCTCCGGGCGGGCGCCGACCGCGTCGTCACGCCGTCCTCCATCGGCGGCCACCGCCTCGCCCTGGCGCTGCTCCGGCCGGCCGTCCACGACTTCTTCGGCCGCATCTTCACCATGGGAACCGAGCCCGATGTGGACGTCGGTCAGATCACCGTGCCCGACGACTCGCCCTTCGCCGGACAGACCATCGAAGGGTGCGACCTCCGCCGGATCCGGAACGTGTCCATCCTGGCCGTCCGTCGCCCCGACGGCCTCTTCGACCTGAACCCCGGCGCCCAGCGCCGGATCGAGACCGGCGAGACGCTGATCTTCATCGGGCCAGCAGAGTCCGTCTACGACCTCGAGGCGCTGTACAGCGAGTAGAGTTCAGAGGCCGGAGTCCAGAGGCCGGAGTCCAGAGTTCAGGATTCAGAGATCGGGGATCAGTGACCGGCGGGGCGGAGCTCAGCGTGCGGACCGTCGCAGGGCCACGGCCCGGAAGAGGGGGTCGGCTTCCTGGAGCACCTTCTCGAGCAGCCGGGGCGGGAGCTCCGGATTCGCGTCGATGAAGGCGCGGACGATGGCGGCGGCCTCGGGCGACGCGTGGCCGGAGAAGGTGGCGGAGAGCCAGCGGGTCGGGAAGAAGATGTCGCCGGTGGCCCCGACCTCTTCGAGCAGCTCCAGCGACGGCAGGATGTAGCGGCGCGACGTGTCGGCGCGGAGCGGGTGGTGGAGGTAGGACAGCGCGGTGACCACCCACTCCTCCCGGGCCCGGCTCCCGGGCTGGCGGAGCGAGTCGAAGAAGGAGTCGCGGACGGCGACGTCCGCGGAGACGGCGGGCCGCAGGAACCGGAACCGCTCGACGCGGTCGGGGTTCTCGATCCGGGCCTCCTGCTGGGCCACGATCCCGGCCCAGCCCGGCGCTTCCCGGACGGCGAGGTGGAGGGCGAGGGTGGTTTCGTCGCGCTCCGACAGCGGGAGGCCGGGGATCTCGAGCTCCCCGCGCCAGACGGACCCCATCCGCTCGATGGCCCGGTCGGTGAGGGCGATGGAGCGCCAGGCGTTGAAGTGGGCCGCCTTCTCCGACGACGACCCGGCGGCGAGCATCTCGCGCCACAGGAGCGCCTCCAGCTCGGCCGCCTCCCGCTCCCGGAGCCCGGGCGTGACGAAGCGCCAGTAGAGGTCCTGGAGGTCGCCCAGCAGCTGCTCCACGATCAGCTCGTCGTCCTCGACGGCCAGCATCCTGCGCGCGAGATCGAGCATGGCGTCGGGCCCGACCGGCCCGCCCTCCAGCATGAGCTCCCACAGGTCCAGCCACCCGGCAGCCCGGGCTACCGCGGGCCGGAGCCCGGGCAGCCGCCGGGTCAGCGTCTGCTGCGTGGTCGGGTCGAGCAGAAAGAGCCCGTAGGCGAGCCCGTCGCCGTTCGGGATGACGGCGGCCACGCCGGTCGACACTCCGGCCGGCCCCGGGGCGCCACCCGACCCGGGTGCGGCCACCTCCATGACGGCGGAGTCCGAGGCCAGGCGCACGCTCTTCAGCTCCGTGGTGTCGCCCCGCACCAGTCCGAGGGCCAGCAGCTGGTCCCAGCGGAGTCCGCGGCCCGAGGGGTCGTCCTGCCGGAGCGCGATCCGGGTGGGCTCCAGCGCCGTACCCCGGATGTCGATGTCGATCCATGGCCGGCCGGACGCCTCGATCCAGACCCGGCTCCACGCCGGCACATCCAGCTCCGTGATCCCGTCGAGTCGGTCCACGAGGGCGGGCCAGCCGGCGTTCCCGAACCGGTGGGCGTGCAGATACGCGCGGACCGCCTCGCGGAACGGGGCCGCACCGGTGAGCCGCTCCAGCTGCCGCATCACGATGGGCGCCTTCTGGTAGATGATGGCGCCGTACAGGCTCCCGGCTTCGTCGAGGTTCGCCAGCGGCTGACGGATCGGGTTGGCGCCCGGCGTACGGTCCACCGAGTACGCCGCCGGGTAGTGGGCCAGCAGGAACCGGATCTCGTGGTCCAGCTCCGGGAAGGACGGGTGGACGATCTTCGCGGCGATGAAGTTGGCGAAGACCTCCTTCATCCACACGTCGTTGAACCATTCCATGGTGACGAGGTCGCCGAACCACATGTGGGCCGTCTCGTGCGCGATGAGGCTGGCCCGACTCAGCTCCTGGCTCCGCGTCGCCGACTCGTCGAGGAAGAGGCTGGACGCCCGGTACAGGATCGCGCCGGGGTGCTCCATCCCGTTGTACTGGAACGACGGGATCGCCACGAAGTCGAACTTGCCGAACGGGTACGGGATGTCCGTGTACTCCTCGAGCCACGACAGGGCCGTGGCGTGGAGATCGAAGAGGGCCTCGACGTTCCGGGCCACCTTGGTCGAGTCCGTCTCCCGGTGGAACAGCCGCATCCGGCGCCCGTCACGCTCCCGCTCCACGACCTCGAACCGGCCGGCGGCGAACGCGAACAGGTACGTCGGGATCCGCTCCGTCTCCGCGAACCGGTAGACGACCCGGTCACCGCCTTCCTCACGGCTCTCCACCGCCCCGTTCGCCACCGCCGTCCACCCGGCGGGCACCGACAGCTCGAGCCGGTAGCGCGCCTTGATATCCGGCTGGTCGAACGCCGGGAACGCCTCGTGCGCCCGGTCCGGCACGAAGAGGGTGTACAGGAACGCGTCGCGCCGATTGAGCGGGCCGCCGCCCGCGTCGAACGCCAGCGTCACCGTGTGGGCGCCGGCAGTGACCGGGATCACCAGATGGTTGGCGGCGACCCGGTGCTCCGCCGGCTCCCCGTCCACCGCGACCGACCGGACGTCGGCCGGCTCGGCGAAATCCAGGACCAGCGGCCGGCTGTCGGCCTTCACGAACGAGACCGTCACGTCCCCGGTGACGGTCGAGTCCCGGGCGGCCGGGATCCGGAAGGCGATGTCGTAGGCGACCTCCGAAAGCGTCCGGGCCCGGTGGCGGGCCAGCTCCCGGGAAATGCCGGCCGTCGGGTCTTCGACCTCCGCAGCGCCGGCGGTCTGCGCGCGGGGAGTGCCGGAGCCCTGCGCCCCGGAAACGCTGGAGCCCTCCGCCGCCGAACCACCGGGGCTCTGTGCCCGCACCGGCCCGGCGGCCACGGAAACGATGACCGCCAGCGTCAGCCCCGTGACGGGCACGACGGCGTGCAGGACGCGACGAAGCTTCGGTACCACGGGACCTCCCGGGAGACAGGCCCGGCCCGGCGACGCGGCTACTTCAGCGTCGCCTCGACGGTGATCTCGGGCCCGGCCAGCGCTTTCGAGACCGGGCAGCCGTTCTTGGCGGCCTCGGCGATCTCCTGGAACTGCTCCTCGGAGATCCCCGGCACGGTGGCCTCCGTCACCAGGTGGATCCGCTTGATCCCGAAGCCGTCATCGCCCTTCACCAGGCTGACCTGTGCCTCGGTCCAGACCTTCTCCGGGGTGTGGCCCGCACCGTCCAGCTCGTTGGCGAACGCCATGGAGAAGCAGCCGGCGTGGGCCGCCGCGATCAGCTCCTCCGGATTCGTCCCCTCACCCTCTTCGAACCGGGACATGAAGGAGTACGCGCCCTCGAACGCTCCGCCGCCGAACCGCATCGTGCCGACGCCTTCCTTCAGCGTCCCCGTCCACTCCGCCTTCGCCGTCCTCTTTGCCACGCGTCTCCTCCTGCCTGATGTGTGTCGGTTATCTGCCATGATCCTCGGCATCTGCCGCCCGGATCAGGGCGCAAGAACCGAACCGCGACAGGGACGGGTCCGGCGCCGAGCCGGTGCCGCCCCGATGGCGACCCGGCAACGCTCGGGCCTCGGCTCCGATGCCGGCTCAGTCGCCCTGGAGGATCCCGCCGAGCACGTCCCCGCCGATCCCGGCGACGCCCTTCTTCTCCCCCTTCTGGGCGAAGCGCGCGGCCTGCATGACCCGGTCGGCCAGTCGGCTGAACGGCAGGCTCTGGAGGAAGACGGTGCCCGGCCCGGCCACCGTCGCCAGGAACAGGCCCTCGCCGCCGAAGAGGGCGTTCCGGACGCCGCCGATGAACTGGATGTCGTAGTCCACCGTGTCGGCCAGCGCCACAAGGCAGCCGGTATCGACCCGGAGCGTCTCGCCGGCGGCCAGCTCGCGCCGGACCACGGTCCCGCCGGCGTGGACGAAAGCGAGCCCGTCGCCTACGAGCCGCTGGAGGATGAACCCCTCGCCGCCGAAGAGGCCGGCCCCGAGCCGCTTGGTGAAGGCGACCTCGATCTCGATCCCCTGGGCGGCGGCCAGGAACCCGTCACGCTGGACCAGGAACTGCCCGCCGAACCGGGTCAGGTCCAGCGGGATGATCTTGCCCGGGTAGGGCGCGGCGAAGGCCACGACCCCCTTCCCTGTTCCCGTGTGGAGGAACGACGTGATGAAGAAGGTCTCGCCGGTGAAGACGCGCTTCAGCCCCTTGAAGACCCCACCGCCCGTCGACGTCTGGATCTCGATGCCGCCGGTCATGTAGAGCATCGCGCCGGCCTCGGCCCGTACCGCCTCGCCCGGGTCCAGCGCCACCTCCACCAGCTGCATGTCGTCTCCGACGACCCGATATTCGATCTCGTCTGCCATCTGTGCGCCTCCGGGCGGTCTGGGGGGCGTTACCTGCCTACTCGATCCGGGCCACCGCCTCGGCCAGGACCGCTCCCGACACGTGGGACAGGCTCTCGTAGAACCGGACGAACCGGTTCGGCTCCGGGGCATCGTACTCGGCCAGGTTCCTCGCCCACCGGAACCCGATGGGCTGGTACCAGAGCCGGGCCTCGACCGTGAACGGCCCGGTCCGGCGGCTCACGTCCACCTCGTAGCGGACCCGGTCGCCGGGCGCGTCGAAATCGGCGTCCTCCGCGGCCGCGCCCCGGACGGCAATATCGGGGTCGGCCGTGGCTTTGTCGAACCCTCGGGGCAGGAGCCGGCTGTCCTTGACGAACTCCACGCCGTAGACGAGGCCCGTGGTGACCTCATCCCGGTAGTCGACCATGATGGCCTCGTAGATCTGGACCTGCTCGGGGTCGTCGATGGTGGTGTAATGCGGCTCGTAGCGTGCGGCGGCATTGTCGTTGTCGTTGCCGACGATGCTGCCGTCGCGACGCAGCGCGCCGGACTCGAACACCGTGCTCCCGTCCGCGTCCATGACCGCGACGTGCAGCCACGCCCGCCGGGACGGGTAGGCCGTGGGCAGCTTGTGGCCTGCCAGATTCGTGACCGCCACATCGAAGCCGAGCGTAGGGCCGTCCACCGTCTGACCCTCGACCGCCACCCGCGCCGTGCGGGTCGCCAGGAACTGTTCCGTGGCGCTAACCATGGCGTCCAGCTCGGCCGGCAGCGCCGTCACCGCCAGCTCCGTCCGGTACAGGTTGAAGATCCGCGGCACGAAGAAGTTGCCGCCCCGGAATACGTGCCTGCGGACGTCCGGCCGCGGGTTCGGCAGCGTCGAGCTGATGTTGGTCTCGCCCTCGACCTTCGGCATGTGGCACGACTGGCAGCTCTGCTGTGCCCGGTAGTCGGAGTGGAGCCACTCGAGGAACGGCACCTGCTCGGGCAGCTCGCCGATCACCCCGCCGGCATCGTTGCGGGCGTGGGTGAACAGCGTGTGGCACGAGGCACAGAGCCCCGACTCCCGGACGTGCCGGCTCTCGGTCGGGATGAACCGGCCGGAGCTTAGCATCGCCCGCGAGGCACCCTCGGGCACGTCGTACGGGCCGTAGACCGGCCGCTGGCCCGTGGGCGTCCCGGTGTCCACGTTGAACCCGCCGACGAACGTCTCCCCGGAGCCCAGCCCCTCGGCCTCGATCTGGTGGCACATGGTGCACGAGACGCCGTCCCGGGCCAGCGCCAGCACCTGCGGCGAGGTGCCGGTGCCCCGCTGCCACGGGAGCTTGCCGAACGACTCGAACGGCTGCCCCGCCGTATGCGCCTGGAACCGGGCCATGGGCATGTGGCACTTGGAACACTCGTCCTGGATCGCCACGGCGGCGTCGGGGTGGTCCATGGTCTCCCGCTTCACCGCCGCCTGCCAGTAGGGATCACGGGCCGCGTTGGCCATCATCGACGGCCGCCAGCTGGTGCCGAACGAGATGTCGAGCCCGTCCGGCGAGATGATCCCGTTGTGGCACGCCATGCACTGGCCCGCCACGTCGAAGAGCTGCGGCTGCTGCTGGGGCGGCTGTGGCTGGCCCGGATGGGTCTGCGCGGCCCCAGGGGTCGCCAGGAGGAGGAGCGCGGCGGCGAGGACCGTCGTCTTCAGGGTAGTATTCATCATCGTCATTCCTCTCTCACCAGCCTTCGAAGAAGCCGCCATCGAACCAGTCCCACAGCACGTAGACGTAGAGCTGCGGGTCCCGCGCCGGATCGTCCACGGGGATCCGGACCGCGATATTGCCCATGACGTGCTGGCGCGTGTTCAGCGTCACCTGCATCTGCGGCACGATGTCCCACTCCACCTCGGCGCCGCTCTCGAACGCCCGGGCGCCGAGCACCTCCACCATCGGCGACCAGACCCGGCCGAACTGCCCGCTCCGGAACGACTTCCCCAGCACGGCCCGCCAGAAGCCCTCTCGCTCGGCGAGGTCCGTGTTCGTCGGGAGCTCGCTGCCGACCATGACCTGGAGGAACGCGTTCGCGGGCAGGAGCTGGCCGAACGAGACGAACGGCTCGAAAATCGTCGTGCCGCTGCCCACGCCGTCGTCCTCATCGCCGAGCGGGAGGATGACCTCGCCGGTCACGCTCAGGATCGACCCGCTCTCGGCGTTGTGCCAGAGCGCGTGCTTGATGCCGAAGGCGATGTCACCGAGGCCGCCCGTCCAGCCGCCCGCAGGGTCCTCGCGGACCGCGTACGGGACCACCAGCTCCCACTGGCTCCGGGCGCCGAACCGGCTCTCGTAGACGATCTCCTGACTCAGCCCCACCGGCGACTCCAGGCTGCTGCCCAGCGTGAAGACCGCCTCCTCCTCGGGGTACGCCTTCTCCGTGAACATCGGGCGCGGCATGTTCAGCTCGCCACGGGGCCACGACGGGTCGCCGCAGAAGGTCCGGATGTAGTCCACCGCCGCCTGCAGCTCCGCAACCGACCGGGCGCCGCCGAACGACGGCATCGTGTGGTCGAAGCCGCGGACGGGGCCGCCCTCGTGGGCCACCGCGACCCAGTCGGCGTCCGGCTCCCGACTCGCGAAGTTGCAGTCGGTGAAATCCGGCAGCGGCACCTCGAACCCGACCTGCGTGGGGGGCGCGCCTGTCCCGTCCATCCCGTGGCACGCCGCGCACGTGGTCTCGTAGATCTCCCGACCGGTCCGGTCGGGGTCGAGGTTCGGGGCGGCATCGGCCGGCGTGGCCGCGATCACCGGCAGCGTCGTCAGGCCGGCCACGAGCATCAGCAGCCCGGCTCCCGCATGCGTGCCCTGCATCTCCATGGCCCTCCGTGAAGGTCCGTTCAGCGGGCGACGTCCGGATACGGACGTCTCCCCTCCACGGGGAAAGCTAGGGTGCGGCCACCGGAGCGCATGTCGGAAATTCCACTACACGTACCTTGACCCGAGCCCGGCTGTAGGGGTTTTCACCGCAACGGAGTCGGACCCGGTCGGGGAGCCGGGCGAGCGGGCGGCTGGATGCGCCCTGTAACGATCCGGGCGCCGGCCACGATCAGCGCCAGCTGTCGACGTGCTCCTCGGCGAACGTGCGGAAGGACATCGCGGCGCGACCCAGGAGCTTCTGGACATCGGGCGTGACGTCCGAGCGGCGCCCTTCACGGATGGCCGCCAGAAGGCTGGCGAACGTGTCGGCCCGGCCCTCCGGCCAGCCGGCATCGGCGAGCATGGACGGCATCGCCCCCTCGTCGATGGGCTCGTAGCGGACGGTGCGGCCGGTGACGTGGCTGATGATCCCGGCGATCCGATGGTGGTCCAGGGCGTCCGGCCCCGTCAGCGTGTACGCCTCGCTGAAGTGGGTGTCGGTGGTCAGGACCTCCGCCGCTACCGCCGCCACGTCACGACCGTCCACGAAGCTCACATGGGCCTCCCCCACCGGCAGATGGAACGCGCCCTCCTCCCGGATCGCACGCGCCACGAACCCACGGGCGAAGTTCTGCATGTAGATGTTCGGCCGGAGCAGCGTCCAGCTGACGCCCGTCCGCTCGATCCGCTGCTCGATCCGCCGCAGCGCCAGCTGCTCGCGGGCCTCGATCCCCATGGCCGACAGCAGCACCAGGTGCTCCGACCCCGACTGGACCGCCCAGTCCAGGAACGGGACCAGCCGTTCGTCACCACGGGGGTCGAAGGGCGGCGGGACCAGGAAGACCCGGTCCGCCCACTGCACCGCACCGTCCCACGTGCTCGTCACGTCGTAGTCCAGCTCGACGATCTCGACCGCGGAGCCGAACAGCCCCTCGGCCAGCTCCGGCCGCCGCGTGCCCGCCTTCACCTCCACGCGCCGATCCGCCAGACGACGCACCAGCTCGCTGCCCACCTTACCGGTCGCACCGGTCACCAGGATCTTCTCTGCCATGGAGGCTAATGGAGCACGGCGGTCCGGACGGTGCAAGGCTCTCGCCCGCCGCGTTGCGCCCACGGCCTCGGCTCGAGCACGGCTCGCCGGAGCGTGCCGCACAGGCGGCGGCAGCGCCCACACCCCCGCCACTCGCCACCGTCCCGGATCCCCCGACTTGACATAGGTAACGTCCGTTAACGAAATTCAGCCAGCCGATCCAGACGCAGCGACCAAGCGATTGTGGCGTCGGCGCGAGGTACCGGGCCCCGTGGGCGGGCGATGACCCCCCGTCCGGAGTCACCGCGGCGGTTCCGACCTCCGCCGGCGTCATGTCATCTGTCCCCCGATCGGGATAGGGGGTAGCCGGGGGTCCCGGCTACTCCCCTCCCACACCACCGGACATGCGGGTCCGCATCCGGCGGTTCAGTGAGTTGAGGTTTGTGAGGCGAGCCGGGGCACTCCGAGCCGCTCGAAGTACTCACCCGGCAGAGCTGTGTGCATCGCGCCGTGCGCGGCCACCCTCCACCAGTTCCGCGCAAAGCGAGCCGCTCGCGGAGCCAGCCACTCCGGGACTCCCCGGGCGCTGAGTTCGCGGTAGACGGTTCGCCCACGCTTCCACTGTTTCAGCTGGACCATGCGCAGCCGACGGTGGATCCATTGATCGAGGTCGAAGAAGACCCGTGGCGTGTCGCTCAGCCGGAAATACTGCTTCCAGCCGCGCAGGTACGTACCGAGTTCCGCTCCTACCCGTTCCATGCTCCGCCCGCCGTTCCGGCTGGTAATCTGCCGGACGCGGTGCTTCATCTCTTCAAGGGCCTTCGGCGCGACGCGGCGTTTGACCACCCCTCCCGCGGCCACCCAGAAGCTGTAGCCGAGAAATTTGCGGCCCCACACCCGCGCCACCGCACTCTTCTCCTCGTTGACCCGGAGCCGGAGCCGCGCGTACAGCGACCGCAGGGCGGTCAGCACCCGCTCCCCCGCCCGCCTCGACCGCACATACACGTTGCAGTCATCGGCGTAGCGCACGAAGCAGTGCCCGCGCTTCTCCAGCTCCTTGTCCACTTCGTCGAGGAGCACGTTCGCCAGGAGCGGTGACAGAGGGCCGCCCTGCGGCGTCCCCTCGTACCGCTCCACCACCACTCCGTCGGCCATGACTCCGGCCTCCAGGAAGCGGCGGATGATCCGGAGCACCCTCCGGTCCCCGATCCGGTTTTCCAGCTTCCCCATCAGCACGTCGTGGTTCACGCGGTCGAAAAACTTCTCGAGATCCACGTCCACCACCCATCGTCTCCCGTCCTGGATGTACTGCTGCGCCTCGCGTACAGCATCGTGCGCTCGGCGCCCCGGCCGGAAGCCGTGGCTGTGCTCGGAAAACGTCGGGTCGAAGATCGGTTGTAGCCCCTGCAGAAGCAGTTGCTGGACGAAACGGTCGAGCACCGTCGGGATGCCTAACTCCCGCACCCCACCGCCGCTCTTCGGAATCCGCTGTCGCTTCACTGCACTCGGCCGGTAGCTCCCCGCCAGCAGTTGCTCTCGGATCGCTGACCCGTGCTCGCGCAGATACGGCTCCAGCTCCTCCACGCTCATCCCGTCCGTGCCCGGACTGCCCTTGTTGCGCCGCACGCGCTTGAGCGCCTCTGTGGCGTTCTCGCGCGCCACGGCCCGCTCCATCAGGCCATGGCTTCCCGAGCGTTCCTCTCCCCGAGCCGCCCGTCCGGCTTCCCCGCTGCGCTGTACCCTCGGGGCTTCACCCCTACGCTCCAGCGCGAGCTCCAGCTGACTGGACATCTGGTGCATGGCCTTCCCACGGCTCACGGATGATTCGCTCTCCTCTCTGTTCGGCCCTTCGGTCGACGAAGCTGGGCCCAAGCGCATGTTTGCTCTCCGTCGCCTACTATGGCCTCGGCTGACTTCTCGCTCCGGGTGCGGCCCCGTCGCCCTTTCAGACGTAAGGCGAGATCTCCCCAGGTAAGGCTGGTGGCCGTCTCCGCACGATCGCCGGATCTACACCGCCTGAGCCTTGGTCGCGAGAGCTTCGCGGTCACATGCCCGCTCGCCCTGCTCGGCAGTGCCTCCTATCCGGTTTCTGTTCGTCAACCTGCGGATTCGTTCCCCGCTTCTTTCAGCGCTCCGGTCGCCCTCGGCGCCTTGCGGTTCCCTTGGATCGCTACGACCAACTCTCCGGGGGACTCTCACCCCCAAGTCACCAGCCATGCCGGGCACACATGCGGAACCGCCCGCCGCCGGATCTCCCCAGCGACGGGCGGTCAGGTTCCTGACTCCTACTCCTGCTCCTACTCCTGCTCCTGCTCCTGCTCCTGCTCCTGCTCCGCCTTCTAGTACCTGTAATGCTCCGGCTTGTACGGTCCCTCCTTCGGGACGCCGAGGTACTCGGCCTGCTCGTCGGTGAGCTCGGTCAAGTTGACGCCCAGGTGCTCGAGGTGGAGCCGCGCGACCTCCTCGTCCAGCTTCTTGGGCAGGACGTAGACCTCCTTCTGGTAGTCCTGGTTGTTCTGCCAGATCTCGATCTGGGCCAGGACCTGGTTGCTGAAGCTGTTGCTCATCACGAACGACGGGTGGCCGGTGGCGTTGCCCAGGTTCAGGAGCCGGCCTTCCGAGAGGACCATGACGGAGTGCCCGTCGTCGAAGGTGAACATGTCGTACTGGGGCTTGATGTTGGTGCGCTTCGTGGCCTTCCGGAGCCCGGCCATGTCGATCTCGTTGTCGAAGTGGCCGATGTTGCCGACGATGGCCTTGTCCTTCATCCGGGCCATGTGGTCCACCGTGATCACATCCTTGTTGCCGGTGGCCGTGATGAAGATGTCGGCCGTCTCGACCACGTTCTCGAGGGTGTCGACGCGGTAGCCTTCCATGGCGGCCTGGAGCGCCAGGATCGGGTCGATCTCGGTGATCACCACCTGGGCCCCCTGCCCCCGCAGCGACTGGGCGGAGCCCTTCCCCACCTCGCCGAAGCCGCACACCACGGCCGTCTTCCCGCCGATCATGACGTCGCTGGCCCGGTTGATCCCGTCCACCAGCGAGTGCCGGCAGCCGTAGATGTTGTCGAACTTCGACTTCGTCACGCTGTCGTTCACGTTGATGGCCGGGAACAGCAGCGTCCCGTCGCGCATCATCTCGTAGAGCCGGTGCACGCCCGTGGTCGTCTCCTCGGAGACGCCCCGGATATCGGCCGCCACCCGGGTCCACCGCTCCGGGTTCTTCTGCATCTCGCTCCGGAGCAGCTCCAGGATCACGCCCCACTCTTCGGGGTCGGTGTCGGGGTCGAAGTCGGGGATCTCGCCGGCCTTCTCGAACTCCACGCCCTTGTGGACCAGGAGCGTGGCGTCGCCGCCGTCGTCGACGATCAGATCCGGACCGCTGCCGTCCGGCCACCTCAACGCCTGCGACGTGCACCACCAGTACTCCTCGAGCGTCTCCCCCTTCCAGGCGAAGACCGGGCACCCCTGCGGGTCGTCCGGCGTGCCGTCCTTGCCGACCACCACCGCGGCCGCGGCGTGGTCCTGGGTGCTGAAGATGTTGCAGCTGACCCAGCGCACATCGGCGCCCAGGTCCCGGAGCGTCTCGATCAGCACCGCCGTCTGCACGGTCATGTGCAGCGAGCCCATGATCTTCGCCCCCGCCAGCGGCTTCGCGTCGCTGTATCGACGACGGAGCTCCATCAGCCCCGGCATCTCGTGCTCCGCCAGCTCGATCTCCTTCCGACCCCACTCGGCCAGGCCCAGGTCCGCAACCTTGTAGGCGGGGCGGGTCTCGGTCCCCGTGTCCGTCTCGCTCGGTGCCATCGTCGTGCTCATGCTTTCTCCGTCTGTACGTGTCTCGAGTTCCATCGTTCGCTCCACTGCGGCCGCTGCCGCGGCCTCCGTTCCGCTCTCTGTTCCACCGCTTCGCTGCGCTCGCTTTCGACCGGCCGCTCCGCGGCCTCTCGAGGCTCGTCGCCACGCCGGGCTGCCCGGCGGACCGCCGGCGCTTGTGGCACAGCTACCTCTCCAACACTCCCGAGCGTCCGCCCTTCCACTCGAACCGCGCCCGCCCGGGCGCGGTCGAAAGTCGGCGCCGCCTGGCGCCACGGTCGAAAGCGAGGCCGCAAGGCCGAGCGGTCGAACGTCCGGCCGAGGCGTCGAACCCTCGGGCTCGCTACGCCCGCCCTTCGGCTTCGCCGGTCGCCACGAACAGCAGCGGCCCGCTCGCCTCCTCGTCCATCGGCAGGGACCGGTACCGCACCGACGCGAAGCCGGCCGCCTCCAGCCACTCCCGCATCCGCGCCTCCGTAAAACCCTGCCAGAGGTGGCCCATCCGCTCACGGTACTCCTCCCGACCGTGGGCCACCATCTCCACCAGCAGCACCCGACCGCCGGGCCGCAGCACCCGCCGCGCCTCCTCCAGCGCCCGGCCCGGCGAGGGCACGTAGTGCAGCACGAGCGAGAACAGTGCCACGTCCAGCTCGCCATCCTCCAGCGGCAGCCCCTCCAGCTGGCCCTCCCGCACCTCTACCTCCCCCGCCTCCAGCCCCGTCAGTCGACGACGAGCCGCATCCAGCATGTCCGGCGACTCGTCCACCGCAACCACGCGGGCCACGTACGGCGCCAGCGTGGCCGCCAGCTGCCCTGTCCCGCACCCCAGGTCTCCCACCACCCACGACGGATCCAGCAGACCCAGCAGCGCCGGGAACTCCGGGTGCGGGCCGAACAGGTCCGCCCGCAGGCTGTCCCACCGCCCCGCCGCCGTCGAGAAGAACTCCTGCGACCGCGTCCGCCGCCACGCCACCATCTCAAGGGCCCGCTCCTCGTCCTGCGCCGCCTCCGGGGACGCCTCCAGCGAGTCCCGCACCACGTCCCACAGACGCCGCGCCCCAGGCTCCAGCCGGCTCGTCCGACGGTAGTAGCGCTTCGTCCCCTCCGCCCGCGTCGTCACCCACCCCTCGTCCGCCAGGATCCGCAGGTGACGGCTCACCGTCGACTGGGGCAGCTGCAGCACCGACACCAGCTCCGACACCGTCAGCTCGTGCCGCTCCAGCACGTGCAGCAGCCGGCCCCGCGTCTCGTCCGACAGTGAGCTCAGGCGCTGAAACACCGTAGTTTCATTCATATATCCGGATTGAATGATGAAGCACCGGCCGGCGCGGATCAACCCCCTCGACGTGGACGGGCCGTCGCCCGGGGTCTGGGGGTGAGCCGCGGACGGGGTGTCGCCCGGTCTTGGGGCCCGCAAACCCAGGTTTTGGCGAGGGACCGGTCGTCCGGTTCGGGAGAAGTCCCCAACCACCGGCCCGTGACGGGATCTGTGGGGACCTCTCGACGGATATTGTCGCGAAGTCCCCGGAGATCGAGGGGCCCTCGCCGTTGTTCGGGGATTTCCCGCCAAATAGCGTAGAGAGTTCGCCAAGCACGGTCCGAAATCCGGTTCTTCGGTGGACCGTCCCGACGCCTGGCGGCGCCGTTGGGACAACAGCATCGCCCCGGCCGCGGCTGGGGCGTTACAATGGAGGGAGGAACGCGTGGCCAACCGGTCCCGATCACAGGAAAGTGGGAGAAGACGCATGGGCAGAGTCGTCGGTACGATCCTGGTTTTCGCCGTGGCGGTCGGCTGTGCAGCACGGGCGGTGGGTCCGGGGGCGGCGACCCATACCTGATCACGGTGAGCGAGGTGGAGTCGACAAACCAGACGAACGCGTACGACATCGTCCGGACCCTGCGCCCCAACTGGCTGCACGAGAGGGGTCCATCGAGCATCCACGCGGAGACGCCCGTTCAGGTCAATATCGACGGGAACCGGATGGGCGGTCCCCGGGCGCTGATGACGGTCCCGAAGGTCGCCATCGAGGAGATCCGGAGGTACGTTATGCCACGCGCCAGCCGGGAGGCTGACACCGGGGTGTCGAGGGGAAGAGACCGAAGGTGATCGTCACACTGAAACGGGAGTCCCGTCCGGACGCCGTCGAGCGGGAGCTGGCGGGTCATGGGCTCTGGTTCCGTCGCCTGGAGGCGGAGGACCGGATCCAGTTCTACGTGGAGCCGGGCTCGGCGAGGGTGGACGTGGCCGCGCTGCGGGCCATCGACGGGGTGGAGTCGGTGGCCTATGAGCCGTCGCCCCATCCCCGGGTCGACGCCCAGGGGAGCGTGGTGGAGGTCGATGGCGTCGCCATCGGCGGCGACGGCCCACCGGTGCTCATGGCGGGCCCGTGCAGCGTGGAGTCCGAGTCCCAGATCCATGGTGTGGCGGGCCGGCTGGCGGAGCTGGGGGTGACGTTCCTTCGGGGGGGCGCGTTCAAGACCCGGACCTCGCCGTACTCGTTCCAGGGCCACGGCGAGCCGGCGCTGGACTGGCTGCGGGACGCGGCGGACGCCACGGGGCTCAGGGTGGTGACGGAGCTGCTGAGCCGGGAGCAGGCGCCGCTGGTGGCCCGAAAGGCGGACCTGATCCAGATCGGGTCCCGGAACATGCAGAACTCCACGCTGCTGGAGGCGGCAGCGGCCGAGGGGAAGCCGATCCTGCTGAAGCGGGGCATGGCGGCCACCATCGAGGAGTGGCTGCTGGCGGGCGAGTACTGTCTGGTGCACGGCGCCCCGGGCGTGGTCTTGTGCGAGCGCGGGATCCGCAGCTACGACGCCAGCACCCGGAACCTCCTGGACCTGGGCGCGGTAGCGCTCCTCACCCGGGTCCACGGCCTGCCGGTGGTGGTGGATCCCTCCCACGCCACGGGCCGCCGCGACCTGCTGCTCCCCCTGAGCCGGGCGGCCATCGCCGCCGGCGCGGCGGGGATCATGGTGGAGACCCACCCGGACCCGGGCCGCGCCCTGAGCGACGCGTCGCAGGCCCTGCCACTGGAGGAGTTCGCGGAGCTGGCCGCGGCGGTGCGGTCGGGGCGAGGCGACCCGGACACCGGCCGGCCCGCTGCGCCGTGACGGACGCCGGAGCCGTCGACCGTAAGCCCGGCGCCCCGACCCGGGCCATCGAGCGGTTCCTCGTCCGGGCCCTGGAGAGTCCCCTCGACGTCGACATCCGCCAGGTCACCATCCCGGCACCGGCGACGGACCCGGAGGCGCTGCTCGACGGGGATGGGCCGGGCTTCCTCTGGACCACCCCCGCCGGACCGGTGCACGCGGGTCTGGGGGCCGCCGCCGCCGTCAGCGGTGCGGGCCACGACCGGTTCGCCCGGGTCCGGGCCGAGGCCGACCGCCTCTGGTCGCGGATCGACCGGGTGGACCATCCCGACATCGACGCGATCCCGCCCCGCCTTTTCGGAGGCTTCTCCTTCCTGCCCGGCGTCGCGCCGCCGCGGTGGCGCCCGTTCGGCGATGCCACCTTCCTCCTCCCCCGGCTCCACTACACCAGCGACGGCGACCAGGCCCGACTCGCCGTGGCGGTCAGGGCAGCGGAGCTGACGGAGTCGGGACCCGCGAAAATCGTTGCCGAGGCCCGATCGGTGCTGGAGCGCCTCGCCGGCCCGAGCCCTGCGGGCAGCGAGGAGACCACCAGCCCCCGGGGCAGCCCGGCGCGGGAGCGGCATCCGACCGTCGGCCGTGGTGACGTCGCCGGAGGATCCGGGCCCGAGGCCCGTGCCGGGTGGGACCGGTCCGTCGCCTCCATCCAGCGCCGGATCGCGGACGGTCGCGCCGCCAAGATCGTGGCGGCCCGGCACCGGTCGGTCCCCCTGGAGGCAGTGGACGTAGTGGCGGTGCTGCGGCGTCTGGCCCGGGAGTCGGACACGGCGGCCCGGTTCGCCTTCCGATGGGGCGGCTCGGTCTTCCTGGGCGCCACGCCGGAGCGCCTGGTGACCCGGTCGGGGTTCGAGGTCCGGACCGAGGCCCTGGCGGGATCCGTCCCGGCCGGGAGCCCGGGGCTGGAGGCCCGACTCCTGGAGAGCCTGAAGGACGAGGCCGAGCACGGCTACGTGGTTCAGGCCATCGTGGACGCGCTGGCGCCGCTGTGCGCAGAGCTCGACCACCCCGCCGAGCCCCGGGTCCAGCGCCTGCGCCACGTGCTGCACCTCCAGACGCCGTTCGTGGGACGGCTGCGCCGCGGCGTCCACGTCCTGGAGCTGGTGGAGCGGCTCCACCCCACGCCCGCCGTCGGCGGCCTGCCCACGGCGGAGGCGCTGGAGTGGATCGAGACCGAGGAGCCGGGCTCCCGGGGCTGGTACGCCGCGCCGGTGGGCTGGTTCGACGCCGCGGGGGACGGGGAGTTCGGCGTCGCCCTGCGCTCGGGGCTCATCCACGACGGTGGCATCGACCTCTTCGCCGGGGCCGGCATCGTCCGGGACTCGGACCCGACGGCGGAGTTCGAGGAAACGGAAGTCAAGCTCCGGACCATGCTGGACGCCCTGGGGGTCCTGGCGTGAGCCCGCCCACGCTCCTCACCGAGTGGGCGCGCCTCCTCCTGGGGAGCCTCCGACGGGCCGGGCTGCGGCAGGTGGTGCTGAGCCCGGGGTCCCGGTCCACGCCGTTCACGTGGGCGGCGCTCCAGGAGCCGGGCCTCAGCTGCCGTACGGTGATCGACGAGCGGACTGCCGCCTTCTTCGCCCTGGGCCACGCCCGGATCACCGGCCGGCCCGTGCTGCTGGTCTCCACGTCGGGCAGCGCCGCGGCCAACTACTTCTCCGCCCTCGTCGAGGCCGCCGAGTCCCGCCTTCCCGTCCTGGTCCTGACCGCCGACCGGCCCCTTGAGCTCCAGCGAGCCGGCGCGCCCCAGACCATCGACCAGGTCAAGCTCTACGGCGACTACGCCCGGAGCTACATCGAGCTGGGCAGCCCGGATCCCGACCCCCGCATGCTCCGGGCGATCTCGCGCCTGGCCGCCCAGGCCCTCACCGAGTCCATGGGGCCGGTGCCGGGCCCCGTGCACATCAACGCCCGGGCCCGGAAGCCCCTGGAGCCCTCGGCGGCGGCAGGGTCCGCTGATACGGAGCTCGCCGCCGCCGTAGACCGGCTGCTGGACGCCGCGCCCACCGCCATCGTCCCCGACCTCCGGGTCCCGGGTGAGCCCGAGCTGGCCGACGTGGTCCGGTCGTGCCGCCGGGCCCGGCGCGGCCTCATCGTCTGTGGGCCGGCCCCGGCGCCGCACGCGGCCGCGCCCGGGTCCATCGCCCGACTCGCCGCCGCCACGGGCTTCCCGGTGGTGGCCGAGGCGGCGAGCCAGCTCCGGTTCGCCGACACCGGAGACGCCGTCCGCCTCGACCATTTCCCGACCCTGCTGGACGTTCCCGGGTTCGCCGGAGCCCGCACCCCGGATGTCGTGATCCAGGTGGGCCGGCCGCCCACGGACTCGGCGTGGTACGCGGCCATGGAAGCGTGGGGAGACACTGAGCGTCACGTCCTGGCCGCTCACGGCTGGCCCGACCCCTGGGGCACCGCCGCCACGATGGTGCCGGGCCCCCTGGACGGCGCCGTTCAAGCCCTCGCGGCCGCCCTCGAAGCGACGGCCGCGAACCCGGCGGCCGCACTGGAGGCGGCGACCCCGAACCCGGAAGCGGAGGCCAACCGGGACATCGAGGCCGACCGGGCCGCTTGGCGGGCCGGGCTGCGCCGGGCCGACCGGCGGGCCGGCGAGGTCATCGACGGGGCCCTGACCGGGGACTTCTCCGAGGGGGCCGCGGTCCGGATCGTCGTGCACGCCCTCCCGGACGACGGGGTCCTGGTGCCGGGGAACAGCCTCCCGATCCGGGAGGTCGACGCCTTCGTCCCCGGCGGCCGGCGCCACCTGACGGTGTGCTTCCAGCGGGGCGCCAACGGCATCGACGGTCTGGTCTCCGGCGCCGCCGGCGCCGCCGCCGCGGCGGGTCGTCCGACCACGCTCCTGGTGGGCGATGTCAGCCTGGTCCACGATCTCGGCGGCCTGGCCCTGCTCCGGGCGCTCCCGGCGCCACTCACGGTCGTGGTGCTCAACAACCGGGGCGGCCGGATCTTCGAGCGGCTCCCCCTGGCGGATCGCCTGGACGACGAGGCCCTGGCCCCGTGGCTCACACCACCGGACGTGAGCTTCCAGGCAGCGGCCGGTACCTTCGGGCTACCGTATCGCCGGGCGGAAGACGCCCCCTCGCTCGAGGCGGCGCTCCGGGCCCTCCGGGAGACGGGCGGCGTGCTGGAGGTGCTGGTGCCCGACGGCGGCACCACGCAGCACCAGGCGGCGCTCCGGCGCAGCCTCGCGGCCGAGCTCTCGGAGTGACCGGACCGCTCATCCTCCTCCACGGCTTCACCGGTTCCCCGGACAGCTGGGGCGATGTCATCGACCACCTCGGCCCGGTGCCGGACGCCGCCGCGCCCGGCACCCTCGGAGCCACCACCATCGCCCGCGCCACCGCCCCCACCACCCGTGCCCCGATCATCCTTGCCCCCACCGCCCTGGGCCACGATGGCACGCCGGGCCCCGCTGATGTGACCACCTTCGGGGGCGTGGTCGACCGCCTCGCCGCCGTGATCCGGAGCCGGGTACCCGGCCCCGCCCAACTCGTGGGCTACTCCATGGGCGGCCGCATCGCCCTGGGTCTCCTGGTCCGACACCCGGAGCTATTCGCCGCGGCCACCCTCATCGGCGCCAGCCCCGGCCTGGCCACCGCCGGCGAGCGCCAGGAGCGGGTGGAAAAGGACGAGGAATGGGCCCGGTTGCTGGACGAGGAGGGTCTGGATACGTTCGTGGCCGCCTGGGAGGCCCTTCCGCTGTGGAGCACCCAGGCGGCGATCCCCGGGGAACGGCTGGAGCGGCAGCGAGCCATCCGCCGCGCCCACGATCCCCGGGGGCTGGCCCGATCGCTGCGTGTGGTCGGGCTCGGCCGGATGCCGGACTACCGACCGCTTCTGGCCGACGTGGACCTCCCCGTCCGCCTGGTGGTCGGGGCCCGGGACCCGAAGTTCCGGGCCCTCGCCGAGGAGATGGCGGCGCGCCTGCCCCGGGCCACGGTCACGGCCGTGCCTGGAGCCGGCCACAACGTCGTGCTGGAGCGCCCCCGAGAGATCGCAGAACTGCTACGAGAGGACAGAATCCCATGAGCATCACCACCGTCGAGATCGACCGCACCGGACCTGCCGAGTGGCGGGTCCGGGAGGAGTTCGGGTTCGAGGAGATCATCTACGAGAAGGCCGCCGAAGGGATCGCCAGGATCACCATCGACCGGCCCCACAAGCGGAACGCCTTCACGCCCCTGACAGTGGAGGAGATGAAGAAGGCGTTCGACGACGCGCGGGACGACGAGGCCATCGGCGTCGTCCTCCTCACCGGGCAGGGCGAGAAGGCCTTCTGCTCCGGCGGCGACCAGAGCGTACGGGGCACCGGCGGGTACGTGGGCAAGGACCGGGTCCCGCGGCTCAACGTGCTGGACCTCCAGCGCCAGATCCGGACGCTGCCCAAGCCGGTCATCGCCATGGTGGCGGGCTACGCCGTGGGCGGCGGCCACGTCCTCCACATGGTCTGCGACCTCACCATCGCCGCCGACAACGCCATCTTCGGCCAGACGGGCCCGAAGGTGGGCAGCTTCGACGCCGGCTACGGCTCGTCGTACATGGCCCGGATCGTGGGCCAGAAGAAGGCCCGGGAGATCTGGTTCCTGTGCCGCCAGTACACGGCCCGGGAGGCCCTGGACATGGGCCTGGTCAACACCGTCGTCCCGTACGACGAGATGGAGGCGGAAGCGGTCCAGTGGGCCCGGGAGATCCTGCAGAACAGCCCCATGGCCATCCGGTTCATCAAGGCCGGCATGAACGCCGACTGCGACGGCCAGGCCGGGCTCCAGCAGCTGGCCGGCGATGCCACCCTCCTCTTCTACCTCACCGAGGAGGGCCAGGAAGGGAAGGAGGCCTTCCTGGAGAAGCGGAAGCCCGACTTCAGCCAGTTCAAGCGCTACCCCTGAGCCGGGGGACACCGTGGCCGCGGACGGCAGCCAGGAGACGCCGGGGACCGGGGACCGGATCGGGCCGGGCGAGAGCGGGCCCGCGGCTCCGGGGACGGTTCAGGCGACGTCGTCGCCCGGCACCGTCCGCCGCTGGGTCATGGCTATCCGGCCCGCCACCCTCCCGGCGGCCGTCACGCCCGTGCTGGTGGGGACGGCCGCCGCGTTTGCCGTCGGCGGGCTGCGCTGGGGCCCCGCCCTGGCCGCCCTCGCCGGCGCCCTCCTCCTCCAGATCGGCGCCAACCTGGCCAACGACCTCTTCGACTACGAGAAGGGAGCGGACACCGAGCACCGTCTGGGCCCCACCCGGGTGGTGCAGTCCGGGCTCCTGTCCCCGACGGCCGTGCGTCGGGCCACCGCCCTGGTCTTCCTCCTCGCGGCGCTGGTGGGTGGTTACCTGGCCTGGGTCGGTGGGTGGGTGATCGTGGCCATCGGGCTCGCCGCCATCGCCGCCGCCATCGCCTACACCGGCGGACCCTACCCCCTGGGCTACAACGGCCTCGGCGACATCGCGGTCTTCATCTTCTTCGGCCTGGTGGCCGTATGCGGCACGGCCTACGTCCAGGCGGGGTACGTCCCGGCCCTGGCCTGGATCGCCGCCGTCCCCGTCGGGACCCTGATTACCGCCATCCTGGTGGTGAACAACGTCCGGGACATCGAGACCGACCGGGCCGCCGGGAAGCGCACTCTCGCCGTTCGCCTGGGGCGCCGGGCGGCCGTGGCCGAGTACGCCCTGCTCCTGGCCGCCGCCTACGCCGTGCCCCCGGCCCTCGGCCTGACCGGCCGCCTCGGCCCGTGGGTGCTTCTCCCGCTGGTCACGGCCCCGCTGGCCGTCCGCCTCTACCGCCGGGTGGCCCGGGACACCGGCCGGGCCCTGAACCCTTCCCTGGGCGGGACCGCCATGCTCGGCGTGGCCTTCGGCGCACTCTTCGCCCTGGGGATCGTCCTGGGGGCCTGACGTGTCCCTCTCGGTCTTCGCCGCTGCCGCCGAGGCCCCGGACGGGGCCGCCCTCGTCGCCGATGCCGACACCCTGACCTTCGCCGAGCTCGCGGACCGGGTCCGGCCGGTGGTGGCCCGTCTCCGGGCCGCGTCGCTGGACGGCGACGACCCCGTGGCCCTCATCGCCCGCCGCGACCTCGCCTCGCTGGAGGCCATCCACGCCCTCATGGCCCTGGGCATCCCCGCCCTCCTCCTCCACCCCCGCCTCACGGCCCCCGAGCGGGCCCGGCTCATCCAGGCCGCACGCCCCGCCGGGACCCTCGAGCCCGGTGAAAACGACGACGCGCCCCGGTCCCACCGACTCCCCCGGTCCCCCCAGTCCCCCCAGTCCGACCCCACCGTCCCGCTCGACGACGACCGCCCCCTGGCCATCGTCCACACGTCAGGGACCAGCGGCGCCCCCCGGGGCGTGATCCTCTCCCGCCGGGCCTTTGCGGCGTCCGCGGCCGCCAGCGCCCGGAACCTGGGCTGGCGCGACGACGACCGGTGGCTCCTCCCGCTGCCGGTGGCCCACGTGGGCGGCCTGTCCATCGTCACCCGCTGCCTCCTGGCCCGCCGGGCGGTGGTCCTCGCCGCCGGGACCGACCCGGAGACGATCCTCGAGGACGTCCGCCGCCACCGGGTCACCCTCCTCTCCCTGGTGCCGACCCAGCTGGCCCGGATCCTGGCCCTCGAGCCCGCCCTCGCCCCTCCCGACCACCTCCGTGCCGTCCTCCTGGGCGGCGCCGCTGCGCCCCCCGCCCTGCTCCGCCGGGCGGCGGACCGGGGCTGGCCCGTCCTCACCACCTACGGCCTCACCGAGGCCTGCTCCCAGGCTACCACCCAGCCCTGCGGGACGGTGAACCGCGGGGAGCTCGGCGCCGGACGTCCCCTGCCGGGCATCGAGCTCCGTATCGGCGACGACGACGTCATCCAGCTCCGGGGCCCCACCCTCTTCAGCGGCTACCTGCCCCCGGGCCCGGAGCAGCCCGTCACCGATCCCAGCTCACCCTTCCTCCCGGATGGCTGGTTCCCTACCGGCGATCGAGGCCGCCTCGACGACGACGGCAACCTCCACGTCCTCGGCCGCCGCTCCGACCGGATCGTCAGCGGCGGCGAGAACGTCGACCCGGTGGAGGTGGAGCGGGCCATCGAGGAGCTTCCCGGCGTGGCCCGGGCCTGCGTCTTCGGCGTGCCCGACCCCGAGTGGGGCGAGGTAGTGTGCGCGGCGGTGGTCCCGGAGCAGCGGACGACCGGGAGTCGCCCGCTCTCCGGGGAGCCGGCAGCCACCGGGGACGAGACGGCGGTGCTGGAGGCCCTCCGGGCCGGCGTGACCGGGCTCCGGGATGTCCTGGCCCCGTTCAAGCTGCCCCGCCGCGTCGCCGTCCTGGACGACCTGCCCCTCACCCCCACCGGCAAGGTCGACCGCCGGGAGACGGCCCGTCAGGCAGCCCCCCGGCTCCGGCAGCTCTGAAAACCACTCGCCGCGGAAGGCGCGGATTCCGCGGTAGAAAACGCGCTCAGGTCAGCGCCCGTCGCAGGATCCCGGGGACGGGTGCCCGGCGGAACGTCTCCGGGTCCACCGAGACGTGTCGGGTCCGGCCCACGGCCGCCACCCCGTCCTTCAGCTCCACCCGGTACTCCACCGTGTACTCCGTCTCCGCCAGGTCGATGGCCGCGATCACCACCTCGACCTCGTCGCCGAACCGGAGGGGTCGGAGGTACTCGGCCTCCGCCCGGGTCAGGGGCGCCACCCAGGCGCCGTCCCGGAGCGCCGCTTCCAGGGGTGCGCCCCGGTCCCGGAGGAAGTCGACGTAGGCGTCGTGGAAGTAGTCGAAGACCCGGGCGTAGAAGACGATGCCGGCGGCGTCCACGTCCTGGAACGCCACCACCCGGCGGTGCCCGTGGACGCGCGCCCCGGACTCCGCGATCCGGTCCAGCTCTCCCGACATCGTCTCCCCGCCCCGGCGCCGGCAGCTACGCCAGCTTTTCCAGCGTCCGGGTCAGGATCTCCCAGAACGTCTTCACCGACGGGATGCGCACCTTCTCGTCGGGCGAGTGGGGGAACTCGATCTGGGGTCCGAAGGAGACCATGTCCATCCCGGGCACCTTCTCGCCGATGATCCCGGTCTCGAGGCCGGCGTGTACGGCCTCGACGACGGGCTCCTTGCCCTTGACCTCCTCGAACGCCTCCTCGAGGACGGCGAGGACGTGGGAGTCGAGGTCGGGCTTCCAGCCGGGGTACGGCTCCTCCTCGTCGACGTCGGCGCCGGCGAGGTGCGCGATGGCGCGGATCCGCTTGCGGAGCGCCTCGAGCTCGCTGGCCACGGACGAACGGGTGCTCATGAGGATCTCCAGCTCGGTCTCCTCGAGGACGGCTTTCGCCAGGTTGGTGCTGGTCTCCACGAGGTCGGGGATGTCGTAGCTCATGGAGTCGACGCCATGGGGCAGCCCGTGGATCAGGTGGAGCGTCCTCCACGACGACGACGGGTCGAGCACCTCCGCCGGCGCGTCGCCGATCTCGAGCTTGAGCACCATGTCGGGCTCCACGGCGGAGAAGGCCTCGCGGGCGGCCGCGTACTCCTCCCCCGCCCGGTGCTCGTAGCCCTCGGCCTCGCTCTCCGGGAGCACCACGGTGGCCGTGGCCTCCCGCGGGATGGCGTTGTGCTTGTCGCCGCCG
Source organism: Candidatus Longimicrobiales bacterium M2_2A_002 (assembly GCA_051418035.1). GTDB lineage: Bacteria > Gemmatimonadota > Gemmatimonadetes > Longimicrobiales > RSA9 > JAWVYT01. The sequence continues at coordinate 26,572 of JBPRGE010000026.1, forward strand.
GCGAACGCGGCCAGGTGCAGGTTCGTCCCCCGGGCGCCGGCATCGATCATCCGGGCCAGGAGCCGGACGGCGTTCCCGCGCTGGAGCGAGATATCGATCCCCGAGTGGCCGCCCTTGAGCCCCCGGAGCGCCAGCTTCACGGCCTTCGTCCCGGGAGGCGCGGCGGTGCGGGAGAGCGGGAGCGTGAGGTGGCTGTCGCCGCCGCCGGCGCACCCCACGGTGACGGCGTCCTCCTCCTCGGTGTCGAGGTTCAGGAGCTGCCGCCCGCGGAGCATGGAGCCATCGAGCTGTGCCGCGCCGGTGAGCCCGCTCTCCTCGTCGATGGTGAAGAGGAGCTCGAGGGGGCCGTGGGCCACGTCGTCGCTCTCCATGAGCGCCAGCATCGCCGCCACGCCGATCCCGTTGTCGGAGCCCAGCGTGGTCCCCTGGGCCTTCAGCCACTCGCCGTCCCTCTCCGGCTGAATCGGGTCGGTGCTGAAGTCGTGGTCGACGTCCGAGTTCTTCTCGTTCACCATGTCCAGGTGGCTCTGGAGGATGGTGATGTCGGCGTCCTCGTGCCCCGGCGTGCCGGGCTTCCGGACGACGACGTTGCCGGCGTCATCGACCTCGTGCTCGAGGCCGCACCGCCCGGCCACCTCCAGCACGTAGTCGCGCATCCGGTCCTCTTCCTTGGAGCCCCGCGGGATCTCCAGGATCCGATCGAAATGGCCCCAGAGCGCCCGGGGCTCGAGCTCCTCTACGAACGACATGGTCTCCTCCGGTTCCGGGAGGTCCGTTGTTGGTTTCGGTCGTGCCCCGGAATGATAGGGCCCGAGAGGGTCGGATGCGAGACGGAAAACGCTGGTATTCGCCGTCGCACGCATTATCATGGAAGGAGACCCGGCGAGACCCGCGCCCGCGGACCAGGAGGCGCACATGGATACGACGCAGCTGCGGGAGATCCTCGTCCCCCTCGACGGCTCCGGCACGGCCGAGTGGGCCCTCGGGCTGGCCGGGCTCATCGGGCGGCGGGCCGACGCCCGGCTCCGACTGGTCCGGGTGTTGAGCTCGCTGGGCCACGCCTTCCCGGACATCACCGTCAGCGGGTACCTCGACGAGTGGGAGGAGCGCCAGCACGAGGAGGAGGCCCGCTACCTGGCCGAAGCGGCCGGGCGCGTGCGCGGCGCGAGTCTCGAGGTCGAGGCCCACACCACCGACGGCGACCCGGTCCGCTCCATCGTCGACGCCGCCTCCAGCGCCGACCTGGTGATCATGACCGCACACGGCTGGTCCGGACCGGAGCGGGCCTGGCTCGGCCACGTGGCCGATGGCGTGGTCCACCACGTCCGTACGCCGGTGGTGATCGTCCGGGCCGGCGGGCGGGAGCCGCCGGGCCCCGACGCCCCCGAGCCCCGGCTGCGCCGCATCCTCGTGGCCACCGACGGCTCGGCGGCGGCGCGGGCGGCCGAGGAGAGCGCCGCCGGTCTGGCCCGACTGCTCGACGCGAGACTGACGCTCTTCCGGGCCGTGCAGGCGCCGGCCGGCCCGTCGTCGCCGTACATCCCCCACGCCGCCATCCTCGACCGGGAGGCCGCCGACGAGCGGGATCAGGAGGCGCGGGCGTACCTGGCCGAGCGAGCCGCGCAGCTCGAGGGACTGGACGTGGAGCAGCGCACGGCGCCCACCTACACCGTCGCCCGGTCGATCCTGGACGCCGCCGCCGACGCCGGGGCCGACCTGCTGGCCGTCGGGACCCACCGCGACAGCCGGCTCGCCCGGATCGTGCTCGGCAGCGTGGCCGACAAGGTGGTCCGGGGCGCACGGATCCCGGTGCTGATCGCCCACGCGGCGCCGGCGTAGCGTCGCCGGCCGGGAGTCGTCGCGCCGGCCCCGGGTGGCCCACACCTTGCGCGCAGATTCACGGGAAACCGTGTGACACATTCTGAGCCGGGAGGGCTGCATGGCGGGTGGTGACCAGGAGCTGAAGGGACCGGACCTGTCCGGCGGGATCGATCTGTCGGAGCTCACCGACGGCGAGTCGTTCGTCGGCCATATCGAGGGCGAGCAGGTCCTGCTGTACCGGGACGGCGACGACGTCCGGGCCATCGGCGCGGCGTGCACCCATTACGGCGGCCCGCTGGGCGACGGGCTCATCAAGGACGGCACCGTCCGGTGCCCGTGGCATCACGCCTGCTTTTCGATCGAGACGGGCGAGGCCACCGCGGCGCCGGCGCTGAACCCGGTCCCCACGTGGGACGTCGAGGTCGACGACGGCCGCGTCACGCCGGGCGCGAAGCACGAGCACGACCCGCTGGACGCCCGCGGTCGCACGGCCGAGGGCCCCGAGCCCGTGGTCATCATCGGCGCGGGAGCCGCCGGCAGCGCCGCCGCCGAGATGCTCCGCCGGGAGGGCTACGAGGGCCGCGTGGTGATGATCGACCCCGACGAGGCCGCGCCCTACGACCGGCCGAACCTGTCGAAGGACTACCTGGCCGGGAACGCGCCCGAGGAGTGGATCCCGCTCCGGCCCGACGGCTTCTACGAGGACCACGGGATCGAGCGGATCCCCGACCGCGCCTCTTCCATCGACGCGGACGCCCGGACCGTCCATCTCGACTCCGGGATCACCGTCGACTACGGCGCGCTCCTGCTGGCCACCGGCGGCGTGCCCCGGACGCTCCGGATCCCCGGCATCGACCGGGACCACGTCCATACCCTCCGGTCGCTGGCCGACACCCGGGCCATCATCGACCGCGCGGAGTCCGCCGGCAGCGCCGTGGTCATCGGCGCGAGCTTCGTCGGGATGGAGGTCGCCGCATCGCTCCGGGCCCGGGACGTGGACGTCACCGTGGTCGCGCCCGAGGCCGTGCCCTTCGAGCGGACGCTGGGTGCCGAGCTGGGCGAGGCGATCCGGGCGGCCCACGAGGACAACGGCGTCGCCTTCCGTCTGGGGACCACCGCCTCGGAGATCACCGATGACGCCGTGCTGCTCCAGGACGGGACCGAGCTACCGGCCGACCTCGTGGTCATCGGCGTGGGCGTAATCGCCGACACCGCGCTGGCGGAGAGCGCCGGGGTCGAGACCGATGACGGCGTGCTGGTCGACGGCCGGCTCCGGTCCAGCCGCGACCGGATCTGGGTGGCCGGCGACATCGCCCGGCGGCAGGACGAGCGCACCGGGGAGCGCCGTCGCATCGAGCACTGGGTCGTGGCCCAGCGGCAGGGGCAGACGGCGGCGAAGAACATCCTGGGGCGGGACGAGCCGTTCCGCGATGTCCCCTTCTTCTGGACCCACCAGTTCGACGTGTCCGTGGCGTACGTCGGTCACGCCCCGGAGTGGGACGAGACCGAGGTCGATGGCGACCCCCGCAGCGACGCGGCCATCCGCTACACGCGGGACGGCCGGCTCCGGGCGCTGGCCACCGTCGGCCGCTCAGACCTCAGCATGAAGACGGAGGCCGAGCTGGAAGAATCCGGCTGACGCGACGGCCGAGCGCTTACGCCGTCGGACCGGAGCCGGAGAGCGCGCCGTCGACGTGGATGTCCATCTGCGGGTACGGGATCCCGATGCCCGCGTCGTCGAGGGCGATCTTGATGCTGTGGGTCAGCCGCTCCTTCACCGCCCAGTAGTCTCCCGTCGGCGCCCACACCCGGACCGTCCAGTTGATGGACGAGCCGCCGAGCTCCTGCAGGTAGACCTGGGGGGCCGGGTCCTCGATGGCGCCTTCGACGTTCGCGGCGACCTCGTCGAGGACCGCGCGCGTCTCCCGCAGGTCCGCCTCGTAGCCGGTGCCCACGTCCACGTCGACCCGCCGGTTCTCGTGGAACGTGATGTTCTCGATGGTCGAGCCGAAGATCTCGCCGTTGGGCATGATGATCCGCCGGTTGTCCGGCGTGTCCAGCTGGGTCGTGAACAGCTCGATCTCCACCACCTTCGCCGTCGTGCCCCCCAGCGAGATCACATCGCCGACCTTGAACGGCCGGAAGATCAGCAGCATGGCGCCGGCCGAGAAGTTGCCGAGGGTGCCCTGCAGCGCAAGGCCCAGGGCGAAACCCGCCGCCGCCAGGATCGCCGCGAAGCTGGCCACCGAAATCCCGAACACGCTCAGCACCGTGAGACCACCGAGGATCAGGACGGCGTACCGGGCCAGCGTGCCCGTGAACCGGGTGAGCGTCTCCTCCATCCCGCCGCGCTCGAGGCTCCGCGTGGTGATGCGCTTGGCCCAGCGCGCCGCCCACAGCGTGAGGAAGACGAGCACGATCGCCCCCACCAGGTCCAGCAGGAACGGCATGAACGAGGACAGCTCGAAGTCCTGGAAGAAGTCCATCAAGACCTCCGGAGGAATGGCGCGTCCATCGCGACGCGCGGGTTGCACCAGTGCTGCGCTTCCCTGTCTCAGTGCTGCGCTCGAACGCCCGATGCGCCGGGCAGGCGGTCGTCGGTGTTCGGGGGCAAGGGCAACGGAGGGCCCGGGACTCGAACCCGGATGGGGGTCTCCCCCCGGCGGTTTTCAAGACCGCTGCCTTACCAGTTAGGACTAGCCCTCCCAAGTTGTTGCGAGCAAGGGGGTTAGGCCCTGTTTATGCCCCTCCGCGTGTACCCGTCGATTGCGAGATACTCAGGCATTTACTCAGGCCATTCCCCTCAAACCCTACGGGACCGGTCACGGTCCCGACGCAACTCAACCAGACGAAGATGCCCAAACCGTGATACGGTTGGCAACCTTCCGCACAGTGCCAAGCGACTAGCACCAGGCGGGCCGTCTCCGGGTCCGTGCGAAGGCCGCCGAGTCGGGTCACGAGTCGGCGGCCTTGATTCTTCTCTAATCAACCGGTGGCGGTCGCGGATCTAGCGGCCTGCCCCTTCACGGTCATCCAGGCCGAGTGCCCCTGCGGACACCGCACTGAAGAGCGCCGCACCCTCTCCACGGTGGCTCGCGTACATTTCCGTGGTGCTCAGGTTGTTGTGACCCATCAGCCGCTGCAGCGTTCCAAGGTCTGCACCGGGTACGCCTTTCTCCGGGTTCCCCTTGAGCATCTGGACCGCGTAGGTGTGGCGGAGGGCATAGGGCGTGAGCTCACGGACGCGGATGTTCTTCACGGCTTCCATGATCTCACCCCACCGGTCGAGGTATTGCCGATGGTGATCGAACGGGAAGAGGCGGTCCTCGAGTCCCAGGCCGAAGTGATCTGCGTGATCCTCCAGGTCGAGAGCGAGATTGTGTGGGATCCAGACATCCCGTTCCCTGTAGACCGACTTCCGCCCGGCGATATGGACCTTGACCGTCCCGTGCGGAGAAACATGGTCCACGTGAATGTCACCTCTGGTAATCCAGGCACCTTCCGTCAGCGTAGTCGCACCGGTGGCTGCCAGCATTCGCCACCAAAGAGTGTAGGCGGTCGCCGCTAGTTGCGGGGGATGCCGGAGGTCGTATTCGCGACTGGCTTTCAGGAACGAGGCCAGCTGGCTCGGCTGGAAGTACGTGTAGCCAGCCTTCCTGCCGGAGTCACCCTTGAAGCGGAGTCCCGACGTCGGATTGGCGGACAGCAATCCCTGGGGGTTCTTCTCCCCGTGCTCATACACGATGGCGCGGATAAGCTCGTTATCCCTGGCGAGGCGCTCCATCTGGGGAACGTCCATGAGCCAGGTGCAGACAGAACCAACGCCGTTCAGATGCCGATTGACGGTACGTTCTTTCTGCTGACGTACGTCTTCCGGCGTTCCTGGCGGAGCGAGTTCTTCGATCAGTTCGTCACGCCATACGAGGATATTAACGCGTCGCAAGTCGTCGAGGTGGGTCGGCCGACCCTCTCGGTCGGTGATGAACTCGTCGAACCGCCTCGCGTGCGTGACGTATCCCTTGATGGTCTTCGGCTTCAGCTCCGACTTCCTTGCGCTCTCGAACATGTCGATAAGTCCACTGAACTGGAGCGTGCTGCCATGCTCTACCCGGACTCGCTTGTCGACCAGCTTCTTCAACTCCTGAGGACCGCCGTCCGCACTCAGGAGCTCGGGGAGGGCAATGACGCCGTCCTTCAAGGCCTGGAGGAGCTCCGGATAACCGCGATCGTGGAGCTTCTCCACCTCGCGCTCGTAGTCCTTGGCCAGTTCGTATCCGGAAAGTGCGTTCTTGAGGCGGGTTGCGCGATTCATCGCGTCCAAGTTGAAGCTCGCGCAGCCTTCAGGGAGCCGAAGGCATGGCTCGCGGAGGACTCCCGAAGAGGCGAGGCCGTATCGGCGGCCGGCAGGAGACACTCCCCCCCGCCCGGTGTAGGCGACCGGGTGTGCAGGAGTCGACGGGTGGGTCGGGGTTATTCGATCAGGTGCCGGGCCAGGAGCAGCAGGTTCGCCGAGAAGATCGAGGCGCCCACGTAGCTGTGGAAGGAGGCGCTTCCGCGCCAGGTGCAGCGTCCCAGACCGAAGATCCGTTTCAGGAAAGAGATGATGCCCTCGATCCCAGCGCGGAAGTTCCGAAGCCGTTGGTAAACCCAGGTACTCCGGACCATGTCCAGGACCTCGATGCCCCGTTTCTTGGCGAAGGCGACATCCTCGACTCCCATCTCCTTGGCTTGTCTGAGGTTCTCTCGGGAGGCAAAGCCGCCGTCCATGGCGGCCTGTTCGGGGACTCGACCGTAGAGGCTTTCCTGGCGCTCGAGCATACGGGCCATGAGGGTCGAATCGGCGGGGTTCCCCTCCTCGACTACCCAGTCGAGGATCAGGCCGGAGGCGCCTCCGGTGAGCGTGACCTTGTGCCCATAGTACGTGTCCCGGTTGTCCTTCCGGATCACGTCGACATGGGGCTCGAAGATCGAGAGCACCTTCTCGGCGGCGGGGACCGATTCCCCTTGAAGCACCCGGCGCTCGGTCTGGGAGATCACCCGCTCGGTGAGGCCGAGGTAGTGGGCGAGCTTGTCGGCCAGAGCCCGCGCCTGCCCGCTCCGCTCCCCCTCGACCGCCTTGAGGATCCCGATGGCGCGCCGGGCGTACCCGGCCACCTTTCGCGTCACCTTGAGCAGATCGCGGTACGGTTTCTCCCGCTGCTGCCGATTGCGGGCATTCCGGATGTTGAAGTGGCGCCGCTTCGCCCGACGGGTATGGTCGGAGTAGAGGATCTCGACGTGCTCGTCGGCCTGCCGGAGCAATCGGGTCAGCACTCGGACGCTGTCCCACAGGAGCGCGTTGTCGGTGGGGTGGTGGATGTGGGATTCGGTCACCGTGGGGTCGATCCGCACCTTCCGGCCGTCCTCGACCCCCCGGGCCTCGGCCACCTTCATCAGAATTCGGTTGATCCGCTCCCACCTCTCCCCCGAGAGCCGCTTGATGTTATGCGCCAGGGCGGACTTGCTGGGCACCTGCTCCAGAGACCCGAATCCGCAGAACCACCGGTAGGAGATCGAGTCCAGAAGATGGAAGTGGAGCGTTTCGTAGCTGAACCCGTTCATCTGCTTGACCACCGTAGCCCGGAGCACCTGGGCGGCGGTCATTCCCGGCCGACCTCGCTCCGGGTACTCCAGTTCCCCTTCGAGCGCTTGCAGAACGTGCTCGGCAATGCGAGGATTCTCTTTGAGCACCCGGTCCATTGCTTCCAACTCGCGCCCGTGGGCGTGCGGAACCGCCGGACCACACAGCGGAAGCTGTTCCTGGAAGAGCTGGCGCACTCGGGACCTTCCTCCGTTGAGGTGGTGAGATTGTGGCTCGCACCATCAATCTACTCCTCCCGCGGCGAGAAGAACATCCTCGGATGCCCAGCTTTTCCTTTGCTCACAACAGGTTGCGAGTTTCTGGACGGAAACTAG